>JALVEW010000128.1 GCA_027030425.1 Sedimenticola sp.
TTGTAGGGCAGGTTACCCACCACCCGCAGTTTTTCCCCTTTTTCCGCCAGGGCGCAGAAATCAAATTTCAGGGCGTCTGCCGAATGCAGGTGGAAAAGTTCCTGACCCCCGTAGCGGGATTCGAGCAGGCGCACCAGATCCCGGTCCAGTTCCACGGCGTCCAGGCGTCCCACCCGGGGCAGGAACTGCTCGGTGATGGCCCCCTGTCCCGGGCCGATTTCCACCAGGTGATCTTCCGGAGAAGGCGCCACGACCTGCACGATCCTGCCGATGATGCCGGGGTCGTGGAGAAAATTTTGGCCGAATCGCTTGCGGGCTTTGTGGGACATGGGGGAATTGTACTTGTATTTTCCCGTGGCCGGGCTATTGCTTATAAGTACCGGTAACGCAAGAGGAGAGAGAACATGTCCGACTGGTGCACCGATGTGCTGATTCACATCGACGAAGAGCTTGATGATGCAAATATCCACGATATCGAGCGAGATGTCAGCATGATCGACGGCGTTTACAGCGCCTGCGTTCATGAGAAGGCCCGACACCTGATGGTGGTGGACTATGACCCGGAGGCGGTGGAAACCCTGGAACTGCTGGATCCGGTCCAGAACCGGGGCCTGCACGCCGAGCTGATCGGTCTGTGACCAATGCGGCCGGGTATATGGCGGATGGCGGGAATCGGCTGAAAGTTATACAATTTCCTGCCGTTTCTTACTGACTGAGCAAGAATGCCCGGCAAGCTGTACATCAAAACCTTCGGATGCCAGATGAACGAGTACGACTCCAGCAAGATGGAGGACGTGCTCAGGCAGGCCCACGGCCTGGAACCGGTGGACGTGCCGGAAGATGCCGACCTGCTGCTGCTCAATACCTGCTCCATCAGGGAAAAGGCTCAGGAGAAAGTGTTTTCCCTGCTGGGCCGTTGGAAGGACTGGAAGAAGGACAAGCCGGGCTTGGTCATCGGGGTGGGCGGCTGCGTAGCCAGCCAGGAGGGCGAGGCCATCCGCCGCCGCGCCCCTTACGTGGACCTGGTGTTCGGCCCCCAGACCCTGCACCGCCTGCCGGCCATGCTGGAGCAGGTGCGCGCCACCGGCGAGCCGGTGGTGGATGTGAGCTTTCCCGAAATCGAGAAGTTTGATCGTTTGCCCGAGCCCCGGGCCGAGGGGCCCACGGCCTTCGTGTCCATCATGGAAGGCTGCTCCAAGTACTGCACCTATTGCGTGGTGCCCTATACCCGGGGCACGGAAATCAGCCGCCCCTTCGATGACGTCATTGCCGAGGTGGCCCAGCTCGCCGCCCAGGGGGTTCGCGAGGTGAACCTGCTGGGGCAGAACGTGAATGCCTATCGGGGCGAGATGCACGATGGCGGGATTGCCGACCTGGCTCTGCTTATCCGCTATGTGGCCGCCATTGACGGCATCGAGCGCATCCGCTTCACCACCTCCCATCCCGTGGAATTCTCCGACAGCCTCATCGAGGTTTATGGCGAGGTGCCCGAGCTGGTGAGCTTTTTGCACCTGCCGGTGCAGTCCGGCTCCGACCGTATCCTCATGGCCATGAAGCGCGGTCACAGTGCCTTCGAATACAAACAGAAGATCAGACGGCTGCGCCAGGTGCGCCCGGACATCAGCATTTCCTCGGATTTCATCGTCGGTTTTCCCGGCGAAACGGAGGAGGACCATCGCCTCACCATGAAGCTCATCGAGGAAATCGGCTTCGACCAGTCCTTCAGCTTCATATACAGCCGCCGCCCCGGCACCCCGGCGGCGGACTACGAGGATGACGTGCCCCATGAGGTCAAGCAGGCCCGCCTCATGGAGTTGCAGCAGGCCATCAACACCAACGCCCAGCGCATCAGCCGCCAGATGGTGGGAACGGTGCAGCGGGTGCTGGTGGAGCGCCATGCGCGCAAGGACGGCAGGGAGCTGGCCGGGCGCACGGAAAACAACCGGGTGGTGAACTTTGCCGGCCCGGATTCCCTCATCGGGCAGTTCGTGGAAGTGCGCATCACCGAGGCCCTGCCCAATTCACTGCGAGGAGAACTGCCGGAACCCGCCGCCGCGGCCACCGCCTGAAGTATCCATGACCCAAGCCCTGGCATCCGACCACCCCGAATCCCTGGATCTCATTCTCACGCCTGACGACAACGAGCGCCTGCGCAATCTCTGCGGCCAGCTCGACGAGCACCTGCGCCTGCTGGAGCGGCGCCTGGGCATAGAAATCAACAACAGGGGCAACAGCTTCCGGCTCATCGGCGCTGCTCCCGTCATCACGGCTGGCAGGGACGTGCTGCGGGCCTTGTATGCCGAAACCGAGGATGAAGTGCTCACGCCAGCGGCGGTGCACCTGGCCCTGCAGGAATCCGGCGCGGAACAGCTGCTGCAGGCGGTGGAGCCGGATCTGCCCGAGGTGGTCATCAAGACCAAGCGCGGCCTGATCCGCGGCCGCGGCCCGCACCAGAAGGAATATCTGCACAAGGTCATGACCCATGATATCAATTTCGGTGTGGGACCGGCGGGTACGGGCAAGACCTACCTGGCCGTGGCCTGCGCCGTGGAGGCCCTGGAGCGCGACCGGGTGCGGCGCATCATGCTGGTGCGCCCGGCGGTGGAGGCCGGCGAGCGCCTGGGTTTCCTGCCCGGCGATCTGGCGCAGAAAATCGATCCCTATTTGCGTCCCCTGTACGATGCCCTGTACGAGATGCTGGGTTTCGAGAAGGTGCACAAGCTGGTGGAGCGGAATGTCATCGAGGTCGCGCCCCTGGCCTATATGCGCGGCCGCACCCTGAACGAGTCCTTCATCATCCTGGACGAGGCCCAGAACACCACGCCGGAGCAGATGAAGATGTTTCTCACCCGCATCGGTTTCGGTTCCACGGCGGTGATAACCGGGGACGTGACCCAGGTGGACCTGCCCCGCCACCAGCGCTCGGGCCTGCGCCAGGCCACGGAAATCCTGGCCCAGGTGGAAGGCATCAGCTTCACCTTTTTCAGCGCCAGGGACGTGGTGCGTCATCCCCTGGTGCAGCGGGTGGTGGAGGCTTACGAGGGCCACGGGAACCACAATGACTAAAGCCGGAACCTTGCTCATCGCTGTCGCCGTAGGTCGGGCTTCAGCCCGGCAATACTTCCGAAGTTTGGCCAGTCGGGCTGAAGCCCGACCTACGGGAGGCGGTTGGTGAGCCTGGAGTTGCAGCTGGCCAGCGAGGCCCAAGGCCTGCCCGCCACATCCGACTTCGAGACCTGGGCCGAAACAGCCCTGGAAGACGAATCCCGCCGCGGCCTGGTGATCCGCATCGTGGATGAAGCCGAGAGCCGCCGGCTCAACCGCGACTACCGGGGCAAGGACAGGCCCACCAATGTGCTGTCCTTTCCTTTCGAAGCCCCTCCCGGGGTGCCTGACGAGCATCTGGGCGACCTGGTCATCTGCGCGCCCGTGGTGAAGCGGGAAGCAAAAGAACAGGGCAAGGTGGAGAGCCATCACTGGGCGCACATGGTGATACATGGCGTGCTGCATCTGCGTGGCCATGACCATCAGGACGATGCCGAAGCCCAAATCATGGAAAACCTGGAAAGACAACTGCTGGCGGGCCTGGGCCTGCCCGACCCTTACATGGAGACCCTGTAGGACGGCGTACACGCCGCTCCTGCCCGCAAGAAACCACAACGTCTATGAACACAAGCAGCAAACCTCCCTCGACCTCCTGGCTCAGGAAACTTCTGGACTCCCTGATAAAAACCGATCCCGAAACCCGGGATGACCTGGTGGCCGTGCTCAAGCAGGCCCGCTCCCGTCATCTCATGGACGGCGAGGCCCTGTCCATGATGGAAGCCGTGCTGCAGGTGTCCGAGCTGCGGGTGCGTGACATCATGATTCCCCGGGCGCGCATGGTGGTGGTGGAAAGGGACAAGCCCATGGAGGAGATTCTGCCGGTGATCGTGGAGTCCGCCCACTCGCGCTTTCCCGTCATTGGCGACGACCGCAGCGAGGTGGTGGGCATACTCCTGGCCAAGGATCTGCTGCAGTACTGCGGTCCCTCGGCGCCGTCCTTCAACATGCGCGACGTGTTGCGCTCGGCGGTGTTCGTGCCCGAGAGCAAGCGCCTGAACGTGCTGCTCAAGGAATTTCGCGTCAGCCGCAATCACATGGCCATCGTCATCGACGAATACGGCGGCGCGGCGGGGCTGATTACCATAGAGGACGTGCTGGAGCAGATCGTGGGGGAGATCGAGGACGAGTACGATTTCGACGAAGGCGCCTATATTCTCAAGCGGGGCGCAAGGCTCTACACCGCCAAGGCCCACACCACCATCGAGGACTTCAACGAGTTCTTCCACACGGATTTTGATGACCAGGACTACGACACCATAGGCGGCATGGTGGTGAACGCCCTGGGACACATGCCCAAGCGGGGAGAAAGCGTGGAGATCGGCGGTTTCCGCTTCATCGTGGTGCGCGCCGACAGCCGCAAGGTGCGTTTGCTGAACATCGAGCGACTGGATGATGCAGCGGATGCCAACGACGGGGAGACATGAGATTGCTGGAGGATTTGCGCGCCAGGCTGGCCCTGGCCTTCCTCGCCGGCACCCTGTGCGTGCTGGCCTTCGCGCCCTTTTCCCAAGGCTGGGTGGCCCTTCTCTCCCTGGCCCTGCTGTTCTTTCTCTGGCAACGGGAAACGCCGCGCCGGGCCTTTTATCTGGGCTGGAGCTGGGGCATGGGTCTCATGGGCTTCGGCGTGTTCTGGCTGCACAACAGCATCGCCCAGTTCGGCGGCCTGAACCTGCCCCTGGCCATATTCATCACTCTGGCCTTCGCCGCCTTCCTCGCCCTGTTTCCCGGAATAGCCGGCTGGCTGGCCAATCGTCTGTTCAGTGAGGGCAAAGCGCGCCTGCTGCTGGCCTATCCTGCGCTCTGGGTGCTGGTGGAATGGTCGCGCAGCTGGCTGCTCACGGGCTTTCCCTGGCTTAGCCTGGGTTATTCCCAGATCGATGGCGCCTTGGCCGGTTATGCGCCCCTGGCGGGGATCTACGGAGTGAGCCTGGCCACGGCATTGCTTGCCGCGGCCCTGGTGCTGTGGCGCAGTCCCTGGATACTGCTGCTGCCGGTGGCGGGGCTGGGAGGCATGGCGCTGAAGCAGGTTCAGTGGGTGGAGCCGGCGGGCCCTTCCTTTGTCGCCAGCCTGGTGCAGGCCGCCATTCCCCAGGAGAAGAAGTGGCTGCCCTCCCAGTTGCGCCCCACCCTGGAGTTCTACGTGGCTCAGACTGAGAAGCTGGTCCACAGCCGCCTCACCGTCTGGCCGGAAACCGCCGTGCCCGCCTATGCGGACCGGATGGAAACGACTTTTCTCGAGCCTTTGCACCAGCATCTGAAGGCCCAGGGCAGGGATCTGCTCCTGGGCATTCCGGTGCGCGAGGCGGATGGCCGTTACTTCAACAGCATGCTGGCCCTGGGCGTTTCCGGGCGGGGGCGCTACGACAAGCGGCACTTGGTGCCTTTCGGTGAGTTCATGCCTTTTGCCACCTTGCTGCAGCCCCTGGCGCGCATGCTGGCCATTCCCATGTCGTCCTTCAGCGCGGGGGATGTGGACAAGCGGCCCTTGCTGACCTTGGCGGGCCATCCCGCCGGCATATCCATCTGCTACGAGGATGCCTTTCCCGCGGAAACCGCCCGTGCCCTGCCCGAGGCCAGCCTGCTGGTGAACGCCAGCAACGACGCCTGGTTCGGGAACTCCCTGGCGCCGCACCAACATCTCGAAATGGCGCGTATGCGCGCTTTGGAGAACGGACGCTATCTGTTGCGGGCCACCAATACAGGCATCTCCGCCATCATCGACCAGAGAGGGCGGCTGCTGAAGGTTTTGCCCTGGGACCGGCGTGACGTCGTCAGCGAATCCGTCCAGCCCCTGAAGGGAAGCACGCCATGGGTTAGAGGCGGCAATTGGCCGGTACTGCTGTTGTCTGGCCTGATGCTCCTGGCGGCCTACCTGCGTTCTCCCGGCGGCGCCCCTTCGAGGCCCTGAGCGCGCAGTCTTTCCTGTTCCAGGCGCTGCTGCTCCAGTTCATACTTGAGCACTTCCGCCCGCTGAAAGACTTCTTCCGCTTCCGTGGGCCAGGGCTCCGCGGGCGGAGCAGGCGGTGGTTGCCGCTGTTCGCAGGCTGTTGCCAGAACAAGGGTTTGTGTCAAAATCAGCCAGCGTTTCATGAAATCCAGTATAGGCAAAGAAATGAAAAAAGAAATCATCAGCACAGACCTGGCTCCCCAGGCCATCGGCACCTATTCCCAGGCCGTCAAGGTGGGTAGCACCGTGTATCTTTCAGGGCAGATTCCTCTGGTGCCAGAAACCATGGAAATGGTGGAAGGTGGCATGGAGGCCCAGATTCGCCGGGTGTTCGACAACCTTCAGGCGGTGGCCAAGGCTGCCGGCGGCAGTCTGGCCGACGTGGCCAAGCTGAACATCTTTCTCACCGATCTTGCGCATTTTCCCCTGGTGAACCAGGTCATGGCTGAGTATTTCGAGCAGCCCTATCCGGCCAGGGCGGCCATTGGCGTGGCTTCCCTGCCCAAGGACGCCGGGGTGGAGATGGATGCGGTGCTGGAGCTGAACGATTGAACCGCCGGGTTAATAGTAGCAAAGTACAATATGTTACCGGGCATCGCTGAACGCGCCCTCGCACCGGTCTCGCCGTCCATCTGCGGTATTGGTGGTCGGGGTCGGAGTCAAATGGAAAGGATGTTGGGAAGATCTGATGGCATGGAATAGCTTGATTCCGTTCCTTGTGACAATTGGGTGGAATTTGACTCCGACCCCTTCGCAAATCCGCACCTGAACACCGATCCCGGCACGATCATCGCGTTCCCGGGTGAAACATTCGGGTTAATACTCAGCCAATGACCGTGACTGTCACCGTCCTGCGGTGGGCGTGGCGGCGGTGTTCGTACAGGTAGATTCCCTGCCAGATGCCCAGGGCCGGGCGGCCGCCCTTCACGGGAATGCTGAGATCCATGTTGGTGAGTATGGAACGCACATGGGCGGGCATGTCGTCCGGGCCTTCCGCCGTGTGCCGGAAGATGTGGTAGCCGTCGGGCACGATTTCCACCAGGAAGCGCTCCAAGTCGCTGCGTACCTGGGGATCGGCGTTTTCACACAGGATCAGTGACGCGCTGGTGTGTTGCACGAAGACATGGCAGATGCCCGTCTCCACGCCGGACTCGGCGATGACCCCGGCCACTTCCCGGGTGATGTTGATAGTGCCCCTGCCGCTGGTTCCAATGTCCAGTGATTGCTGGTATGTCATGTCCAGAAAAGGATTGCAGTGAAGGTGTTTCCGGCTACTTTATGCCAAAAGAGCCGCCCCTGCCAGCTGGGAGCCACTGGGTAGCATTGTACAGGATCAGCGGGGCTGCCCCATGGCTTTCCCCGGTGCGGGTCGGGCGGACTGTGAGGGGGTGATGATGGCTCTCAGTTGCCCGGCGTATTCCCAGGGGCCGGGATTGACGGGTGCCCGGCGAGGCCGGCCTTCCATGTCGGTGGGCGTGGTGGGCAACAGGGGCGCCGTATCCAGGAAGGGCGCGTTTCCCACGGGCCGGTAGTCTTCCGGCCTGCCCATGCCGTCTGGGGGGAAGCGGTTGAACCAGCCGGCATCGAATGATTTCAGTCTCAGCTCGCCAGGTGAAGGAGAAAAACCGTCGAAGCGGCCGCCAATATAGACATTGCCACTGAAGGCGTTGCTGGTGACCGTGGCCTGATCCACTTCCACCAGCACGGTGTCGGGATTGGAGCCCATGACCCTGTCACCGGAAATGGATGCCCCCAGCAGAATGTTGTTGCGAATCTGGTTGCGGTCTGAGTAGGCGATGGTTTGCAACACATGCCTGTTGTTGTTGCCAATAAAAAGATTGTGTTCGATGCGGTTGTCGCTGGAGCCCAGTTGAGGCACTTCGGTTTCCTGCCAGAAGCTGGTGCCATGGCGGGTGTATGGCCCGATGATGTTGTTGCGCAGCACCAGGTTGCGGGTGGAAGTCAGGTTGGGGCCCGTGTCGCTGTTGTGAAAGTAGTTGCCTTCCACGAGGATGAACTCTGAAATTCCCTGCCCCAGTTGCTCCAGGGCGCTGCCATGGCAGCGGGGGTCGTCGTAGGGGATATCGTCTCCGGCGCAGGTGCCTTCCGGGTCGGCATTGATCTGGAAGTCGGAATTGCTGTTGTCGTACAGCTCGTTGTTGCGCACGATGGCCCAGTCACCGCCATTGGAAAGGTAGATGCCATGGCCGTCGCCATCACCGCCGCCATGGCCGATATTCCCGTCCAGCACCAGCCAGTCGGACTGACCGGTGAAGAAAGGATCTTTGTACTGGTCGCCCGCTTCTGTGTTGAGAATGGCGATGCCTTTCTGGTGCCCGGCCGCGGTGTAGTCCAGGCCTACGGCGCGCACGCCATAGCTGCCGCCGTTCAGTCTGAAACCGTCGATGGCGATATAGTTGGCGCCTTCGAGATTGAAACAGGTAGCCCGGCCGCTGTTGCAGCAGTCGATGCTTACGGCCGGCGACTGCGCCTTGATGACGATGGGCTTGTCATAGGTGCCGGACTGGCTGTCGTCCAGTTCCCAGCAGCCCTGGTACTGGCCGTCCAGGAAGAGCAGTTCATCCCCGGCCCGTGCCTGGGAAAAGGCGCTATCGACGGACATGGGCGATGCCCTGCTGCCGTCGCCACTGCCTTCGGGGCTGACGTGCAGGATGCGATCGGGAACATAGGAGGAATCGGTATAGTAGCGGTTGAAGCGCTCGGTGGTGCCGAAGAAGGTGGCGCCTCTTTGCGGAACCGTCACCAGCCCGTCATAGGGGGCGCCTGTTGCGCTGCTGGCGATACCCAGAGCCAGCAGCAGAGCCATGATGCCCAGGGGTGAAAAACCGGTTTGTTGTCCGCGCATTGTCCTGTCCTCTGGCTGCTTGTGTCCATATGCAAACATAGTACCACTGCATATGGTTGTCCATGAGGAAAGAGCGCCTGGCTGCTGTTGAGTGTTCCCGCGGCATTGGCGCATAATGCGAAAGTTATCTATTCAGTGATCGCCCATGAGGCCAGAACCCGGGAGGAAATGCCGTGAAAATTGATTTCAATGCCATGCCAGACGAACAGGGCTATTTTGGAGAGTACGGCGGTCAAATCATTCCCCCGGAACTCAAGGCCATCATGGACGATATCGACAGGGCCTACGAGGAGGTGCGCCAGACCCCGGAATTTCAGGAAGAACTGGCCAGCCTGCATGCCGACTATGTGGGCCGCCCCAGTCCCCTGTTTCATGCCCGGCGCCTCAGCGAGCAGCTGGGTGGCGCGCAGATATTCCTCAAGCGCGAAGACCTGAATCATACCGGTGCGCACAAGATCAACCACTGTCTGGGTGAGGCCCTGCTGGCCAAGTACATGGGCAAGACCAAGGTGCTGGCGGAAACCGGCGCCGGCCAGCATGGCGTGGCCCTGGCTACGGCCTGCTCCCTGGTGGGGATAGAGTGCGAAATCCACATGGGGGAGATCGATATTGCCAAGGAGCACCCCAATGTCACCAAGATGAAGATCCTGGGCTGTAAGCTGGTGCCTGTGTCCCGGGGAACCCGCACCCTGAAGGACGCCGTGGACAGCGCCTTCGAGGAATACCTGAAAGACCCGCAAAACTTCTTTTACGCCATCGGGTCCGTGGTTGGTCCCCATCCCTTTCCGAAGATGGTGCGGGATTTCCAGAGCATCGTGGGGAAGGAAGCCAGGGCCCAGTTCCTGGAGAAGCAGGGCAGGCTGCCGGATATCATCATGGCCTGCGTGGGGGGTGGCTCCAACGCCATTGGCCTGTTCACCGAATTCCTGCCGGATGAGGACGTTCGCATCATCGGCGTGGAGCCCGCAGGCAAGGGGCTGGATACACCGGATCATGCCGCCACCCTCACCAAGGGCAGCAAGGGCGCCATCCACGGCTTCAAGTGCTACAACCTGCAGGATGAGGAAGGCAACCCTCTGGCGGTGTATTCCATCGCTTCCGGCCTGGACTATCCGGGGGTCGGTCCCCAGCACTGTTATCTGAAGGATATGGAGCGCGTGGAATATGTCACGGCGGATGACCAGGAATGCCTGGACGCCTTCATCAACCTGTCCCGCACCGAAGGCATCATCCCCGCCCTGGAGAGCGCCCATGCCGTTGCTTATGCCTGCAAGCTGGCTAAGGAGATGTCACCGGAGCAGTCCATTCTGGTGAACCTGTCCGGCCGCGGTGACAAGGATGCCGACTTCGTGGCGGACAAGCTGGGCCTTTGACGCGGCAGCTCAGTTCGGTGCAGAATCAGTAAGGGATCAGGGATTGACCCCTAACAACTCAGGGAGCGAGTCATGTCAGCAAGAAAACTTCTTTTCATCATTTTGTGCATGTCCTGCGCCGACCCCCTTTGGGCGGCCCGGGTTTACCGCTGTTCCCAGGCGGATGGCAGCATAAGCTTCCAGCAGCAGGCCTGTTCCGCGGAAGGGCGGCTCATCGAAACCGGTGAAGCCCAGGCCGTCTGGTCTGCCCTGCGCCCGGAAGAAAAGCGCTTGTATGAAATCTACCGGGAACGCGACCGGGAGCGCCGGTTGCGAAAACGCCAGGCCCGCCGCCAGACGGCTTCCATGGAAAAGGCCGATGAACGTGCATGCCTGTTGAAAAGCCAGCGCCTGGATTCCGTAAATGCGCGCCTGCGCCGGGGTTACAAGGCGGGCCAGGGAGAGGCCTTGCGGCGCAAGCGGGAACAGTATGAAGAATACCTGCGGCGTTTCTGCCGCTAACTATCATGATGCGGGCGCTCCACACCCCAGA
>JALVEW010000129.1 GCA_027030425.1 Sedimenticola sp.
CATGTGCACCAATGGCTGCAAACCCTGGAACAGACCTATGGCGAACTGGCCGGGCTGGCCGGACAGCCCTTCCTGAAACGGCTGGACATGGTGCGCCTGTTCCGTTCCGCCGAACAGATTCGTTTCTACCAGCGCCAGAAGGACAGGGAGGACACCCATGACCTGCTCGGGCAACGCCTGGACGCGGATGACTTACCCCAGCCCGTGCATGCCCCCTGGGGCGGGTTCGAGCAGTACCGGACAGGCTGGGTGCGGCTGCCCAGACTGCTGGCCTTCATGGCGGACTGGCTGCGGAAAAGAAACATGCTGCGCAATGAAACGTTGTCTTATGAAGACCTGGAACTTCAGCCGGGGCGGCTGTCCTGGAAAGAGATTACCGCAGACCAGGTGATTTTCTGCGACGGCTACCGCTCCATGCGCAACCCCTGGTTCCACTGGCTGCCCTTCGCCCCCGACCAGGGCGAGATTCTGACCCTGAAGCGCTGTAACGACGCCCCCCTGCCCGACCGCATCATCAACGGCGCCACCTGGCTGCTGCCCGTGGATGAAGGACGTTACCGCCTGGGCGCCACCCACTATCACGACCGTCAGGACAACCGGGCCACGGAAGAAGGAAAACAGAAACTCTTGGCAGGCATGGAAACGCTGCTACGGCATCCGCACGCCCTGACCCTGGAAAAGAATGAAGCCGGCGTGCGCCCGGCCACCGCCGACCGTCAGCCCTTCATCGGCACTCACCCGGAACTTCCCCGGCTGCACATGTTCAACGGCTTCGGCGCCCACGGCAGCCTGACCATTCCCTGGTATGCGCAACGCATGGCCGACTGGCTGCTGCAGAAAAGGCCTTTGCCGGACAATGCCGATATCCGGCGTCTGGCCATCCAGGCCAACCACTGATTTCCATGGCACCAGGGGTCAGAGTCAAATCTCCCAAGTCATTGAATTCATCTGACATCATACTGATTTGACTCCGACCCCTGAGGTGGCGATCCATCCACCAAACCCTGTATGGTGTATCCTCTAGAACCTGATTCCCCAACGAACCCTATGCCGCATGTGGGCTCTGAAGGATTCAATAACCAAGAAACAATGGAGATGTGAACATGACGCGCCTCAAGCATGCCCCCCAATGGACAGCCATACTGCTGGTGCTGTTGCTGATGCCTCTGGCCGTCCATTCGGCCACCAGGGAGATCTATCTGCCCGGCACGGGAGAACTCTACAAGGTCGATGCAGTACCACGGCGGCCCGCCTCTGTCATTTACCATGGAGGAGACATCCTGACCATGGACGGCCCCCAGCCAAGCTATGCGGAAGCGGTGGTGACCCAGGGAGAGAAAATCGTATTCGTCGGCAGGAAAGACACCGCCATGGGGAAATATGGCAGCAATGCCCGGCTTATCGACCTCAAGGGCAACACCATGCTGCCTGGCTTCCTCGATCCTCACAGCCATTTCATGTCAGCCCTGAGAATGGTCAACCAGGTCAACGTGGCCGCTCCCCCCATGGGCACCGCCACCAGCATTCCCCAGATCATTGAAAAGCTGAAAGGCTATCAGGAAGAAAAACATGTCCCCGAGGATGGCTGGATCATCGGCTGGGGCTATGACCAGGATTTGATCGAGGAAAAACGCCACATCACCAAGAAGGACCTGGACGCGGCTTTTCCCAAGCGGAAAGTGATGCTCATCCACATCTCCATGCACGGGGCCGTGCTCAACTCCCAGGCTCTGAAGTGGGCAGGCATCGATGAAAACACCCAGACCCCGGCCGGCGGCGTGATTGCACGCATGCCCGGCAGCAATGAACCGGCGGGACTGCTCATGGAGATGGCCTATGTACCCGTGTTCGCCAAGCTCCCCCAGCCCAGCGAGCCCGAGATGCTGGATCTGACCAAACCCGCACAAATGATGTACGCCAGCAATGGTTACACCCAGGCCATCGAAGGCTTTTCCCATGCCGAGGATCTGGATTTCCTGATGAAAGCCGCAGAACAGGAACGGCTTTTCCTGGATATTCTGGCATTGCCGGGCTTCACCGAGATGGACAAGTGGTTCGGCAACCCCAGGTACAGGTTTGGTGAGTACCACAACCACCTGAAACTCCAGGCCTGCAAGATCACCATCGATGGCTCGCCACAGGGCAAGACCGCGCTGGTTTCCCACCCTTATCACGGCGGTGGCCCCGCCGGCCAGAAGAACTGGAAAGGAGAATCATCTATCACCCAGGAACAGCTGGACGCCATCACCAAGAAGATATTCGATGCCAAGATTCCCCTGCATGTTCATGCCAATGGCGATGGCGCCATCGACATGATGATCAAGACCATCGAGCACGCGGGCATCAGTGCGAAAGACGACCGGCGCACAGTGATCGTTCATTCCCAGTTCCAGCGCCCGGAACATCTGCCCAAGTATGTCGAACTGGGCCTGACGCCTTCCTATTTCACCTTGCATACGTTCTACTGGGGCGACGTGCACATCAGGAATATCGGCAAGGAAGCCGCATTTTTCATCTCCCCCATGAAAGCCGCCAAGGAAGCCGGCCTGGTCATGTCCAACCACACGGATTTCAACGTAACACCCCTGAATCCTTTCTGGGTCATATGGTCCGCAATGGCCCGGGAATCCCGTAGCGGGAAAATCATCGGCCCGGATCAAAGGGTGGATGCCTATACCGCGCTGCAGGCATTGACTACGGGACCAGCCTACCAGGTTTTCGAAGAAGACCGTAAAGGCAGGATCCGGGAAGGCATGCTCGCCGATTTCGTGGTGATCAAGCACAATCCGCTGAAACAGAAGCTGTCAGACATAAGAAACAACGAAGTGCTGGCCACGATCAAGGAAGGCAAGGTGGTTTACAAGAAGATCGGGATATAGCGTAAGGGGTCGGAGTCAAATCAGTGTGATATTGCATCAATTCAATGGCTCAGGGGATTTGACTCCGCCC
>JALVEW010000130.1 GCA_027030425.1 Sedimenticola sp.
CCAGGGTGTCTTCCACCTGGCCCAGGTCGATGACCTCGCAGCCCAGGGCGCGCAGCATGCCCGCCACGGTGAAGATGTTGGAGTTGTAAATCATGCCCGGCTTCAGGGGCTGGCCGGGCATCACCAGCTCGTCGCCGCTGGCCAGCACCGCCACCCGGGGGCGGCGGTACACCTCCAGGCGGTCAACGCCCACGGAGGCGGCCAGGCCCTGGTGCTGAGGCAGCAGGCGCAGTCCGGGCTGGATGATTTCCTCGTCCCTGCGGATGTCCTCGCCCCGGCGGCGGATGTTGGCGCCAGCCTGGGGGAGGGTGTTGATGATGACTTTGTCCTCTTCCCGGCAGGTGAGTTCCTGCATGACCACGGCGTCCGCGCCTTCAGGCACCGGGGCGCCGGTGAAGATGCGGGCGGCGGTGCCGGGTTCCAGGGGCTGGGGCGCCGTGCCCGCGGGAATGCGCTGGGAAACCTTGAGTCGGGTGCCTTCGGCGGGCACGTCGGCTACGCGCAAGGCGTAGCCGTCCATGGCGCTGTTGTCCCAGCCAGGCACGTCGATGCCGCTTTTCACCGGGGCGGCCAGCACCCTTCCCAGGGCGTCGTGCAGGGACAGGGTTTCGGTATCCGTCAGGGGCTTGGCGTAGGAGAGCAGCAGGGACACTGCTTCTTCATAGGGTTTGAGGTCGGAAACCGTTGGTGTGCAATCGCAGCCAGACATTTTATTTCTCCATGAGCCGGGGAATGAGCACGGCGAAATTGCAGGGCCGGGTGCGGATGTCCAGCTGGGGCTGGATGATTTTCGTCCAGGCCGTGCGGCAGGCGCCGGTGGAGCCGGGGATGCAGAATACGAAAGTGCCATTGGCCAGGCCGGCCAGACAGCGGGACTGGAGGGTGGAGGCGCCGATTTCCTCGAAGGAAATCTGCCGGTACAGCTCGCCAAAGCCCTCCACTTCCTTGTCCAGCAGGGGCGTGATGGCCTCGGGCGTGCTGTCCCGCCCCGTGACCCCCGTGCCGCCGGTGGAGATGATGACTTCCACCTCCGGGTCGGCAATCCAGGCGGAAAAGACCGCGCGCATCTGATAGATGTCGTCGGGCACGATTTTCTTTTCCACGAACTCGTGTCCGGCCTCCATCAGGGCATCCCGCAGGTAGTTGCCGGATTTGTCCGTATCCTCGGTGCGGCTGTCGGAGACGGTAAGTACCGCGATTTTCAGCGGTCGGAATTCTTCATTGCCTGTGGCATGTCCCATGGTTGATCCTCGGTATTCTTGGCAGGGGTCGGAGTCAAATTCCACCCAAGTTGTTACAGGGAAGGAAATCGGATAATTCCACGCTATCGAATCCTTCCAGCATCTTCTCCATTTGACTCCGCCCCCGAACCAGTCAGTAACCCTGCCAGGGGTCGGAGTCAAATTCCATCCAAGTTGCTGCAGGGAAGGAAATTGGATGATTCCATGCTATCGAATCTTCCAAACATCTTTTCTATTTGACTCCGACCCCATTACTAAAGTCAAAAGTCGTAATCGAAAGATTGTCTGAATCTTGCCCTAAATTCATCCAAAGTGAAATGATGATTCTGGGTGCCGGCGTGCTCGATCTTGATGGCGCCCATGAGTGAAGCAATGCGGCCGGTGGTTTCCCAGTCCATGTCGTTTTGCAGACCATAGAGCAGACCGGCGCGGTAGGCATCGCCACAACCCGTGGGGTCTTCCACAGAAGCAGCCCTGGCGCTGGGGATTTCGATGACGCCCTTGCCCGTATAGATGCTGGAACCCTCTCCGCCCCGGGTGATGATGATGGCCTCCACCCTGTCCGCGAGGGCTTCGATGGTCTTGCCGGTACGTTCTGCCATCAATTTGGCTTCATAATCGTTGAAGGCCAGCCAGGTGGCCTGGTTGGCGAAACGCATGAGATCCGCACCGTCGAACATGGGCATGCCCTGGCCGGGATCGAAAATGAAGGGAATGCCCGCCTCGGCAAACTGTTCGGCGTGCTCGATCATGCCCTGGCGCCCGTCCGGCGATACCAGCCCCAGGGTGATTTCCTGGGCATCACTTACGGCGTTGAGGTGGGAATGATTCATGGCCCCGGGATGGAAGGCGGTGATCTGGTTGTCGTCCTGGTCCGTGGTGATATAGGCCTGGGCGGTGTATTCGCCGTCGATGACTTTCAGATAATCCCGGGAAATACCCTGTTCATCCATCCATTCTGCATAGGGCTGGAAATCCGTGCCCACGGTGCCCATGGGCGCGCCGTCCCCCCCGAGCAGCTTCAGATTGTAGGCGATATTGCCCGCGCAACCGCCAAACTCCCGACGCAGGTCCGGTACCAGGAAGGAGACATTCAGGATGTGCACCTGTTCCGGCAGGATGTGGTTCTTGAAACGATCGTGAAACACCATGATGGTGTCATAGGCGAAAGAGCCGCAGATGAGTGCTGACATGAGGTAAATCCACCAATTGCAAAATGTGTCCCAGTATCCCAGAGTGCCCCAGGGGTCGGAGTCAAATTCCACCCCGGTTGCTACAGGGAAGGAAATCAGATGATTCTACGCCATGGATCTTCCCGGCGGCTTTCCCATTTGACTCCGACCCCGAACACTCGGTCCCCGAACTAGTTGATAAAACGGGGCAGGAGAACGAGTGCCCAGACGACAAGAAACAGACAGATGGCAAAAAACACCGCTGCTGAGCCGATGTCCTTGGCCTGGCCGGACAGTTCATGCGGTTCCGGGCCGATGCGGTCTACCACGGCCTCTATGGCGGAGTTGAGCATTTCCACGATGGGCACCAGCAGCCAGCTGCCCAGGAGTAGGGCCCACTCCACGCCATTTCGGCCCAGCCACAGGCCCAGGGGAAGGATGACCAGGGAGGCCGCTACCTCCTGGCGAAAGGCAGCTTCGGAACGAAAACAGGCGGCAAAGCCTTTCATGGAATAACCGAAGGCC
>JALVEW010000131.1 GCA_027030425.1 Sedimenticola sp.
CGTCGGGCTCATAACCCGAAGGTCGTAGGTTCGAATCCTGCCCCCGCTACCAAATTTTTCCAAGAAAACTCAATCACTTAGCGGTGGTTGAGTTTTTTTGTGTCTGCCCGAAAAATCCTTCGGGCCCAAACCGGGCCCACGCCTGATTTTGCCTAGGGGAAAAACCGCTGATTTCGACCTTCGGAATGCCCTTTCGGCAACCTGACGGTCAAACCCTATCAATGACCTTCAGGCTTACAAAGAGGCTCGGGCCCCTTGCAAAATATGGCTTGGCAACCTCCCTTTGTCCCAGGGCCCATTTTTCATTTTCCTGTCTGGCCCCCGCAAGTTCCCTGAAATGACCTTCGGGTACAGTTGGAATGCCCTGTCAGCAAGGCTGCCTCTTCCTGGCTGTAAATCACTTTGCCAAGACTGGTCAAAGTCTCCCCACAATATTCTTAATACGAATGATTCTTGTTTGCTTTATTTCTCATGTTCGTTATCATGAGCAAACTTTCTACACGTCTTGAGCAAACATCAGGAGTTATCAATGACCGAACCCCGTTTACTGACGCTTTGTATCGGTTCAATGCTGGCCACTTCTTCCGCGCTGGCCGCCAGCGGAAACCTTCCCTCACGGGCAGAAATGTGGCAGGTGATCCAGAAACAGCAACGACAAATAGAACAACTGCAGACCCAGATAAAACAAACCGCTGCCAATAGCGAAGCAGCGGTGGAAGCAGTGGAAGAACAGGCTTCCAGGGAACGCCCTTCCTTATGGGCTGACCGCACCACTTTGGGCGGTTACGCTGAAGCTCACTACAACAGCCTGGACGGGTCTGGTGGCGTCAGCGACAAGAACCAGATCGACCTTCACCGCGTTGTGCTCTTTCTCGGCCATGAGTTTAACGACCGCATACGCTTCTTTTCCGAGATCGAGTTCGAACATGATGGTGAAGAAGTGGAAGTGGAGCAGGCTTACGTGGAGATGGACTTCAACCGCTATATCAGTGGTAAAGCAGGTGTCTTCCTGTTGCCGGTGGGCATACTCAACGAAACCCACGAGCCCAATACTTTCTATGGTGTAGAGCGCAATCCGGTGGAAAAGAACATTATTCCGAGCACATGGTGGGCCACAGGCATCGGCGCTTCCGGGGAGATCACCCAGGGATTCAGCTATGATCTTGGCTTCCACGAAGGGCTTAGGACCAGCGCCGACAACAGCTACTTGCCACGCAAGGGGCGACAGAACGCTGCTGAGGCCCTGGCGAAAAACGGCGCACTCACTGCACGCCTGAGGTGGGCCGGCATGGCCGGGTTGGAGCTGGCAGGCAGCTTCCAGCACCAGACCGATATCACCCAGGGGCGTGACTCAGATGCTGGAAGCGCTAATCTTTATGAAGCGCATGTCGCCTATGAAAAAGGCCCCTTTGGGCTGCGGGCCCTTTACGCCCGCTGGGATCTGGATGGTGCCGGACCGGCTGCCATCGGCGCTGACGAGCAGTACGGCTGGTATGTTGAGCCCTCATTCAAGATCACTGATTCACTGGGGCTGTTCGCCCGCTATAACCGGTGGGACAACCAGGCTGGCAGCAACTCCGACAGCCAAAAAGCCCAGTGGAACATCGGCTTCAACTGGTGGCCCCATGAGCAGGTGGTGCTTAAAGCCGATTACCAGATACAGGACAATGAGAACGGCGAGGAGCAGGACGGCTTCAATCTCGGCGTTGGTCTCCAGTTCTGAGCGGTGATATCAATGATATTCTGCATCACGAGATGGGGGGGCGGGATACTCCTGGCCCTCTCTTTATTTCCCGCCCAGGCCACTGTTTACCAGAGCAATGAGGCGTTTCTCTCCGCGGCCTTCGAAGGCGAGCCACCCAGCCCAACCTTCGTCTGGCTGCGGGGTGAAATCAAGAAATCCGTAGAACGGATACTCGGCCACCCCTACGCCGGCCTACGTATCCGCTACTGGAGTAAGGGGCAGCGCACCGCCTGGATCCTGGAAGAAATTGGCAAGGAGCGTCCCATCACCACAGGCATCATCATTGACCATGGCGCCATCAAGCATGTGCGTGTGCTCGCTTTCCGCGAAAGCCGTGGCGGAGAAGTACGGCACGACTTTTTTACCCGCCAGTTTCTGGAAGCGAAACTGAACAGCGACGAAAAGTTGGATCGGCACATAGATGGCATCACCGGCGCCACCCTCTCAGTAAACGCACTCAAGCGACTGGCGCGCCTGGCGCTCTATCTGGACGGAGAAGTGCGAAATGAGTAGTAGCCCGCGCTGGCGTTTCCTGCGCTTGCTCTACCTGTGGCACCGGCGGCTGGGAATTGCCGCCCTGCTGCTGTTCGTGATTCTGGTGATCACCGGCCTGATGCTTAACCACACCCAGTCGCTGCGGCTGGATCAGCGTCCGGTCACCAGCAACTGGTTGCTGGCGTGGTACGGCATGACACCGGCCCGACCGGAAATGGCCTTCAGAATAGGAGAGCACTATCTGTTGCAACAGCTCACACAGCTGTTCCTGGACACACAACCACTGCCTTCCTCCGAAGAAACTCTAGTGGGCGCGGCATGGCTGAACGGCATGGCGATGGCGGTAACCGAGACACGGCTACTGGCTTACACCCTCGAAGGCGAACTGATCGAATCCCAGCCACTACCGAAGCAGTTGGCAGACAAGGTCGCTAGAGCAGGCGTGTGGAATGACCGGCTGTTGCTGGCCACCCGCGATGACATGGGCATGAGCATTGACGGCAACCTGCTGGAATGGCGCATGGAAAGCATCCCCCCGGCAGTGGAATGGTCCCGGCCGGTGCCACCGCCAGTAGACCTGGCGGAGGCCCTGCAAGCAGTCGAAAGCCCCCTGAATATGGAACGCCTGGTTCTGGATCTGCACAGCGGCCGGCTGTTCGGACGTAACGGTGTCTATGTCATGGACGGTGC
>JALVEW010000132.1 GCA_027030425.1 Sedimenticola sp.
CCACCCGGCCGAAGCCGTGGCTTTCGGCACCGAAGGCCCCTTCCTTCAGCAGCTGGGCATGGACACGGTCATCCTGGGCCCCGGCAGCATCGACCAGGCCCATCAGCCCGACGAGTTCATGGACATGGGCCAGATACAGCCGGGCATTCAGATCATCAAACAGCTGATTCAGCGTTTCTGCCTGAACTGATATGATGAGCGGATGAACAAGGACGCCGACAATTTCGTCTGCTGGTTCCGCCAGGCATCGCCCTATATCCACGCCCACCGGGGCAGCACCATGGTGCTGGCCTTTGGCGGCGAGGCGGTGCGGGACGCCGGTTTCGACAAACTCATCCATGACATCGCCCTGCTTCACAGCCTGGGCCTGCGCCTGGTGCTGGTGCACGGCACCCGGCCACAAATCGAGGAACGCCTGAAGCTGCGTGGGGTGGACATGCAGGTCATCAACGGCATGCGGGTCACCGACGAGCACGCCCTGCTGTGCGTGAAGGAAGCGGCGGGCACGGTGCGCGTGGAGATCGAGGCCCTGCTCTCCACGGGTCTGGCCAACTCGCCCATGGCCGGGGCCCAGATTGCCGTGGACTCGGGCAACTTCGTCACCGCCAGGCCCCTGGGCATCATCGACGGCGTGGACTACCAGCACACGGGAGAAGTGCGGCGCATCAACACCGCCGCCATGAAACAGCGCCTGGACGCCGGCGCCATGGTGCTGGTATCGCCCCTGGGTTATTCGCCCACCGGGGAAGTATTCAATCTCAACGCCGCCGACGTGGCCGCCGCCATCGCCCGGGAACTGCATGCGGACAAGCTCGTCTTTCTCACCGACAACAGGCTCACGGACAGCCGCCGCAGGGTCATCGAAAGCATGGTTCCCCGGGAAGTGGACGCCTTGCTCAAGCGCCGCAAAACCCTGGACGAGCAACTGCAGCGCGTGCTGCGCAATGCCGCCCAGGCCTGCCGGGGCGGCGTGGCCCGGGCCCACATCCTGCCCCGTCGCCAGGACGGCGTATTGCTCACGGAGCTGTTCACCAGGGACGGCGCGGGCACCCTGGTCACCGCCGAGCGCTGGGAAACTCTGCGCCAGGCCCGCATCGACGACGTGAGCGGCATCCTGGAACTCATCAAGCCCCTGGAAGAAGCCGGGGTGCTGGTGCGCCGCTCCCGGGAATACCTGGAAAACGAAATCAGCCAGTTCAGCGTCATCGAGCGCGATGGCGCCATCATCGCCTGCGCCGCCCTCTACCCCTTTGAAAAAGAGAAGATGGCGGAACTGGCCTGCCTGGTGGTGCACCCGGACTACCGCCAGGGAGGTCGGGGCGACCAGCTGTTGGAACACTTGCGGAAGCAGGCCCTGGACATGGGACTTAAGAAGCTGTTCGTCCTTACCACGCGCACGGCTCACTGGTTCCGGGAAAGGGGCTTCATCACCGCGGACGTATCACAACTGCCGGGCAGGAAGAAGAATCTCTACAACTGGCAGCGTAACTCCCGCATGCTGGTACTCGACCTCGCACAACAATGAAGCTTCCTCTCGCGGCACTCATTGTCTTCAACCTGCTCTCCCTGGCCATCGCCCTGTACATGGGCTGGGACCCGGCCCGTATCCTGTTCCTGTACTGGGCGGAAAATGTGGTGGTGGCCCTGTGGCAGATTCCGCGTTTCTTCGTGGCCAGGAGTAACCACCCGGAAGACAGCTACAAACTGCCCAACCGGGTGTTCATGACGATCTTCTTCCTTTTTCACTACGGTATCTTCACCTTCGTTCACGGCATGTTCGTGTTCTCCCTGTTCCTGAACCAGGAGATGACGCAGAACGCCGTGGTAAACCTGGTAACCGGCACGCCCGGCCTGTCCCTGGCGCTGCTGGGCCTGCTGCTCAGCCACGGGGTGCAGTTCTTTTCCGACCTGACAAGCGGAACGGCTACTTCCATGCCCCTGAATCAGGTCATGGGCCAGCCCTACAAGCGCATCGTGGTGCTGCACCTGGTGGTGCTGCTAAGCGGCGGCCTGCTCATGTTGCTGCCCTACCCCATGACCAGCCTGGTGCTCCTCGCCGTGATCAAGACGGCCGTTGACCTGTATCTCGACCGAAAACAGATGAAACAAAAGGAAGTTCCCACCAATGTCGCACAGTTCTAGAAAGGCCGTCATCACCGCCATCATCTCCAACGCCCTGGTGACGGTAATCAAGTTCATCGCCAGCCTCCTCAGCGGCTCCGCCTCCATGGCCAACGAGGCGGTACACAGTCTCATGGATACCCTCAACCAGGGCTTTCTGTTCCTGGGCCTGCGCGAAGGCGAAAAACCCGCCGACACCCGATACGCCTTCGGCCACGGGCAGAAGAAATACCTGTGGAACCTGTGGTCCGCCATCGGCTTGTTCTCCATCGGTGCCGGCCTGGGCCTGTCCCATGCCTGGCACAGCTGGGAAGGCTTGGGCAGCAGCCACATCATCGAAACCGCCGATATCTTCGGCTATCGGATCAGCGCCTTGTGGATCAATCTCGGCGTGCTGGCCACGGGCTTTGCCCTGGAAGGCTATTCCTTCCTGGTGGCCATGAAGGAATTTCTGCACCGCATGCGCGCCGCGGGAGAAAGCAATCCCCTGGCCTACCTGGTGAAAGCTGACGACCCCACCCTCATGGCCATCGTCCTGGAAGACTCAGCCGCCATGCTGGGCCTCACCCTGGCGGCACTGGGCATCATTCTCACCGCGGCCACCGGCCACGCAGAATACGACATCATCTTCTCCGCCCTCATCGCCATCATGCTCGGCGGCATCGCCTTCTACCTGAGCTTCATCAACATGCGCTTCCTCGCCGACATGCGGGACATGGAAGCCGAATACCTGTTCCAGGAGATTGTGGAAGATCACCCGGAGCTGGAGCGTTATCACGACCTGCGCTCCATCATCATCGACGAGCAGAACACGGTGCTGGTGGCGGAAATCGAACTCAAGGAAGAAGCCATGATCAACGGACTGCGGCAGCGTATCCATCAAAGCGCCAAGCAACTGCTGGACGACCTCAGCCACAATCCCGATCAACGACGGCAGCTGCAGCAATACGCCGAAGACCGGGCCACTGTGGAAGTCATCATCGGAAGGGCCGAAAGCATCATCGACGAAATCGAGCAGGACATAAAAGCCCGCCTGCCCCGGGTCAGTCACATCACACTGGAAGTGGAAGGCGTGTGCGCCGGGGTTCCACCCCAGGGAGAATGCGAGGAATGAGCGGGGTCGGAGTCAAATCAAAACGATATCGCAAGAATTCAACGACTTGGAGTGACTTGACTCCGACCCCTGAGATTTTGACTCCGACCCCTGAGATTTGGAGTGACTTGACTCCGACCCCTGAGATTCGAAAAACAACGGTAAGTGACGAAAACTCCTGACAAAACACCGAACAGACGCCTATCCGTGGCCCCCATGCTGGACTGGACGGACAGGTATTGCCGGTATTTCCATCGCCTGCTTACCCGCAAAACCCTGCTGTACACAGAGATGGTCACCACCGGCGCCCTGCTGCACAACGAGCCGGCACGTTTCCTGGACTTCTTTCCCGAGGAGCATCCCCTGGCCCTGCAGCTCGGCGGCAGCAATCCCGATGACCTGGCGCGCTGTTGCAAGCTGGCGCAAGAATGGGGGTATGACGAGGTGAACCTGAACCTGGGCTGTCCGTCCGACCGGGTGCAGTCCGGCCTGTTCGGCGCCTGTCTCATGGCCCGGCCGGATTTGGTGGCGGAATGCATCAGCGCCATGGTCGAGGCCAGCCCCCTGCCGGTCACGGCCAAGCATCGCATCGGCATCGACGACCTGGACAGCTATGACCAGCTTACCACTTTCGTGGAAAAACTGTCCGAGGCTGGCTGCCGAACCTTCGTCGTCCACGCCCGCAAGGCCTGGCTGCAGGGACTCAGCCCAAAGGAAAACCGCGAAGTGCCTCCCCTGCGCTACGAGCTGGTGTACCGCCTGAAACAGGATTTCCCGGATTTGGAGATCATCATCAACGGCGGCATTCTCAATCTGGATCAGGCGGAAACACATCTGGCTCATGTGGACGGGGTGATGATTGGTCGCGAAGCCTACCAGAACCCCTGGATGCTGGCGGATGTGGACCGCCGTATTTTCGGGTTGGCCAACCCGGCCACTAGCAGGCACCAGGTCGTGGAAAGCCTGCTGCCCTTGGTGGAGCAGGAATGCCGCCGCGGGGTGCCACTGAAACGCATAACACGGCACATTCTTGGCCTGTTCCACGGTCAGCCCGGAGCAAAAAAATGGCGGCGTTATCTTTCCGAAAACGCTCATCTGCCCAACGCGGGACCAGATACCCTGGTTGAGGCCCTTTCCCTGGTTCCCCAAGCCCACTAATATAGTGCCTACCAAATAATTCCAATGAGGAAAACAAGATGAGTGTAGAACGTATGGTGTTGGCCTTTGCCGGCTTCGCAATTCTTCTGTCCCTGGCCCTGGGCTGGAACATCAGCCCCATCTTCCACCACCAGAACTGGCTCTGGTTCACCGCCTTCGTGGGCGCCAACCTGTTCCAGTCCGCCTTCACGGGATTCTGTCCCCTGGCCATGATCCTGAAGAAGCTGGGCGCCAAGCCCGCTGGCGTATTCTGAGTTCACAATGCCGGATGCGCCATGCGCACATCCGGCTATTCCGCCATTTCGGCAAACAGGTCATGGGCGTCGCTGCCCGTGATCTCCACTTCCACGAAATCCCCCGGCGCCACCTCCCAGGCCCCATCGATGACCACCTGGCCGTCGATTTCCGGCGCGTCTCCCGGCCCCCGGGCCAGGACATGATCTTCATGCACTTCGTCCACCAGCACGATCATCCGCTGGCCCTTGCGGCGCGCCAGCTTGTCCGCCGATATGCCGGCCTGCACATCCATGAAGCGCGCCAGGCGTTCTTCCTTGAGGGCCTCGGGCACCTGATCCGGCAGGGCATTGGCCGCCGCACCTTCCACGGGGGAATAGGTAAAGCAGCCCACCCGATCCAGCTGCGCCTCCTGCAAAAAATCCAGTAGCTGCTCGAAATCGGCTTCCGTCTCGCCGGGATAGCCGACGATGAAGGTGGAGCGGATCACCAGCTCCGGGCAGTCCCGGCGCCAGGCCGCCAGGCGATCCAGCACCTTCTCGGTGGCGGCGGGACGCCCCATGGACTTGAGGATGCGTTCGCTGCCATGCTGCAGGGGCATGTCCAGGTAGGGCAGGATGGCGCCTTCCGCCATGAGAGGAATGACCTGATCCACCTGGGGATAGGGATAGACATAGTGCAGGCGTATCCATGCGGGCAGTTCTCCCAGGGCCTTGGCAAGGCTGACCAGGCGGGTTTCCATGGGCTTGCCGGAAACGAAATCCGTGCGGTATTTCAGATCGACGCCATAGGCGCTGGTATCCTGGGACACCACCAGCAGCTCGCGCACCCCTGCTTTT
This sequence comes from Sedimenticola sp., assembly GCA_027030425.1. Taxonomy (GTDB): domain Bacteria; phylum Pseudomonadota; class Gammaproteobacteria; order Chromatiales; family Chromatiaceae; genus Thiolapillus. Next base: position 5,446 of record JALVEW010000132.1, read on the forward strand.
ACCAAACGCTCGGCCTCTGCAACGACTTCATGCAGAGGGCGGCTCACCAGGTCGCCACGCAAAGCGGGGATGATGCAGAACTTGCAACGGTGGTTACAGCCCTCGGAAATCTTGAGATAGGCATAGTGCCGGGGCGTGAGCTTGACCCCCTGGGGCGGAATCAGGCTGGTCCAGGGATCATGGGGCGCCGGCAGCTTTTCATGCACCAGGGCCATGACCTCCTCGTAGGCATGAGGCCCGGTAATGCCCAATACCTTGGGATATTTTTCCCGGATTTCATCCGCCCGCGCGCCAAGACAACCGGTGACCAGCACCCGGCCATTGGCGTCCAGGGCCTCGCCTATGGTTTCCAGGGATTCCTCCACCGCGGCGTCGATGAAGCCGCAGGTGTTGACGATGACCAGGTCGGCATCCTCGTAACCCGGCACCATGACATATCCCTCGGCGCGCAGCTGGGTGAGAATGCGCTCGGAGTCCACCAGGTTCTTTGGACAGCCCAGGCTGACGAAGCCGATGGCCGGCGGCGCCGATTCAGCCATGAAGAAAATCCGTCAGCGACATGGCCTGGGTCTGACCGATCTCCACCACCATGCTTTCTTCCAGGGCGATCTGCCCTTCCCTGATGTAGGGAAGCATCTCGGAGCAGAGCTGATAGACGATAGCCATGCCGTCGCGGTTGCGGTCACCCTCTGGCAGGGTATTGATGCCTTCCACCAGCTCACGGACATAGTTCTCGAACTGCCGCCCCTGGCTGGCCAGATCGGCACGCTTGAATTCATCGGTGAAACTCACCACCAGCTGCCACCCCTGGGTGTCGGGCTCGTCTATGACGGCGATTTTCAGTGGGCCATTGATTTCCATGGGTGTCTCCAAAGTCTAAAGTCTCGTTGTTCGTCATTCCCGCCGCGCCGACTTGCGCCCCTGGGCGGCGCTGAGAATGCCGCGCAGGATTCTGATCTCGTCTTGGTCGGGCTCGGCGCGGTGAAACAGGCGCTTGAGGCGGCGCATGAGCTTGTCGGACTTGCGCGGATCGAGAAAGCCGATGTCCTCCAGGGCCTGTTCCAGGTGGCTGAACAGGCCCTGCATGTCCGCCGCCGTGGCCAGCTCCCGGGGCTGGGGCGGCACCATGGGCGCCCGCTGCATCATCAGCTCGTAGCCCAGCACCTGTACCGCCATGGCGAGGTTCAGAGAGGAGTAGTCCGGGTTGGCGGGAATATGCACCAGGTACTGGCAGCGTTCCAGCTCGGCATTGGTCAGTCCCGTGCGTTCCCGCCCGAACACCAGGGCCGCCTGCTGCCCCTGGGCGGCGCGTTCCGCCACCAGGCCGGCGCACTGCCGCGGATCCAGCTGGGGCCAGGCCACGGTGCGCAGGCGGGCGCTGGCCCCCACCACCAGGGTGCAGTCCGCCAGGGCCGCGTCCAGGTCGGCATGCACGCTGGCTTCTTGCAGGATGTCGTCGGCGCCGGAAGCACGGACCACGCACTCCTCGCTCATGAACTGGCGGGGATTCACCAGGGCCAGATCCTCCAGGCACATGTTCTTCATGGCCCGGGCCACGGCGCCGATGTTGCCGCCGTGGGAGGTTTCCACCAGTACGATACGCACGTTTTTCATGGGCATGGAGTATAATGCCTTATCTCATTCAACGCCTGATGTATCCGTTCCCATGAATCCCATGACCACCATCGCCGCCCGTGCCGCCCGCGAGGCCGGAAAGCTCCTGCTCAACTATTTCAATCACATGGACAAGGTGAAGGTGCAGGAGAAGCAGGCCAATGATTTCGTCACGGAAGTGGACCGGGCCTCGGAGCAAATCATCATCAAGGCCATAAAGAAAGCCTACCCGGACCACGCCATTCTCGCCGAGGAGAGCGGCAATCACGCGGGCAACGACTACCTGTGGATCATCGACCCCCTGGACGGCACCACCAACTACCTGCATGGTTTTCCCCAGTTCTCCATTTCCATTGCCCTGCAATACCGGGGACAGCTGGAAGCCGCCGTGGTCTATGACCCCCTGCGGGACGAGACCTTCTCCGCCCACAAGGGCGGGGGCGCCTATCTCAACGACCATCGTATCCGCATCAGCAAGCAGAAAGACCTGCACGGCGCCCTGCTGGGCACGGGCATACCCTACCGCGATCAGCGTCACGTGGATGCCTATTTCGGCATGATGAAGGCGCTAATCAAGGACGCCGCCGGTGTGCGCCGCCCCGGTTCCGCCGCCCTGGATTTCGCCTGGCTGGCCGCCGGCCGTATCGACGGCTTCTGGGAGCTGGGCCTTGCTCAGTGGGACTTCGCCGCCGGCACCCTGCTGGTACGTGAGGCGGGCGGCGTGGTCACGGATCTCAGCGGTGGCGACAAACACTTTGAAACCGGCAACGTGGTGGCCGGCAACGTGAAAATCCACCAGGAGATGCTCAAGACCATTCGCCCCTTCCTGTCCGAGGAACTTAAGGCTTGAATGTGGTGGTTTCCCGCCCCATGTCAAGGCAAGAGAGACTACAGGAGGAATCCCAAAGGTGAAGCTCATTGAAGACATTCTTGCCGACGCTCAGACCCTGCGCGATGAATTGGCCCTGCAGGTCAGGCTGGGCACTGCGGAAGCCAGGGACGAATTCGAGAAGCTGGAGCCGCATCTCCATAAGTTGAAGCAGAAAACAAAGGAAATCGCGGAAGCCGCCGGCGACACAGCAAAGGAACTGGCCATTGCCGCCGAACTGGGCATCAAGGCCGATTCCGCGGAAGACGTGAAAACCGCTTTGCAACTGGCGGCAGAGGAACTCAGGGAAGGCTTCCGTAAAATAGCAAAATCTCTCTAGCAAAGTATTGAATAACACTGTTTTTCAATACCTTGCATGCGACACAGGGATGTATCCTCAGGCTTGCTCATGACCACGGCGGCGAGCATCCCGTGCCGCTTTTCGTCTCCCCAAATAAACCTGCCAAACTGGTCACACAATTTTCCTTAAGGAATTCATCCTGCCCGCCGATTGTTCACCTGACTCCCGGCCAATATAAGGATGAACCAAATGCAACAACAGTCCCTGGAACACCCCATCCAAGAACGAGAACTCTGCTTTCTGCAGGACCTGACAGAAAAACTGGCTTCCCGGGAAATCGACCTTCCTCCCTTCCCGGACATCTATGCCCGCATCATCAAGACCCTTCACGATCCTGACGTTTCCATCCAGGACGTGAGCCGCATCGTCGTCTCCGCGCCGGATCTGTGCGTGCGCATCCTGCTCCTGGCCAACTCGGCCCTGCTCAATCGTTCCGGTGTCAAGGTCACGGACCTGAACATCGCCGTCTCCCGCCTGGGCCTGTCCGCCGTGAACAACGCCACCGTCACCTTGGCCACCAAGGACGTGTTCCACGTGCCCAAGGGTTCCAGCCTGAGCTTCATGCTGAACAAGACCCGCATGGAATCCGTGCGGGTCGCCGCCTACAGTTATCTGCTGGCCATGAGGGCCGGCATGGCTGCGGAAAAACACAATGCCATGCTTGCCGGCCTTCTGCACAACATCGGCACCCACTACATCCTGTCCCGCGCCGAGGAATTCCCCGACCTGGTATCCAAGGAAATCATCGACAGCTGGGGCCCCGGCATCGGCCAGGCCCTGGTCAGCAACTGGGGTTTCCCGGAAAGCATATCCAGCGCCATCGAAAAGCAAAACGAACTGCTGCTGGAAACCGGGGAAGAGGAAGAAGATGCCGTAGAGCTCTGCGACATCCTCGTCTGCGCCATCCTACTGTCCCACGCGGAAAACGAGATGGAGGATCCCAACCTGGATTACGCCCGAATCCCGGCCTGCCGGAAACTGGATATCAGCGAAGAGACCATCCCGGGCATACTGGAAGACTACGCGGAGGAAGTCGCCTCTTTCGTCTCCGCCCTGCGCTGAGAACAATCGTGCAATCTTCTCACCGGCGGCTCCATCGATCAGGGATAGCGCGCAAACCGCACCTCAACGACCTCACGATCCTTGTTCACATGGCAGTCCGCCGGCTGTCCATCCACGTTCAAATGCACCCATGCCTGCCCCCCGGGACCCTCGAAAGCCCAGCCCAGGCGCACGGCGCTCATGCGCACATCCTTTATCAGCGACGCCTCACCCGCGCAGACCTGTTCCATGCCGGGCGCGACGCCCTGAGCGAACACCATCGCACGCGCCTCGTCCCCGGGGTTCAGCCAGCAGGCTGATAATTTTCCCTTCACCTCAAGCCTGACCACGGACGAACCATCGGCCCAGGCGACTTTTCCCACGATGCGAACCTCGCTCGCAGGTACATTTTTCATCCGCGATGCCTCGCTCACGCAGATCTGCTCCACCACCGGCCCCGCCCGGGTGGCCGAGGCAGCAGTCACCATGGCCAGACACAGGCCGGCCCCAATCATCGTCTTGATATACGGGCATGAAATCATCTTGATTCTTCCTGACATACGAGTCATCTATGCTCCGGAGCGCCATGAATGCTTCCCATTACGCTCCCGCCGCGGAAGCCTGACCAACTGGCGGTTTACGATCTTTCCACTCCTCCTTGACACTATTTCCCCTTGGATTGAACAGGAAACCGCCCGGCACTCCAGGCTACCCGGCTCCGCGGGGCCTCCAGAATCTCCCGGGTATAAAAGGCCGACACCCCCCTGGCCGTGATTTTGTCCAGCGCCCGGGCCACCCGGAGCCTGAAATCGAAGGGATGGCCATTGTCGATATCATCATAGAAGCGGGCGCCCCGCGACGAAAAAGAGGTATCCGGTGCGCGCAGTTCCCCGGACAGGGCCTGTTTCAGATTGTCCAGAGCAGCCTCATCCAAGGATGCAAGGCTGCGGGAAAAACCTTCCAGGAATGTCTGGACATGCCAGCCAAGCTTCTCGCCGGGGGTATTGGCGGACTGTAACACCAGCATCAGGGCGGGATGATTCTTGACGGAAGCGTAAGAGGCACTGACCAGGTACCCAAGCTGCTGTCGGGTGCGCAACTCGGTATGGAAGGGCTGACCCATGAGGCCGGCCAGCAGCAGCCAGCGGGCGTGAGCCCGCGCCGAAGTGTCCTCATCGGTGAACAGCTGCACCCAGGCCGAGTCGGGTTGATCCACCTGCACGGTTTTTCTCAGGATATCACCCTGTTCAGGCAAGACAGGAGATTCCGCCGGCATATCCATGAGCCGGCTGCCCGCCAGCAGCCGTTGACGGAAATCCTCGGCCAACCGGCGCGCCTCCCCGGCGTCGAGGTTGCCGTGGATGAACACCGTGGCGCCGATACGGGCGAAGAACTTTTTCGCGTAGGCACGCAGATCGGACAGGGTGAGTTTCTTCAGCGCCGCCAGTTGCTCTCCGGGCGTGTAATAAGGCGTGAACAGGGAACCATTCAGCGCCTCCATGGCCTGGTCGGCAACCGTATTCTGCCTCCTGGCCAGCAATGACTGCTCCAGCGCCCGCCTGGCCAGAACAAAACGCGCCTCATCCAGGCTGGGCCGGGCCAGCGCCTCCGCTATCCTGCTCACGAGCAAAGGCAGTTTGTCGTCATATCCAAGAACATGCAGCGCCAAGCCTTCCCGACCCGCCTCCAGGCTCATATCCAGGCCCGCCAGCTTCGCCTGCTGGGTCACGGGCAAAAAGCCATCCCCCACCACCAATACCAGCAATTGTTGCAGCATGGCTTCATCCACCGTGCGCATGGCCAGAGGCGAACGGAGCCGGGCGCGAAACTCGGCCCGGGGCTCCCCCCAATCAGCATCCAGATCGTGCCAGACCACGAAGCCGGGTTCATCGATCAGTTTCGTCGGCACGGAATGCCCCTGCGAATCAGTTTTCATCCCGAGGGAACCGGGAATAAAAGGGTTACGGCCCGGCAACTGGAAATGGAAAGCCGTTTTCGCCGGCGGCAAGACATCAGGCCGGACGAGCCGGTAGGCCGTGCCATACCAGGGCGCTTTCCTGTCGGTCGTAACACCAGGCGCGATCAGTACCCGGGTGGCATGTTCCGGAACCAGTTGATCCAACAGTCTCTTGATGACCCGGGCGTCGAATTCCTGCAACATGACATCGGCACGGAGCAGATCTCTCGCCGGGTAGTCCAGCAGCCGCTGGGACAGGGCAACGGCATAATCCACCGGGGATTCCTTTTCCCGGAAGCGAAAACCCAGTTCATCCATGCGTTGCTGTTCCTGGTAACGCCAGGGGATCAGGGCCTCTTTGCGCAACAGGTCGATATAGGCATATATGGCATGGGTGATTTCATCCACATGCCCTCTACCCGAGTCCGTGAGGCCCACGGTGATGATGAAACGCCCCTGGCCGCGATCCAGATCCTCGCTGCTCACGGAAATCCCCGAAATCCATCCCCGCTCCTTCAACGTTGCATAAAGACCATGCGGCTGGCCGTTGGTGAAAAGCTGCACCAGATAGCTGCCGGGATTCACCTTGTAAAACGGCCTCTGAGGCGCCACGGGAAATATCAGGTGCAACTCCGTCATGGCGCTGAGAGGCTCGATCATCAACCCCTGGGGCAGCAGGGGTCCAGGCAGCGCCTTTTCATCCCTGCCCGGCGCATAGCGCCGTCTGCCCCGGTCGGGAACGGCCCTGAAATACCGTTTCACCAGTCCCTCAAGCTCGTCCAAAGGCTGTGGCCCCACCAGAGCCAGCCCCATGAGATTGGCCGAGTAATGCTGCTCATAAAAAGCGACCAGATCATCCCGCACCGGGTTTCCGGGCCGGTCGGCCAGGGTCTGGAGATTGCCCACGGTGAAGCGGCTGTAGGGGCTGGCCAGGTTGTAGGCCTGTTTCAGGGCGGCCTGGGCGCGCAGGGCACCGTTCTTCAGCTTGAGGAGGTATTCGGCATCCACCGCATGGCGCTCCCTGTCCACAAAACGCACATCGAACAGGGGCGCAATGAAGAATTGGGAAAAACGATCCAGCGCTTCGTCGAAAAACGGTGGATCGATGGAAAAATAGTACCGCGTCCAATCCCAGGCGGTTTCCGCATTGAAGCCTCCGCCATGTCCCTGAATGAAACGGGGATATTCATCATCCCCCGGATATTTGCGGGTGCCCATGAAAAGCATGTGTTCAAGAAAATGGGCCAGCCCGGGACGCTCTTCCGGTTCCGATGAACTGCCGACGCCGATGGTCAGGGAAGCCGCCGCCACCTTCGCTTCCGGGTCGGAAACCAGCAACACCTTCATTCGGTTGGGAAGCTGCAAGTAACGGTAGCTCCTGGGGTCGTTGGGACTTTTCTCGGGTTGAAGGAAGCCCCCCCTTGCGCCGATACCGAATCCGCAAAGGCCACCGGGAGCAAGATTAAAAAGGCAATCAGCGAAAAAATGCTTCCTGCTTTCATGAGCCAAGCTTGCCGGAAAAGACAGGCAAAGCGCAACCGTCTCACGATACCCCTACGCCCATTCCCCCCAGGACCCTGCCTCTGGCGAAGTGTTCGTGTATCCGTAATAGAGACGGGACCAACAGCAGCACCAGGAAAGTGGCAAAAGCCAGGCCGAAAGAGATGGACACGGCCATGGGAATCAGGAATTGGGCCTGAAGGGATGTCTCGAACAGCAGGGGGGTCAGGCCCGCAATCGTGGTGAGAGAGGTGAGCAGCACGGCGCGCAAGCGCTGGCAGGCGGCTTCGACGATGGCCTGGTCCACGGCCATGCCCTGCTGACGCAGTTCCTTATAGAACACCACCAGGATGATGGAATCGTTCACCACGATGCCGGACAGGCCAAAAATACCAAACAGGGACAATATGGTCAGTTCAATACCCATGAGCCAGTGACCGACCAAGGCACCCACGATGCCAAAGGGAATGATGCTCATCACCACCAGGGGCCAGCCATAGGAGCCAAACACCCAGGCCAGCACGATGTAAATCATGGCCAGGGCAAACAGGGCGCCTTTTTTCATGTCCGCCATGGTCTCTTTCTGATCCTGGGCCTTGCCGGTGTAGCTCATATGTACACCCCACTTATGCAACACCTTGCTGAACAGCTCCTTTTTCAGCTGTTGGCGAATCTCATTGGCATTGTTGCGCGTGGTATCCACATCGGCGAACACCGTGGCGGACAGTTCACCATCATAGTGGCGCAGGATTTCAAATCCCTGGCGCTCCTTCAGGCGCAGGGCGGTGGTCAGGGGTATGCGGCCACCATCAGGGAGACGCAGGTTCAGGGAATCCAGACTGGACAGGTGATAGCGCCGCTGGTCTGGCAGCATGACGCGCACTTCCAGTTCATCGCGGCCATCGATGAAGATTTGGGCCAGGTTGCCCGTGAGGGCATTGCCCAGCTGGCGGGCAACCTCCGCTTCCGTCAGGCCCTGGGCTCGCCCCATGGGGGTAAGCTCATAAATGAGCTGCTGGTGGCCGTAGGGCATGTCATCCTCGATGCCGGTAACGCCATCCATGCCCTCCAGCACCGTGGTGATGGCCAGGGCGGCTTCCTTGAGCTTCTGGGTGTCCGGGCCAGTGAGCTTTATCTCCAGATCCCGCCCCGGCGGCCCCCCGCCCCGTCGCGAGGTCAGGGTCATTTTCTCCAGCCCCGGCGCATCGTCGAAATGCTTTCGCCATTCGTCCAGGAATTCCTGGTTGCGCACGCTACGTTCATCCGAGGGCACCAGCTCGGCAGTAACCGTGGCAAACTGCTCACCGGCACGCCCGGACTGAGCGTTGGAGAACACCCCCATGCCGTGGGACACCTTGGCGATGCGAATCAGGTTGCCGCCCAGGGCTTCCTCGGCCTGGTACATGGCTTTTTCCACCTTGTCGATAAAAGTGTCCACCCGCTCGGGCGGCGTGCCGGACACGAAGCTGGCGCTGGCGTGAATCACATTGCCTTCCACCGTAGGGAAGAAAGTGAAGCCGATGCGCCCCCCCGCCAACAAGCCCAGGGCCATGATCAGGGCGGCCAGGGCCGAGGCAATGGTCACTCCGGGGCGAGACACGGCCGCTCTCACCAAGGGCCGAAAACGCCGGTCGCGGAAATGCTCGAAGGCCCGGTCCAGCTTCTGGCGCAGGGGACCAGGCTGCTGGTGATGAGCCTTGTGAAAGCTGTGGCGCAAATGCCCCGGCAGCACCAGGAAACTCTCGATAAGAGAAGCGACAATCACGCAGATGATGACAAAAGGAATGTCGAACATGATGGTGCCGATGATCCCCGACACCATCATCAGGGGAATGAAGGCAGCGATGGTGGTCAGGGAGGAAGACATGACCGGAGCCAGCATGCGCCGTGCACCGCCTTCGGCGGCTTCCAGGGAACGCTCACCCTTCTGGTAGTGGGCCAGGGCGTCCTCGCCCACCACGATGGCATCGTCCACGATGATCCCCAGGGCCATGATGAGGGCGAACAGGGAAATCATGTTGATGCTGCCCCCGGCCAGCCATACCAGGGCCAGAGTCGCCATGAAGGACACGGGAATGCCCAGGGTCACCCACCAGGCCACCCGGGCATTGAGAAACAGGAACAGGATGGCCACCACCAGCACCAGGCCGCTGAGGCCGTTCTTGAGCAGCAGGTTGATTCGGTCGCGGATGAGCAGCCAGCTCTCGTCATAGACAGTGATCTCCACCCCCCTGGGCAGCTCCCTGCGGGTCTCTTCCAGCCATTCCTTCAGAATGGTGGCGGATTCCAGGGTATCCCCCGTGGTGGCCCGCTGGGCGCGCAGCTCCACGGCGGGCTTGCCTTGGTAGCTGATGGTGATCTGGTTGGAACGGGGCCTGCGCTCCACATTGGCCACGTCCCCCAGGCGCACGTAGTCCCCCTTGAGATTGGCCACCAGGGGCAGGCTCTCGAAACCCGCCTCATCCCGGCGTTGGCTGAGGGTGCGCAGCTCCCGGGCTACATCCCGCTTGCCGATCTGACCCGCAGGAAGATCCCGGCTGACTTCGTTGATGCGCCGTCCCACTTCCGCCAGAGACAGGCCCAGGGCCTGGAGCTGACGCTGGGAAAGCTGCACGGCAACTTCTTCTTCCGGCAGGCCGCGTATGTCCACCTTGGCCACCCCCCGGGCCAGTAGTTCTTCTTCGAAGCGGTAGGCCAGCTTGCGTAATTCCTTCAGATCTGACGGGCCATGAATCAGCAGCCGGGCTATGGGTTCGAAGTTGATAACATGACTCACCTGGGGGGTGCGCGCATCCTGAGGCAGATTGCGCACGGCCTTTACCCGGGCATCAACCCGGTCCGTGGCATCTCCCATGTCCGTGCCTTCGGGAAACTCCAGGATCACCACGCCCACATTCTGGGCAGACGTGGAGGTGATCTTGTCCAGGCCTTCCACTGAACGCAGCTCCTGCTCCAGGGGAATGGTGATGGACTTCTCCACGTCTTCCGCCGTGGCCCCGGGCCAGACCACGCGCACGGTTACCACCTGGATGTCGAAGGTGGGGAAAAACTGGGTGTTCAGGGACGACAGAGCCAGGGCGCCGGACAGCAGCATGATAATCATCACCAGGTTCGCCGCCACGGGATGGCGGGCGAAGATGCCGATGATGTCGTTCTTGTGGCGGAAGCCGTCAGTCATCCGCCACGATCTCCACCAGCAGGCTTTCCACTGCGTTGGGCAGCTGGGTGACCAGCAGGCGCTGGCCATTCTTCAAACCGGCGGAACGGATGAGGACCTGGTTATCACCATCCCGCCAGATCTCTCCCACGCGTTCCACCTTGACCGGTCGCAGGCGGTTCTCGTCATCGATAACATACACCTTGTCAGAGCCATACAGGGCCTCGAAGGGTACGGGCATGACGTTTTCCTGCTCCGGCAGCGTCAGGCGCAGCTGCAGCACCCGGCCCTTCTGCAGCCAGTCCTGCCCCTGGTCGATGAGGAACAGGGCTTCGATGCCGCCGCTGCCCTGGCGTACTTCCGCGCCCAGGGAAATGAGATGCCCTTCCAGCTCACGACCGTCAACGCTGCCGGACACCTTCAGGGCCGCCCCGTCCGCCAGGGCCTGGCGCACCTGGGGCACGTAGACGGCCGGCAGCATGGCACGGAACATGAGACTGTCATTCTCGAACATGTCCAGCAGGCGACCACCCAGGTTTACCCGGTGCCCCTGGGCCACGTAGACCCGGGTCACCCGGCCATGGAAAGGCGCGGTGACGCGGGTTCTGGCCAGCTGCAGGCGGGCCTTGTCCAGCGCCGCCTCGGCCCGCGCCAGGGTGGCCTCCAGTTCCTGCATGCGCGATTCATGGGTGCGGATACTCTCCTCGATGCGGGCAATGCTGATGGCCTGGCGAGCGGCGCTCTGACGCGCCGTGTCCAGGGCGGACTGGGAACTGACCTGTTTCCTGCTCAGGTCCTGGAGACGCTTCACCTCCGCCTGCACCAGCTCATAAAGCTTGCGTTCACTGGGCAGGGTCTGAAGATCCGCCAGGTGACGGGATTCCTGGGCGGCAATGGCGGCTTTCGCCTTGGCCACATCCGCTTCAGCCAGCTCCACGTCCAGGCGGGCGTCGGCATCATCCAGTTCGACAAGCAGGTCGCCGCCTTGAACCTGGCTGCCCTCGATGACATGCACCTGCTTCACCTCCGCCGACAGCGCCGCCGTGAGCACGGAGAAATTCAGGGCGTCCACGGCGCCGTAGAGCAGGATATTGGTGGGCCAACTGCCCAGCTCCACGGGCTGGGCAGCCACGGGCCAGGATTTTTCCTTGACCTCGATGGCCTTGCCATGGGGACGGGTCACCTTGAGCATGGCAAATACGCCAATAGCGAGGGCGATGATGAGCAGGGGCAGAATGAGCCTGCGTAGTCTATTCATGTTTCTTCTTCGTTTGTTATCGAAACTTCGGCCTTTCCAGCCGGAATGTAACGCCACACCACCCAGGCGCCCAGCAAAGCCGTGGCGGACGCCATAGTATAAGCCAAAGCCGCGCCCCACTGCTCCCATATCATGCCGCTGGCGAAAGTGCCCACGGCGCCGCCCGCGCCAAAGCTGAGACTGGCATACAAGGCCTGCCCCCGCCCCTGGTGGCGGCCGCGAAAATACTCGTGGACCATGTGGATGGCGGAGGCGTGAAAGCTGCCGAAGCTGGCGGCATGGAGCAGCTGGGCCAGGATCAGCACCGGCACCTGCCCGGGGAACCACCCAATGAGCAGCCAGCGCAGCGCCGCCAGCACCAGGCTCACCCTCAGTATGGCTGTCGAGGGCCAACGCCGCAGCAGCCTGTGCATGAACAGGAACAGCAGCACTTCTGCAATGACGCCGATGCTCCACAGCAGGCCGATATCGCTCTTGCTGTAGTGATAATCCTGCAGATAGATGGAAAAGAACGCGTAATAGGGACCGTGGCTCATCTGCATGAAGAACACTGCAGCGAAGAAGGCCAGGACATGGGGTTTCTTCAGCACTGCCAGGATGGAAGGCTGGGATTCCCGAAGCTCACCATCGCCATCCCCCACCAGCAGACTGGAAAGCAGAATGCCGGCAAAAACCGTCACCAGGGCAGGCAGCACCACCTCCGTGCCCTGGCGGTCCACCAGCCAGCCCACCATCACTACCGTGAGAATGAAGCCCACGGAACCCCATAGGCGCAGCCGGGAATAGCGTTCGGCATCCTGCCCCAGATGGTTGAACACCACCGCCTCGAACTGGGGCAGAGACGCATTCCAGAAAAAACTGTAGAAGGTCATCACCAGGGCAATACCCAGAAAACCATGAACGCCAAACATGGCCAGCAGGGAGACCAGGGACAGGGCCGAGGCCAGGCGCACCAGCAGCATGCGATGTCCCAGGTGATCCCCCAGCCACCCCCAGACATTGGGCGCCACCACCTTGGTTGCCATGAGTATGGCCATCAGGGAGCCAATGGCGAAGGCATCGAAGCCCAGGGACTGCAGGTACAGGCCCCAGTAGGGCATGAGGGTACCCAGAGCGGCAAAGTAGAAGAAATAGAAGGCAGACAGGCGCCAGTAAGGCATGGGAAACCGGTGCTGGAGGCGAAAAATCCAATTCTATACGCGATACGGAACAGGGGCCACGAAAACCCTTTCTGAGAAGGAGGTCACGGATAGGCGCCTACCACTCTCTTACAGTTGGAATCCTGGAAAGCAATGCAGACGGTGTTTCATGTCTTCCACGGCAAACAGGGATAGACGAAATTTTCTCAGACTTACGGGCGCCGCCGGCATCGGCCTGTCGGCGGCAGGTGCCCCCCGTATTGCTGCCACTGCTGAAGCCACGCCGTTGGGGGCAGCCATGTACTTGGCCAGTCCGCCGGTCCCATCGCCGAGCACCTTAACCGCCCTGCCCCCCCTTGCAGCCGTGACCCTTTCCCGCGCCGCCTTCGGGCCAGCTCCCGGCGACATCGAGGATTTCAACTCCCGCGGCAGCACGGACATGGCCCGCCTGACTTCCTGGGTGGACGAGCAGCTGGATCCCCAGTCCATCGACGACAGCGATCTGGAAGCCCGGCTGGGCAACCCGGCCTTCCGCACCCTGGGCAAGTCCCTGACCCAGTTGTGGGCGGAGCACTACCGGCCGGAGAACATCACCTGGGAAGAGCGGGTGCGGCCAGTGTACGAGGTGCTCTACGCCACCATGACCCGGGCCATCTACAGCAGGCGCCAGCTGCAGGAAGTCTTGGTGGATTTCTGGCACAACCATTTCAATGTCTATGGCTACGAAACCCCCAACGCCAGCGTCTGGGTGCACTATGATCGCGACATAATCCGCCCCCACGTCCTGGGCAACTTCCGCCAGATGCTGGAGGCGAACGCCAAGAGCACCGCCATGCTCTATTACCTGGACAACGTGGAGAGCAGTGACGAGGGCCCCAACGAGAACTACGCCCGGGAACTGCTTGAGCTGCACACTCTGGGCGCGGAGAACTATCTGGGCATCATGCCTCAGTGGGACGTACCCTTGGACAGCCAGGGACGCCCCATCGGCTACGTGGACGGTGATGTACTGGAAGTTGCCCGCTGCTTCACGGGCTGGACGGTGGCCAATGGTCACTGGTCCGACCCCAACGATCCCGACAGCGGCGAGTTCTACTACCGGGACTTCTGGCACGACCGTTTCCAGAAATACGTGCTGGGCGAATTCATTCCCGCCGACCAGGCGGCCCTGGAGGACGGCCTGCGCGTCCTGGACAAGCTTGCCGAGCATCCCGGCACGGCTCGCTACATTTGCCGCAAGCTGTGCCGGCGCCTGGTTAGTGACAACCCGCCAGAAAACCTGGTGGAGTCCGCCGCCGCTGTCTTCCACGACAACTGGCAGGCCCCGGACCAGATCAGGCAGGTGGTTCGGCACATCCTGCTCTCCCCTGAATTCCGCGGCACCTGGGGCGCCAAGATGAAACGGCCTTTCGAAACCCTCATGGGCGCCATGCGGGTCTGTGGCGCGGAAATCACCCTGCATCCCGATGACGACGACAGCCAGAGCCTGAGCTGGCTCATGGAGAAGACCGGACATCACCCCTTCGCCTGGATACCCCCTGACGGCTTTCCCGACACCCGCACCACCTGGCAGGGCAGCACACCCATGATCATGACCTGGCGCATCATCAACTGGCTGATGCGCATTACGGACAACAGCGGCGTCCACAAGCTGGATGTCCTGAGCCAGACCCTGAACGCCCCGGAAATGAGCGATCCCGCAAACCATACGCCCCGCAACCTGGCCCGGTTCTGGTTCATACGCGCCCTGGGCTACGAGCCGGATGCCGCACAGATCACCCGGGCTGCCCAGATGCTCACCCATTCCGACAGCTACGACGGCACTCCCTGGGGACTGGACCAGGCCATCGATCTGAGCCGGGACGAGTGGCCCCATTACTGGCAGTCGGGCCTGCGCACCCTGGTCGCGCTGATTCTCATGTCACCGGACTTTTTGCAGCGTTGAGGCCTTATTCATGACCAGAATGAACAGACGCGGATTCATCAAGACATTGGGAATGTCCGGACTAGCCGGCCTGGGATGGCGCAACATGGCCTTTGCCGATGCCAGCGACACCCAGAATATCGTGGTGGTGATCTTCCTGCGCGGCGCCTGCGACTTCCTCAACCTGTTCCCCCCGGTAAGCGGAGACGACCGCAGCCTGTATGAAACTGCCCGGCCCAACCTGCATATTCCCCTTGCCCAGACCCTGCCCCTGGACGGGCAGTTCGGCCTGCATCCAGCCGCAGCCCCCCTGAAAACCCTGTTCGACAACAACCAGCTGGCCGTCGTGCGCGCCGTGGGCAACACCGTTCAGCCCTCCCGCAGCCATTTCGACGCCCAGGCCCTGCTGGAATCCGGCACCCCCGGCACCAAAGGTACCAGCACCGGCTGGCTGGCCCGCTATTTCTCTACCATTCCCGACCTGCCACCCAGCATCACCATCCCATCGGTGGCCGCTTCCAGCTACACGCCGACTTCCTTTCTCGGCGATCCGGCGGTGCTGACCATGGACGACCCGGACTACTTCAGCCTGGACAACGCCCACTGGGCCTGGGACGGCCGTCTGGAGGCGGTGCTGCCTGACCTGCACGCCGGGGACAGCCCGGTGGAAAAGGCAGGATCACAGGCCCTCACCGCCATGCAAATCATTGCAGGAGAAGATTTTTCCGGCTATGTGCCCGGCGGCGGCGCTGTCTATCCTAATGGCTATTTTGGCGATCAGCTGAAAATGCTGGCCCAGATCATCAAGATGAACGTCGGCCTGCGCATGGGCGCCCTGGATTTTGGTGGCTGGGACACGCATAGCGATCAGGGAAACGGGGCCACCGGATATTTTTCAGACAATCTTGTGACACCGTTGGCAAACGGACTGCTCGCTTTCCTCACGGATCTTGGCGCCGAAGGAAACTATCTGCAGCGAACCACTGTCGTAGTACAAACGGAATTTGGCAGACGGGTGCGTGAAAATGCCGACTACGGCACTGATCACGGGTATGGAGCTGATATACTGATTTTAGGTGCAGCCAGCCAGATCATCGGTGGTTTCCATGGAAACTGGCCAGGATTGGCAAGCACCCAGTTGTTTGAGGGGATGGACGTCGCCGTCACCACAGACTTCCGCCAGGTACTGAGCGAAATACTCATCCGGCGACTGGAAAACCCCTACCTGGGAGCGATATTTCCCGGGTACACTGGTTATTCCCCCCTCGGCGTGGTACAGGGAACCGACCTTGACCCGATTTATGATAACCCCAGTGACGAGATATTCTCCGATGGCTTTGAAGATTAGCAAGAAACCCATGAAGTTCTGGATGGCCGCAGCTCCACTGCTGCTGGGCAGCCTTTTCACCCAATCCGTACTGGCCTGCAGTACCGCGGCGTGGAGTCGCGTCGAGAACGTCGAGAGCACTTTGTTTGCCCGCCCAGAGTCCCGGTGTACGGGGGGGTGCGGGCTTCTGATAAAGCTTAACGGCACGGAACCTGCTTACGTCGAGGACAACACTCCTGGCATCCTTACCGATGACGTGACTTCCTACTATGTGAGATTTCACATCGATACGACCTGGCTGAACATGCAGGAAGGACAGCGCATTACGGTTTTTTCCTCTTATGACTCAGGCCTCTCTCCTGTTTTTGGACTGCAGATCGCCAAGGTTAATGGGGAAAAATATGCGCGCATTTTCGCCTACTCGGACAATGGCAGCCAGGACGCCATGCGCACCAGCGCCAGTAAACTCAGTGACGGGTGGCATACCATTGAACTGATGTGGAAAGCAGCCACCGCCACAGGCGCCAATAACGGCTCTCTTTCCATGGCCCTCGATGACGTAGACGGTACACTCACCATCAACGGAATAGACAACGATACCAAGGTCATAGACATATCCAGACTGGGCGTAACCGGAGGCAACGACGCAAATGTCACCGGAAGTCTGCACCTGGATGCTTTTACGTCACAGCGCACCGCCGCCACCGGCACGCCCGAATCATGCCTGGTCTATAGCCAGCTCTTCACGGATGTTCCAAGCACACATATTTTCTACCATGCCATCCAGTCCGTGGGTTACGCGGAAATCACTGCGGGTTGCACAGCAACTCAATATTGCCCCGACAACAATGTCACCAGAGCACAGATGGCGGCCTTCATAGAGCGCGGCATGAATGGCGGTGACTATCTACCCCCTGCCGGAAGCGGAACGGTTTTCAGTGATGTTTCATCCGGACACTGGGCTGTTTCCTGGATAGAAAAATTTGCCCAGGATGGAATCACCCAGGGCTGCGGGGGAAACAATTATTGCCCTGAATCCGCGGTTGATCGCACCCAGATGGCCGTATTCCTGCTCCGGGCAAAGTATGGCGCAAGCTATTTACCCCCGGCAGCCACGGGCACCGTATTCAATGACGTGCACACGGACACGCCGGGCGCAGCCTGGATTGAAAAGCTTGCAGCGGATGGCATTACCAACGGCTGCGGCGGCGATAACTACTGCCCTGACGGCAAGGTGAGCCGGGGCCAGATGGCCGTATTCATCCAACGCGTATTTGATTTCCCCTTGCGCTGAGAAGGAAACTGCGCAACGTTTTCAACAAAAAAGCGGGCCACCTTTCAGTGGCCCGCTTTTTTGTTGATGTCCATGATGCTCATGGGCTCGGCGGTATCCTGTCAATAACATCCGCCACATCTCCATTCTGCCCCCGGTGCCGCAGGGCATGATCCAGCAGCACGATGGCCAGCATGGCCTCGGCAATGGGCACAGCACGTATTCCCACGCAGGGATCATGACGCCCTTTGGTGACCACCTCGCAAGCCTCGCCGCTGGTGTTCACCGTCTGCCCCCCGAGACGAATGCTGGACGTGGGCTTGAAAGCTACCCGGGCAACGATATCCTGTCCTGAGGATATGCCGCCCAGGATGCCACCGGCATTGTTACTCAAGAAGCCTTCTGGGGTCATTTCATCACGATGCTCCGTGCCCTTCTGGGCCACGGAAGCAAAACCAGCGCCTATCTCCACCCCCTTGGCGGCATTGATGCTCATCAGGGCATGGGCCACATCCGCGTCCAGACGGTCGAATACCGGCTCGCCCCAGCCCGGCGGCACACCTTCCGCCACCACGGTGACCTCGGCGCCAACGGAGTTGCCTTCCTTGCGCAGGGCATCCATGTAGGCTTCCAGGGCTTCCACCTGTTCCGCGCAGGGCCAGAAGAAGGGGTTTTTCTCCACCGGATCCCAGGAGAATGCCTCTGGCCGGTTTTCTCCCAGGGCGGACAGATAACCTCGAACCACCACGCCGAAACGCTCACGCAGATATTTCTTGGCAATGGCGCCGGCCGCCACGCGCATGGCGGTTTCCCGGGCGGAAGAGCGTCCTCCGCCCCGGTAATCCCGGATGCCGTATTTCTGCAGGTAGGTATAGTCCGCATGACCCGGCCGGAAACTGGCGGCAATGTCTGAATAGTCCTTGGAGCGCTGATCTGTATTGTGAATCAGCAGACCGATGGGCGTACCCGTGGTTTTGCCCTCAAACACCCCGGACAGAATCTGCACTTCGTCCATTTCCCGGCGCTGGGTGGTATGGCGGCTTCTGCCGGGGCGACGGCGCTCCAGGTCTGGCTGGATATCCGCCTCGCTCAACTCCATTCCCGGGGGGCAGCCGTCCACCACACAGCCGATGGCCAGGCCATGACTTTCGCCGAAACTGGTGACGGTAAAAAGTTTTCCTATGGTATTTCCCGACATTACTTGTCCACCAGCAGGGCATTGACCTTTTCGATGTCCTTCACGCTCAGAACCCCCGCCGCCTGACGCAGGCGCAGCATATTGACGATGTACACGTACCGGGCGCGGGCATAATCACGCAGGGAACGATAATAGTCACGCTGGGAGTTGAGCACATCCACCAGGGTACGGGTGCCTACCTCGAAGCCCGCCTGGGTGGCGTCCAGGGCGCTCTTGGTGGAAATCTTCGCCGCCTCCAGGGCGCGCACGGCACTGATGCTGGCCTGCACGCCGCGATAGGCGTTGCGCACCGCCTTGTCCGTGGCGCGGCGCGCTTGGTCCAGCCGCTCCTGGGCCGCCACCAGGTCCGCCCTGGCCTGACGGGTAGCTGCCGTGACCCCGCCACCGGAATACAGGGGCACATTCAACTGGATACCTATGGTGCCGGTATTCACGTCAAACACCCGATCCTGGCTCGTCTGGAAACTGTTGTATCCCCCCACCAGGTCCAGGGTGGGGTAGTGTCCCGAGTTCTGCACCTCGATCTCCCGCTGGGCGATCTGGGTGGCGTCGGAGGCCGCCTTGACGGAAGGGTTGTTCTCCAGGCCGAAGGCACTCCACTCATCGATGGCGGCAGGCACCGGGGGATCCAGACTGATCTGCTCCTTCAGCTCGGCCAGCCGTTCGGGAACCATGCCCAGAATCTGGCGCAAATCCTCCCAGGCGTTGTCCAGTTCATTCTGCGCCAGGATTTCGTCCGTGACGGCCTGATCATAGCGGGCCTGGGCTTCGTGAACGCCGGTAATGGCAATCAGGCCCACCTCGAAACGCTGCTTGGCCTGTTCCAGCTGGCGGGCGATGGCCTTCTTGTCCGCCTGCACATAGGTCACCCCTTCCTTGGCGGACAACACCTTGAAATAGGCATCCGCCACACGCAGGATGAGATCCTGTTCCTTGGCGCGGTATTCGGCATCCGCCAGCTCCA
Source organism: Sedimenticola sp. (assembly GCA_027030425.1). GTDB lineage: Bacteria > Pseudomonadota > Gammaproteobacteria > Chromatiales > Chromatiaceae > Thiolapillus. Next base: position 25,027 of record JALVEW010000132.1, read on the forward strand.
GCTGCCAATCCGCCTGCTCCAGACGCACGAAGCGGTCCCGGCGGTAAAGGGGTTGCAACAGGTTGATGCCCAGGTTGCTCACCCTGTAACTGTCATTGGGACCATTGTCGATGTCACTGTTGCGCGCGCTGGCATCCCCGCTGACGCTGATATTGGGCAACAGCCCGGAAAGAGCCAAGGGGCGTGCTTCCTTGCGGGATTCTCTCACGGCAGCTGCCTCGCGCAACACAGGATCCTTCTCGAAAGCCATGTCGAGCACCTGCATCAGGTCCTCGGCGCTGCCCACCTGCGACATCAATGCCAGCAGGGAGACCATCAGTATCTTTTTCATTTGCTTTTTTCCGCTCGTTGGGAAGGCATGGGACCAACCACCAGCTGCGGGTCCAATCGCTTTCCGCGAAGATTCATGCGCCAGTCCAGATGGGGACCGGTCACTCGTCCACTGGCACCCATTTCCGCGACAACCTGACCTTTCTTCACAGCCTGGCCTTCCTTGACGAGAATCCTGTTCAGATGAAGAAAGGTAGATGATAACCCATGTCCGTGATCCATGATCAGCGTGGCGCCGGAATAGAACATGTCCGGATGCGCCAGGGTAACGACGCCATCTCCCGGCGCCCGCACCGGGGTACCCACGGGGCCCGCAATATCCACACCATAATGAGGCCATTTCGGCTTGCCATTGAGGATACGCTGGCTGCCATACACGCCACTGATTCTACCTGTTACCGGCCAGTCGAAACCATGTAAAAAATCAAGGCGGTCATCGGTGCGGGCGCGGGCTTTCTTGACGGCAAGGCGATCGGCCTTGATGCGTTTCAAATCCTCCTCCCTGGGCGTCACCTTGCGCGGTGGCAGGCCATCGATGCGCTGGATATCGTACTTGCGCTGGGCGACACGCAATTTGTGCTCCTCTTCTCTGCCATCGGGATATCTGACAACCAGGGTCGATTCCGCCGGCGCATCCCGGGTGAAGCCGATAAGAAAGTCACCAGCGGAAGACACGGGAACATTTTCGCCATCATGGGTTATCTGGACCCCCGGCTCGGTCTTGCCGAAGATCAGGCCACCCTGGATGAATTCACCCTGGAGCTGCACCGAGGCTGTGCACAGGGCCGGCGCCGCCAGCAGGAATAGAAGAAAAATGATACGCATGAAAAACCGGTTCAGATTGACGAATCAAAAAGCCATTTTAGCAAAACTTGATAGAATCGCCTGATTGGTTCAAGGGGTCGGAGTCAAATCCGCATGGTTCATTTCATTGCGTAATAGCCTGTCGCGATTTGACTCCGGCCCCGTTCATATCCCTGATAGAATCTCCTGATGAATCCCCCCGGCACCGATAAGCACCAGGTTCGATCCCGACCTTATTCCTGGAGTGAGGTCATGCGCATGGTGCTGTCCCATCGCAAGGAACTGATTACCGCCAACATCATCGCCGTGCTGGGTACCCTGGCGGCGGTGCCAGTCCCCCTGCTCATGCCCCTGCTGGTGGACGAAGTGCTGCTGCACAAGCCCGGCACCCTCACGGAATGGGGCCAGCGACTGTTTCCCGAGAGCTGGCAGGGACCGCTGCTGTATATCCTGGCCGTGCTGTTTCTCACCCTCATCCTGCGCCTGCTGGCCCTGGTGTTCAACGTCTGGCAGGTACGTCAGTTCACCCGCATCTCCAAGGACGTGATCTTCCGCATCCGCCGCGACCTCCTCAACCGCCTGCAGTATTTCTCCATGGCGGAATACGAGGTGCTGGGCCCCAGCACCGTGGCCTCCCATCTGGTCACGGACCTGGACGCCGTGGATCAGTTCGTAAGCAATTCCACCAGCAAGTTCATCGTCGCCCTGCTCACCGTCATCGGCACCGCCTCGGTGCTGTTGTGGATGCACTGGCAGCTGGCCCTGTTCATCCTGTTGCTCAATCCGGTGGTCATCTATGTCACCACCCTTTTCGGACGCAAGGTGAAAATGCTCAAGGCCCGGGAGAACCGCGCCTTTCAGGCATTCCAGGAAGCGCTCTCGGAAACCCTGGACGCCATCGAGCAGATTCGCGCCAGCAACCGGGAGCGGCACTACATCCGCCGCATCATCGACAAGGCGGATCGCATCCGCAGCAGCTCCGCCAGCTTCGCCTGGAAGAGCGATGCCGCCAACCGCCTGTCCTTTCTGGTATTTCTGTTCGGTTTCGACGTGTTCCGCACCGTGAGCATGTTCATGGTGCTCTACTCAGACCTGAGCATCGGCGAAATGCTGGCGGTGTTCGCCTATCTGTGGTTCATGATGGGCCCGGTGCAGGAGCTGCTCAACATCCAGTATGCCTACCACGCCGCCCGCGCCGCCCTGGGGCGCATCAACGAGCTGGTGGACGTAAAGCTGGAGCCCCATTTCCCCCATGAAGAAAACCCCTTCGCGGGCAAGGAAACGGTTTCCATACAGATGCGCGACATCGGCTTCTCCTACGGCGACGGGCCGCCCATCCTGCGGGACGTGAATCTGAATATCGCCGCCGGTGAAAAGGTCGCCCTCGTAGGCGCCAGCGGCGGCGGCAAAAGCACCCTGGTGAAAATCGTCCTGGGTCTCTACCTGCCTGACAGCGGCTGCGTATGCTTCGATGAAGTGCCGGTAACCCGAATCGGCCTGGATGTGGTGCGCGCCAACGTGGCCACGGTGCTGCAACACCCGGCCCTGCTCAACGACAGCGTGCGCATGAACATCACCCTGGGGGCGGACGTTCCCGAGGACAAGCTATGGCAGGCCCTGGAAATCGCCCAGCTGCGCGAGGTGGTGGAAAAGCTGCCCCAAGGACTGGACACCCTCATCGGCCGCAACGGCGTCCGCCTGTCCGGCGGTCAGCGCCAGCGCCTGGCCGTGGCCCGCATGATTCTCAGCGATCCCAAGGTGGTTATTCTGGACGAAGCCACCTCCGCCCTGGATACCGACACGGAAGCCCATTTGCACCAGGCCCTGACGGGTTTTCTGAAGAACCGCACCACCCTCATCATCGCCCATCGCCTGAGCGCGGTGAAACAGGCCAACCGGGCCCTGGTATTCGAGGACGGGTGCATCGTGGAACAAGGCAGCCATGAGGAGCTGATACGAGAAGCAGGGCTGTACGCCAGCCTGTACGGAAAACAGGACTGAATGGATGGCTAGCCCGAATATTTCACCCGGCCGCTGGAAAAGTATTCCAGCTTACTGTATTTCATGGAGAATCTTGGAATATTAGAAAAGTACAAAATGTTACCGGGCATCGCTGAACGCGCCCTCGCAGCGGTCTCGCCGTCCATCTGCGGTATTGGTGGTCGGGGTCGGAGTCAAATGGAAAGGATGTTGGGAAGATCTGATGGCATGGAATAGCTTGATTCCGTTCCTTGTGACAATTGGGTGGAATTTGACTCCGACCCCTTCGCAAATCCGCACCTGAACGCCGATCCCGGCACGATCATCGCGTTCCCGGGTGAAACATTCGGGCTAGCCGCAGGTTGGACTTCAGTCCGACAACGCTGCTGTCGGGCTGAAGCCCGACCTACTGGCGGGCCATGATGGACATGCGCACAAGCTCCGCCAGGGATGACGCCTTCATTTTGTCCATGACCTTGGCCCGGTGGGCTTCCACAGTCTTGGCGGACACCCCCAAGGCGCTGGCGATTTCCTTGTTCGACTTGCCGGCGGTAACCATGTCCATGACCTCATGCTCCCTGGGCGTGAGGGTAGCCAGGCAGGCGGCCAGCTCAGCACGCCGGGTCTGTTCCTGGC
>JALVEW010000133.1 GCA_027030425.1 Sedimenticola sp.
TCCACCCATCTTGTTCCAGCGAACGGGAGCTTATTGTTCCTCGCCACCGGATCTTCCAAATATCCTTCCCATTTGACTCCGACCCCGCTCCCGACCACCAGCACCGCAACGGGGTCGGAGTCAAATTCCACTCATCTTGTTCCAGCGAACGGGATCTAATCGTTCCTTGCCGTCGGATCTTCCCATCATTCTCCGCATTTGACTCCGATCCCGCCCACCAGGGGTTCCCGCCGCCAGGACATTTGACGTCCGGCCTGCGATAATCTCCCCATGAGTGATTATTTGTCTTCCCGTTTCAGCGCCCTTGATCTGAGCCTGTTCGCCAGCCGCGTGGATGCCATCTGCGACGATATGGGTATGGTGTTGCGCAACACCGCCTTCTCGCCCAATATCCGCGACCGCCTGGACTATTCCTGCGCCATCTTCGATGCCGCCGGAGAACTCTGCGCCCAGGCGGCCCATATCCCCGTGCACCTGGGCAGCATGGCCTTTGCCATGCGCGGTATCGTGGGCCGCATGGAATGGCGGGAAGGGGATCAGGTGATACTCAATGATCCTTTCCTGGGGGGTACCCACCTGCCTGACGTGACCCTCATTGCGCCGGTGTTCGTGGATGAGACGCTGCAGGGCTTCGTGGTGAACCGGGCCCATCATGCCGATATCGGCGCCCATGTTCCCGGCTCCATGCCCGTGTCTTCCAGCCTGGAAGAAGAAGGCCTGGTCATCGAGCCCGTGCATTTGTTTCGGCAGGGCCGCCGTGTGGAGGGTGTCTGGGCGCGCATTCTGGGCGCCACCCGCAGCCCGCGCACCGCCGAAGGGGACATCAGCGCCCAGCTCAGCGCCAACCGCACGGGCATAGAGCGCCTGAAGGCCTTCATTGCCGAGCAGGGCAGACAGCACTACCAGCAGGGGCTGGCGGCCCTGAATGACTACGGCCGGCGCATGGCCCGCGCCGCTCTGGCGAAGATTCCGCCGGGCGCATACCGCTTCGAGGACTGTCTGGACGATGATGGCCAGGGGCGGGAAGACATACTGCTCAAGGTCTGCGTGAATGTGGATGAGCAGGGCGTGCATGTGGATTTCACCGGCACCTCCGAGCAGGTGCCGGGCAATGTGAACTGCCCCTTGTCCGTGGCCGCGGCAGGAGTGTATTACGTGTTCCGCTGTCTGATGCCGCCCCAGACGCCGGCTTGCGCCGGCGTGTTTCGGGACATCAGCCTCCATGCGCCGGAAGGCTGCCTGCTCAACGCCCGCTACCCGGCCGCCGTGGCGGCGGGTAACGTGGAAACCAGCACCCGGGTGGTGGACCTGGTCATGGGCGCCCTGGCCCAGGCCATTCCCGAACAGGTGGCGGCGGCCAGCCACGGCAGCATGAACAACCTGGCCATGGGCTCCGCCCGTCCCGGTGCCTGCTGGGACTACTACGAAACTCTGGGCGGCGGCATGGGGGCCGGCGCCCGTGGGGGTGGTTTGAGCGCCGTGCAGACCCACATGACCAACACCCTGAACACACCGGTGGAGGTACTGGAGCAGCAGTATCCCCTGCGGGTGCGCCGCTATGCCATACGCCGGGGCTCCGGTGGCGAGGGGAAGCGCCGGGGCGGAAACGGCCTGGTGCGGGAATTCGAGTTTCTCGACCAGGCGGAAGTTTCCCTGCTCACGGAGCGCCGCCGCCACGCGCCCTGGGGCCTGGCCGGGGGAGGAGCCGGGCACAGGGGCCGGAACCTGCTCAATGGCAAGGAGCTGCCCGGCAAGTGCCATCGTCATGTAAAACGGGGTGATGTACTGCGTATCGAAACCCCCGGCGGTGGGGGTTATGGGCGCCCGAAGGGCCAGGGAGAATAACGGGCATGTGCGGCATCTGTGGTGAACTGCGTTTCGACGGCCAGGTGGCGGATCTGGCAGCCATCGGTCGCATGACGGAACGCCTGCGCCCCCGGGGGCCGGATCATGGCGGCAGCTATTCGGACGGGGAGCTGGGCTTTGGTCACCGGCGCCTGTCCATCATCGATCTGTCGGAGAAATCCAACCAGCCCCTGGTGGACCAGGAACTGGGCCTGGCCCTGGTGTTCAACGGCACCATCTACAACTACCGGGAGCTGCGCCGGGATCTCCAACAGCGCGGTTATCATTTTTTCTCCGATGGCGATTCCGAGGTCATTCTCAAGGCCTACCGCGAATGGGGCGAGGATTGCCCCCGGCGCCTGCATGGCATGTTTGCTTTCGCCGTCTGGGACATGCGTGACAAATCCCTGTTCCTGGCCCGGGACCGCTTTGGCATCAAGCCTTGCTACTGGAGCCGGGATGACCGGCGTTTCCGCTTTGCCTCCAGCCTGCCGGCCCTGCTGGCTGGAGGGGATGTAGATACTTCCCTGGACGCGGCCGCCCTGCATTTTCAGTTCACTCTGCACGGCGTGGTGCCCGCGCCGCGCACCATTCTGAGGGGTGTGCGCAAACTGGAACCGGCGACCTGGATGAAGCTCCAAGCCGATGGCCGGGAAGAGCAGGGGCGTTACTGGGCGCTGGATGCCACCCGGCCTGGCAAGCCCTTGAGTGAGGAGGAATGGGTGGAGGCCACCCATGAGCGCCTGCGGGCCGCCGTGGCCAAACGCAACGACATTGCCGACGTGCCCGTGGGGGTGCTGCTCTCCGGCGGCCTGGACTCCAGTCTGCTGGTGGCCCTGCTGGCGGAGCTGGGCAAGAGTGATCTGCACACCTACAGTATCGGTTTCGAGGACCAGCCGGAAGAATCCGGCAATGAGTTTGAATATTCGGATCAGGTGGTGGAACGCTACCGCCCCCATCATCACAAGATGCTGGTGCCCAACGACCAGGTGCTGGCCCGCCTGCCCGAGGCCGTGGACGCCATGGCCGAACCCATGTTCGGCCAGGACGCCGTGGCCTTCTACCTGCTCTCCGAGCAGGTATCCCGGAGCATCAAGGTGGTCCAGTCCGGCCAGGGGGCGGACGAGGTCTTTGGCGGCTATTTCTGGTTTCAGAAAATCATGGGGGATGACCAGGGCGATTGCGCCGACCGCCTGCGGCGCTACTATTTCGACCGGGATCACGAAGAATACCTGAACATGGTGCAGGACGGTTTCCGGGTGGACGATGTCACCGGTGACTACATCCGCGAAGCCCTGAACGCCGCGGGCGCCGACCATTGCATTGATGCGGTGCTGCGCCTGGATGCCACCACCCTCATCGTGGACGACCCGGTGAAACGGGTGGACAACATGACCATGGCCTGGGGCCTGGAGGCCCGGGTGCCTTTCCTGGATCACGAACTGGTGGAGCTGGCCGCCCGCTGTCCGCCGGAGATCAAGTTCCAGTCCGGGGGCAAGCACCTGCTCAAGCGCGTGGCCCGGGGCATTGTGCCTGACGCCGTCATCGACCGGCCAAAGGGCTATTTCCCCATGCCGGCCCTGAAGTATGTGCGCGGCGAATTCCTGGAATTCATGCGCAATATCCTGGATTCCCGGGCCTGCCGGGAGCGGGGCTTGTACCGGCGCAAATACGTGGAACGTCTGCTGTCGGCGCCGGAAATGCACCACACCCGCATCCAGGGCAGCAAGCTCTGGCAGCTGGCCCTGCTGGAGTTCTGGCTGCAGCGGCATGTGGATGGAATGTAGCCCGCATGAAGCGATAGCGTAATGCGGGAAGGATGGAGGCATCGGACCATGCCGCTTCAGGTTGATTCCCGGGAGAATATCAGGTTGGTCAGGCGCGGGCGGGGGGGTAGAATGATGCCTTGAAATCCAGGAACTGAGCGCCCATGTCTCATGTTCCCAGAATCCGAACAGAGTGAGAGCAGAACCATGGACCCATTGGAAAGAATCAAAGAACAGGTGGAGAGCAATCCCATCATCATTTACATGAAGGGTACGCCCCAGTTTCCCCAGTGCGGCTTTTCTTCCCGCGCGGCGGCGGCCCTGCAGGACTGCGGCGAAAAGTTCGCTTACGTGAACGTGCTGGCGGATCCCGAAATTTTCGAGAACCTGCCCAAGTTTGCCGACTGGCCGACCTTTCCCCAGGTGTATATCGACGGGGAGCTGATCGGGGGCTGTGACATTACCCTGGAGATGCATGCCAGCGGCGACCTGCAGAAAATGGTCAAGGAAGCCGCGAAGAAATGGCCGGCGGAGGAGTCCTCCGAAGGTTGAATCCGAAACAAGCCATTCTTGCGAAAAGGCGGGTTTCCCGCCTTTTTTCATGGCCGGATGGCCGGGAACAGTTGTAGATGCGGAGTCGGATCACCCGTGAGCTGAGACATAATGCCTCGTTGGCAGGCCCCATCGTGCTTGCCCAGGTGGCCCAGGTGGCCATGGGATTCACAGACACGGTGATGGCCGGACGCATCAGTCCCCTGGACCTGGGAGCCATCGCCGTGGGCGTCAATTTATGGATACTGCCGTACTTGTTCTGCGTCGGCCTGCTCATGGCGGTATCCAGCATGAGCTCCCATTATTTTGGCGCGGCGCGGTTTTCCGCCATTCGGGATCTCATGCGCCAGGTGGGCTGGCTGGTGCTGTTCCTGGGTGTCCTGTCCGTGGGGGCCATCTGGTTGATGATCCGGGGGCTGGGGCTGCTGAACCTGGAAGGCGGCATCCGGGAGGCCACGGCCGCCTATGTACATGCGGTGGCATATGGGCTGCCGGCGGTGATTGGTTATCTTGCCCTGCGTTTTCTCAGCGAAGGTATCGGCTATACCAAGCCCATGATGGTCATCCAGCTCATTGCCCTGGCTGCCAATGTCGTGGGCAACTGGGTTTTCATGTTCGGCAGGTTGGGTTTCCCCGCCATGGGGGCGGAAGGGGCGGGCTGGGCCACGGCTCTGGTCATGTGGCTGCAGCTGGCGCTGTTGCTGGGGTATATCTTCCGGCACAAGCGCTACCGTTTCATCTGGATCACCCCCCTGGAAAGGCGTGACTGGGGGCGAACCCGGGAGTTGCTGCGTGTTGGCACGCCCATTGCCGTGACCCTGGTGGCCGAGGTGGGCATGTTTGCCGCCGTGGCCCTGCTCATGGGAACCCTGGGGGTGACCGAGGTGGCGGCCCACCAGGTGGCCCTGAACGTGGCGGCCATGGCTTTCATGATTCCCCTGGGCATCAGCTCCGCAACCACGGTGCGCGTGGGACATGCCATTGGCGAGGGACGGGGAGCTTTGGTGCGTTTCCGTGGCCTGGTAGGCATAGGTTTTGCCGCGTCCTGCATGATGCTCACCGCCTCGGTGCTGTTCCTGCTGCCGGAACAAATCGTGGCCATTTATACCCGGGATGCCGCGGTGCGGGCCCTGGCGGTGCAATTGCTGTTCATGGCGGCGATGTTCCAGCTTTCCGATGGAATACAGATCAGTGCCAACGGCGCCTTGCGCGGCATGAAGGATACGCTGTTTCCCATGGGAGTCACCCTGGGAGTGTACTGGCTCATGGGGCTGCCCCTGTCCTGGTATCTGGGCTTCGTGCGGGAAATCGGTCCGCGGGGCCTTTGGATGGGGCTGGTGGCGGGCCTTACCCTGGCTGCAATCCTGCTGGTTTGGCGTTTTCTGGTCCTGAGTCGTCGAGTAGTGTCAGCTCCCGCCAGCGGTTGACGATGATGCAGAACAGTTCGGCGGTCTTCTGCGTATCATACAAAGCCGAGTGGGCCTCGCTGTTGTCCCAGTCCAGCCCGGCAGCGGCGGCGGCCTTGGCCAGCACCGTTTCCCCGTAGGCCAGCCCGGCCAGGGATACGGTGTCGAATGTGCTGAAAGGGTGGAAGGGATTGCGCTTGATTCCGGCTCTTTCCGCGGCAGCATTGAGAAAACCCAGATCGAAGAAGGCATTGTGGCCCACCAGCACGGCCCGGTTGCAGTTACTGGCCTTCACCGCCTGTCGCACGGGCTTGAAGATGATTTCCAGGGCCTCCTTCTCCGGCTTGGCAAAGCGGAAAGGATGGTGGGGGTCGATGCCGGTGAAGGCCAGGGCCTTGGGGTCGAGATTGGCCCCGGGAAAGGGCTCCACATGGACGGAGTTCGCTTCGCCAGGATGCAGCACCCCGTTTTCATCCATTTCTATGATGACGGCAGCAATTTCCAGCAGGGCATCGATACGGGCATCGAAGCCTCCGGTTTCCACGTCCACTACCACGGGCAGAAAACCACGGAAACGGCGGTCTATTGTTGAAGGCAGGGTGTTCATGTTCATCCAGCAAGGATATATGAACCCGCTGACTATTTGTATCGCTCTCAGCTACCACCGGTTTTCACGGGGCCATGAGAGGCAACATATTCGGAATGTCGGCTGTGAGCCATGCCTTTGATGGAAATGGCAACCCTGTTCATGAGCCCGGAGGATTTTGCTGATACACTGTCTGTCCCCCGGAATCGACAGAATCGCGTTGTGGAGACTGTAAGGATGAAGGCAATCAGACATTGGTTGGCCAGGCTTGTTCCCCTGGTAATGGTGCTGATGTTGTCCGCCTGTGCCAGTACCGGGGAGCCGGATCCCTGGGAGCCTTTCAATCGCTCCATGTACAGGTTCAATGAAAAACTGGACGAATACGTGGCCACGCCTCTGGCCAAGGGGTATCGCGCCATCACTCCCGATCCCGTGGACCGGGGCATCACCCGCTTTTTTGCCAACCTGGATGACGTGCAGGTGGCGCTTAACAACCTGCTTCAGGGCAAGCCCGGCCTGGCCGTTTCCGATGCCGGACGGGTAGTGATCAATTCCACCATTGGTCTGCTGGGCTTTCTCGACCCGGCCAGCGACCTGGGTCTGGAGAAGCATGAAGAGGATTTTGGCCAGACCCTGGGCAAGTGGGGATTTTCCACCGGTCCTTACCTCGTTCTGCCTGTCATTGGTCCCAGCAACGTCCGGGATGCTGTGGGGTTTGCGGGGGACTGGGTGGTCAATCCCATCTACCGGCGTATCGACAGCGCAACCGTCAGCTGGAGCCTGTACGGCATCCGTTATGTTGACAGAAGGGCGGACCTTCTCGGCGCCAGCCGGGTGCTGGAGTCGGCCGCCATGGATCCCTACAGCTTCGTGAGAGAGTCCTACCTGCAGCGCCGGCGTCACCTTGTATTCGATGGCAATTTGCCGGAAGCCTCCGATGATGATTTTTTTGTTGAATAACTCTATTGCTCAATAAAAGGTTATTGTAAAAAGCGATTGACTATATAAGCAAAAAAGCAAATACTAAAACTCAAGAAAGCCGAGTGGTATATGAGTAGCTTTCGCGGTGGAAACTGATCCGGACGCGGGATCTGATCCGGGAGTTTCTCGAATTATGTTTCATCGAATAGGAGAGATTTCCATGAAAAAGATGATCAAAGTTGCTGCAGTAGCAGCTCTGGTGGCTGCTTCTGCCTCTGCATCCGCCTGGTGGGGCGGCCCTTGGGGTGACCGTGGTTGGCACAACAATGCCTGGGACGATGCCTGGGACGGCTGGGGTGATGGCTCTGGCGATTTCAGCTTCGGTTTCAGCGGTAGCGCCCGTGGTTCCGGCTATGGCCGCGGCTATGGTTACAACCGTTACTATGACTACTATGGCCCCTATGGCTATCCTCCCTATGGCTATGCTCCTTACGGCTACGCGCCTTACGCGCCGCCTGCGCCTCCGGCTCCTGCTCAGCCTCAGGCGCCCGCACAGCCTGCCAAGTAAGTCACAGCGCTTTGGCAAGAAAAGCCGCACCCCTCTCCGGGGCGCGGCTTTTTTATCTCCAGGGATGGAGTGTATGCCGCGAGAGGCCAGGGCACTGGAACTGTTCCTGACAGTTCCAGCATTTCCTCCGTCCATGGAGGTCATGAGCCGGAGCGGCGATGTCCAAGGAAGGACTGGCAGAAAATAGTTCCTGCATTTTCTGCGCTTCCGCCATCCATGGCGGTCGGCAGATAACTGCTCCCTGCGTAATCTGCACTTCCGCCATCCATGGCGGTCGTATGCCGCGAGAGGCTAGGGCACTGGAACTGTTCCTGATAGTTCCAGCATTTCCTCCGTCCATGGAGGTCATGAGCTGGAGCGGCGATGTCCAGTTCTTAGATCGGGCTTCAGCCCGACGATGGTTGCCGCTACAGGGTATATCGGACTGAAGTCCGACCTACATTCCTGCACTTCCGCCATCCTTTGCTGCAAGGGGGCTAGCCAACAGGGGCTCCCTGTTGGGCCTGCTAACCGGAAAGTAGAAGAATTCCGCCCTATACTGAGTTCAGAGAAAGCAACAAGAGGTGGTTGTTGCGAATAATCAATGCAAAATGCTGTTTATAAGTGTAAAAATATATTCAAAACAACAAATATTCGCCTGATGTAGATTCCACCTGATTGAGCAGCATTTATCCGGGGCGGAGCAAGGCAAGAGATCGGATCTTTTAACCTTGTATTCGGAAGCGCGCGATGGATGCCTATAGCATAGCCAATGTATTGAACCGCATGCCCATTTTCCGTGGCCTCGATGCGGAGACCTTGTACCTGCTATCCAGGGGAGCCAAGGAACTCGTGGTGAGCAAGGGTGAGCGGGTGTTTCAGAAGGGAGATCGGGCCCATGGTTTCTACTTTGTCCTGGAGGGGAGGTTCAAGCTGGCCTTCATTTCTTCCCGGGGTACGGAAAAAGTGGTGGAGATTGTTCACCAGAACCAGAGTTTTGGTGAATCCGTGATTCTGGCCGATGGCATTTGGCCCTATTATTCACAGGCGTTGATGGACAGCCGTCTTTTGCATGTGTCTTCCAATGCGTTTTTGGAGGTGGTGAGTGCCGAACGCACCGCGGCTGACATGCTGTTGCGCAATATGGCTCGCCGCCTGTCCCAGTTGTTTTCCGACATGGAGGCTTTCTGCCTGCTCACTTCGAGAGAAAGAGTGGTTGGCTATCTGTTGAGGGAGATCGAGCAGAAGCGGCAGCGGGGTGATGATGACATGGTGGTGGAGCTGCCGGATACCAAGGCAAATACGGCTTCTCTGCTGAACCTGACGCCGGAAACATTCTCCCGGGTCATTCATACCCTGGAACGAGAAGAGATCATCTCCGTCTCCCGGCGCAAGGTGGTGGTGCGGGATCTGCCCCGCCTGCAACAGGGCGGAGGCTGCTGACCATATTCCCCATTTGATTCGGGGCTTTTCCCCATGGGCGCAAGTGTACATTAGCGCAAGCTAATATTATACTTTGCTTATTGTTGCCCTGTAAGCTGCCGCGGACTCGAATCATGCTGGACCCTCTTGAATACAACGACCAGGACCTGGGTGGGGTGGAGGTCAAGAACACCACCTGTTACATGTGTGCCTGTCGTTGCGGTATCCGTGTCACCCTGCGTGATGGCGAGGTCCGCCATATCGAGGGAAATCCCGAGCATCCCCTGAACAAGGGGGTGATCTGCGCCAAGGGCGCCTCGGGCATCATGAAGCAGTATTCACCCGCCCGCCTGACCAAGCCCCTGCTGCGCCGTGCCGATGCCGAGCGGGGCGAGTCGAAATTCGAGGAGATTTCCTGGGAAAAGGCTTTCGACATCATGGAAGAGCGTCTGGGACGTATTCGCAAGGAAGACCCACGCAAGTTCGCCCTGTTCACCGGCCGCGACCAGATGCAGGCCTTGACGGGCATGTTCGCCAAGCAGTTCGGCACCCCGAATTACGCGGCCCATGGCGGCTTCTGCTCCGTGAACATGGCGGCGGGTCTGATTTACACCATCGGCGGCTCCTTCTGGGAATTTGGCGGGCCGGACCTTGAGCGGGCCAAGCTGTTCGTGATGATCGGTACAGCGGAAGATCATCATTCCAACCCCATGAAAGTGGAACTGTCCAGGTTCAAGCGCCGGGGCGGGCGTTTCATATCCATCAATCCCGTGCGCACGGGATACTCCGCCATTGCCGATGAATGGGTGCCCATCAAGCCGGGCACCGACGGGGCGCTGCTGCTGGCCATCATTCGTGAGCTGATCCAGCAGGGCCTCTACGACCGGGACTTCCTGGTCCAGTATTCCAATGCCGCGGAACTGGTCATAGATGATCCCTCCCGGGAGGATCATGGCCTGTTCAAGCGGGTGGAGATGCACATAGAAGAAGGCTGTTTCGACCCTGAGAACAAACTCTGGTGGGACAGGGATCTGGACGTGGCCATGGGTACCCACACGCCTGGCTGTGATCCCTACCTGCTGGGTGAGTTCGAGCTGGAGGACGGCACCCCGGTCAAGCCGGCTTTCCAGCTCCTCAAGGATCGGGTGGAAGACTACACCCCGGAATGGGCGGAAGGCATCACCGGCATTCCCGCCGATACCATCCGCCGCCTGGCCCATGAAATGGGCGTCACTGCCCGGGACCAGAAAATCGAGCTGCCCATCCAGTGGACGGACTGCTGGGGCAACGATCATGACACGGTGAAGGGCAACCCCGTGGCCTTCCACGCCATGCGCGGCCTGGCGGCCCATTCCAACGGCTTCCACAGCATCCGTGCCCTGGGCATACTCATGACCCTGCTGGGCACCATCGACCGCCCCGGCGGTTTTCGTCACAAGGCGCCTTTCCCGCGCCCCATCCCGCCCTGTCCCAAGCCTCCCAAGGGCCCTGAGGACGTCCAGCCGGAGACGCCTCTGAACGGCATGCCCCTCGGCTGGCCCGCCGATCCCAATGATTTGTTCGTGGACGAGGATGGCGAGGCGGTGCGTATCGACAAGGCCTTTTCCTGGGAGTATCCCCTCTCCGTACACGGCCTGATGCACAATGCCATCACCAACGCCTGGCGGGGCGATCCGTACAAGATCGACACCCTGCTGTTGTTCATGGCCAACATGGCCTGGAATTCCTCCATGAACACCAGCAGGGTGCGCGAAATGCTGGTGGACAAGGATGAGAATGGCGATTACAAGATTCCTTTCATCATCGTCGCCGACGCCTTCCAGTCAGAAACCGTGGCATTTGCCGACCTGGTGCTTCCGGATACCACCTACCTGGAACGTCACGATGCCATGTCCATGCTGGACCGGCCCATCTCCGAATACGACGGGCCGGTGGATTCCGTGCGCATTCCCGTGGTACCGCCCCGGGGTGAGTGCAAGCCCTTCCAGGATGTGCTCATCGAGATGGGCAGCCGCCTGAAGCTGCCGGCCTTCGTGGACGAGGAGGGCAGGCGCAAGTTTCGCGACTATCCGGACTTCGTGGTCAATTTCGAAACCTCGCCGGGCTCCGGCATTGGCTTCCTCGCCGGCTGGCGGGGCAAGGGGGGCGAGAAGTTTCTCAAGGGCGAGCCCAACCCCCGTCAGTGGGAGATGTACGCCAAGAACAACTGCGTGTTCCACTACAAGCTGCCCCGTTCCTACCAGTACATGCGCAACTGGAACAAGGGCTACCTGGAATGGGCCCGGGCCCATGCCATGACCCGGTATGCCGAGCCCATCACCGTGCATTTGTATTCCGAGGTGCTGCAGAAATTCCGTCTTGCGGCCCAGGGCAAGCGCCCTGGCAAGCAGCCGCCGGAGCGCCTGCGCAAGCGCATAGAGACCTATTTCGACCCCCTGCCTTTCTACCACGAAACCCTGGAGTCGAAGCTCGTCGACACCCAGACCTATTCCCTGAACGCCCTGACCCAGCGGCCCATGGCCATGTACCATTCCTGGGACAGTCAGAATGCTTGGCTGCGGCAGATTCACACCCACAACTACCTGTTCGTGAATCCCCACCTGGGCAAGGTCAACGGCTTCCATGACGGCGACTGGGTGTGGGTGGAGTCACCCCATGGCAAGGTGCGCTGCATGGCGCGCTTCTCCAATGCCGTGGAGCCGGGCACGGTCTGGACCTGGAACGCCATCGGCAAGGCGGCCGGCGCCTGGGGCCTGACGCCCAGGGCCAATGAATCCCAGAAAGGCTTTTTGCTCAACCACGTGATTTCGGAAGAGTTGCCGGCCTGCGAAGCCGGCGAGCACATGTCCAACTCGGACCCTGTCACCGGCCAGGCCGCCTGGTTCGATGTGCGGGTGCGGGTGTACAAGGCCGGCCCCGAGGAGCCGGAAATAAGTTCGCCCCAATTCGTTCCCCAGAAGCCCGTACCCGGCCAGCAGGTTCGCCGGGGACGCTGGCAGGCGTATTTCGCCGGCGTATTCCGCAAGAAGGCAGGTATTTCCAAATGACACAGCTGGCCCTGGTAATCGATTTGAACGTATGCGTGGGCTGCCATGCCTGCGTGACTTCCTGCAAGGAATGGAACACCTCCGGCTGGGCGGGGCCCCTGACGGATCACCGTCCTTATGACAAGGACCCCACGGGCACCTTTTTCAATCGCGTGCAGACCTTCGAGGTGGGCGAGTTTCCACGTACCGAAACCGTGCATTTCCCCAAGAGCTGCCTGCACTGCGAGGAGCCGCCCTGCGTGCCTGTCTGTCCCACCGGCGCATCCTACAAGCGCGAGGACAATGGCGTGGTGCTGGTGGACTACGACAAGTGCATCGGCTGCAAGTACTGCTCATGGGCCTGTCCCTACGGCATGCGCGAGCTGGACGAGCACCAGAAGGTGATGAAGAAATGCACCCTGTGCATCGACCGTATCGCCAATGACGCCCTGCCCGAAGCGGAACGCAAGCCCGCCTGCGTACTGGCATGTCCCACCAGCGCACGCCTGTTTGGTGACGTGCATGATCCTGATTCGGAAGTTTCCCTGGCGATTCGTGAGAACGGCGGCTATCAGCTCATGCCCGAGTGGGGCACCAAGCCGGCCAACCATTATCTGCCACGGCGCAAGACTCGCATCCAGATTTTCGAGGACGAGCTGGAGCGGGCGGACAACCCCTTGAAGAAGGAAGCACCGCTCCCGGCAGCGGAAGGCGAAACCCTGGACGATGTCAGCTTCTGATCAGGTTATTACCCGGAGAAATTTATGCATCCCGCGTTTTCGGTCATTTTTCTCACCACCCTCATCGGCGTGGGCCAGGGGCTGTTCCTGGCCCTTGTCACCGGGCAGGTGTATTCCCTGGCCAACCTGTTGCAGCCCCAGGACAGTGTCAGTTTCTACGCCATGGGCTCTGCCCTGAGCCTGGCCTTCCTGGCTGCTGGCCTGTTTGCCTCCTTCTTTCACCTGGGGCATCCCGAGCGGGCCTGGCGTTCGGCGGCAAAATGGCGCACCTCCTGGCTTTCCCGGGAGGTCATCGTGCTGCCCGTGTTGATGCTGTTCATCGCCCTGTACGGCGTGGTTCACTACTTCGGACTGACCCGACCCCTGTTCGTCATCCGTGGCGTGATTTCCGTGGATGCCAGCCTGATTCTGGGTGTGCTGGGGGCCATCGCCGCCTTTGCCCTGTATTTCTGCACCGCCATGATCTACGCCAGCATCAAGTTTATCGAGGAATGGCATAGCCCCCTGACACTGATCAACTTCACCCTGTTCGGTCTGGCTTCCGGGTTCATGCTGGCCGCCGCCTTTTCCGCCTGGAGCGGGGTGGATCTGGTGGGCTTCTTCGGCACATGGGCGGTGATCTTTACCTTTGCCGCCGGCATAAGCCGCTGGCTTTCCCTGCGGCGCAACCGTCATCTGGTGCACAAGAGCAGCCTGCAGACCGCCATCGGCATTCGCCATAACCATATTGAGCAGAAGTCCCAGGGATTCATGGGCGGTTCTTTCAATACCAGGGAATTCTTCCATGGTGCGTCCGAGGGCACCATGCGCCTGGTGTATCTGTTTTTCCTGCTGGCGGTGTTCATATTGCCGGTGCTGCTGCTCGGGGCCTCCTACTGGATGGCCTCTCCCTACCTGCCGGTTGCGGCTTTTCTGATGCAATACCTGGGCCTGATGGCTGAGCGCTGGTATTTCTTTGCCGAGGCTAAGCATCCCCAGAATCTGTATTACCAGTCCATGGCCTGAGGGCTGACTCAGCCTGGCCCCCCTTGGGTCTTGAGAGACTCGCACGCGGTGCCTGACCGGGCTGGTGGATATTTAAGGGTTGGCGGGGGAATTTTGTTAGGATGACAGCTGTCTCATGAAGAAGGATCCGGGGACAAGCGGTGAAATCGCGTCGGGCACCAGCCGTGTCTGATGGCTTTGCCTTATTCTTTCGAGTGGATGGGGTGATGTCGATTCTGTGCAGAGTGCCCGCTGTGTCCAGATATCAACAATGCAACATTCCAAGGAGTCATTATTAATGAACACGAAGAAAACACACGGAATATTCATCGTACTGCTGTTGCTTGCTTTCCCCCTGAGCCAGGCTTGGGCAGATGAATGTCAGGATGCGGCGCAGCTGTTCAAGAAAGCCGGGGACAGTGCAAGATTCTTCGACAACAGCTACGGCTACGCCATCTTTCCCAGCATCGGCAAGGGGGGAATCGGTGTGGGTGGCGCCTACGGCAAGGGTTGTGTCTATGCTCAGGGACGATATGTGGGAAATGCAACCATGACCCAGGTCAGCATCGGCTTCCAGCTGGGTGGAGAGGCCTATACACAAATTATTTTCTTCCAGGACAAGCGGGCCTTTGAGGAATTCACCAGTGGCAATTTCGAGTTCAGCGCCAATGCCCATGCGGTTGCCATAACCGCGGGAGCGTCCGCCAGTGCTTCCACCGCAGGTAATTCAGCCGGTATCAGCGGCGGCCAGAATGATGCCAAAACCGTTGGGGCGAGCTACAACAAGGGCATGGCTACGTTCGTGATTGCCAAGGGTGGGCTGATGTATGAGGCTTCTCTTGCGGGTCAGAAATACAAGTACATGCCTCTCGGCAACTGAGCCTGATGGGGAAAGCTGTCGATAAACCCTTTTCCCGCACGCGGGAGGGTGGGGGAGGGGAAAAGTCCTGACCTTTCCTCACTTCGGGAGGAGGTCGTAAAAGCCCTTCCCTGGGTTTTTGCGACTTGGAATCTGAAAAATGTGATTTTCTGATTCCGCCATTTCCAATGGTTTACAGCCATCGAAAATGGCGATGCTTTCCTGCATCGCGTACGTTGTCGCCTTTTGCGACCCCCTCCCAAAGGGAGAGGGGATTTTTCCATGATCCGGGTTAATAACTGCGAAGTGCTCTGAACCATGAGAAAACTGATACTTTTCCGGCATGGCAAATCCGACTGGGATGCTGACTTCCGCAGCGACCATGAGCGGCCGCTGAACGGGCGCGGCACCCGGGCGGCTCGCCTGATGGGAAAGTTGCTGGCGCGCACCGGCGAGCAGCCGACCCTGGTTGTTTCCTCCACGGCCACCCGCGCCGCCACCACGGCGCAACTGGCCATGAAGGCTGGCGACTGGAGCGCGGAGTATCGCCAGGACAGGGAACTGTATGGGGCTTCTTCTGCTTCCATGCTCGAATACATACGGCAGCTTCCCGAAAATCATGGCAGCATCATGCTGGTGGGGCATGAGCCCACCTGGTCAGGCCTGGTGTCCGCCTTCACGGGGGCAAATGCACGCATGCCCACGGCGGCCATGGCCTGTATGCGTTTTTCCGCCGGGCGCTGGGCTGACGTGAGGTTTGCTGGTGGCGAGCTCCTGTGGTTGCTCAAGCCCCGGCTGTTTGAACGTTTCTCCCTGTAAAGGAAGTCCTTGCATGAATATGCCCGGGTGTTGCCTGTCTGCGGCATTGGATCCAGTTGGTACAATATCCACTTTCTGTCTTCATTTTCGGCCTTGCCCGTGAACAAACCCGAGCTGCTTTCCCCCGCCGGCACCCTGCGCAACATGCGCTATGCCTTTGCCTATGGCGCCGATGCTGTCTATGCCGGCATGCCGCGCTACAGCCTGCGGGTGCGCAACAACGACTTCCTGCACGAAAACCTGGCCACGGGGATTGCCGAGGCCCACGCCCAAGGCAGGCAGTTTTTCGTCGCGGTGAATGTCATGCCCCATGGCGCCAAGCTGGGCACCTTCCTGGACGATATCCGGCCTGTGGTGGAAATGGGACCGGACGCCTTCATCATGGCGGACCCTGGACTCATCATGCAGGTGCGCGAGACCTGGCCGGACCTGCCCGTGCATCTCTCGGTGCAGGCCAACACCATGAATGCCCTGAGCGTGAAGTTTTGGCAGCGGCAGGGTCTGACCCGGGTCATCCTGTCCCGGGAGCTGTCCCTGGACGAAATCGAGGAGATCCGTCAGGAATGCCCGGACATGGAAATCGAGGTATTCGTTCATGGCGCTCTGTGCATTGCCTATTCCGGGCGTTGCCTGCTGTCCGGTTATTTCAATCACCGGGATGCCAACCAAGGTACCTGCACCAATGCCTGCCGCTGGGAATACCGCATGAACGAAGCGCCCAGCGTGGCCGTAACGGACATGGGCCGGCACCCGAAGGCAGACCAGGTCTACTACATGGAGGAGCCCAACCGGCCTGGCGAGTTCATGCCCATCGAGGAGGACGAGCACGGCACCTACATAATGAACTCCCGGGATCTGCGCGCCGTGGAGCACGTGCAGCGCCTGGTGGAAATCGGCGTGGACTGCCTGAAGATAGAAGGGCGCACCAAGTCCCATTATTACACGGCTCAGGTCACCCAAATCTATCGTCAGGCCATAGACGATGCCGTCGCCGGACGGCCTTTCGATACCCGGCTCATGGGCGCTCTGGAAAGTCTGGCCAACCGCGGTTACACGGACGGTTTTTTCCAGCGCCACGAAACCCACGAGTTGCAGAACTACCGACAGGGTGCCTCCATGGCCAGCCGTTCGCAGTTCGTGGGTGAGATCCTGGAACAGGCGGATGGCTGGGCGCTGGTAGAGGTGAAGAACAGGTTTGCCGTCGGTGACCGCATGGAACTCATCAGCCCCCGGGGCAATTCCGGCTTCCGCCTGGAAGCCATGACCGACAAGGAGGGCAATCCCCTGGAGGTGGCGCCGGGAAGCGGCTGGCAGGTGCGGATTCCCTTGTCGGGAAAGGCGCCGGCGTTCTCCCTGCTTACCCGGGAGCTGGGATGATTGGGGAAACGCCTTTTGTCCACGATGGGGACTGGCTGCGCCTGAAGCA
This sequence comes from Sedimenticola sp., assembly GCA_027030425.1. Classification (GTDB taxonomy): domain Bacteria; phylum Pseudomonadota; class Gammaproteobacteria; order Chromatiales; family Chromatiaceae; genus Thiolapillus. The sequence goes on from JALVEW010000133.1 coordinate 16,900, forward strand.
GGGGATCCTGGAAATCGCCGGTGCGGAAGTCATGAGCCGTTTCCATCATGTGAGGGCCACCCTGAAGGCCGATGGCAGCCTGGTCACCGAGGCGGATAAAGCCATGCAGCGGGCCGTGGAAAGTTTTCTTGGTAAACACTGGCCAGAATATGCCTTCCTGGGGGAGGAATCGACATGCCAAGTCCAGGACGAGGCCCTGTTGCAGACGGGCGGATGCTGGATTCTCGACCCCTTGGACGGTACCACCAATTTCAGTCACGGCTTTGAAATGTTCAGTGTTTCCCTGGCGCTGCTGGTGGGCGGGGAAGTGGTGCTGGGCCTGGTGCTGGATCCCCTGCGGGGCGAGCTGTTCGCGGCGCGCCGTGGAAAGGGGGCCGAACGGGGCGGCCTACCCCTACGGATCGCCACAGTGCCCGAATCACTTGGCGCCTGCCTGGCGCTGGTGGACTTCAAACGCCTTCCGGAGCCGCTGGCTTCCTTCATGGCGGTGCATCCGCCTTATGCTTCCCAGCGCAACCTGGGCACCGTGGCCCTGGATTGGTGCTGGCTGGCTGCCGGGCGGGCAGATATCTATCTCCATGGCGGGCAAAAGCTCTGGGACTACGCAGCGGGGCATCTCATCTTCAGGGAAGCGGGAGGCGCGGCCTGCACTCTGGAAGGGGAGCCGGTGCCGGTGCTGGATACCTGTCCCCGCTCTGCTGTGGCAGCGGGCAGTCAGGCCCTGCTGGATGCCTGGATGGAAGCCATAGCAGTCTGTTGAAAAAACACTGTTTTCCGCTATCCCTGATAGAGGAAGCATCCTGACTTGGCAGCTCCATTCTTGTGTTTGCAAAAGCGTCCGCAATAGTTTCCGAGTTAAGGAATATCAAGGACATCTTCCGTCCGACATATTATAAAACCCGTTGGATAGCAGAGAAATCAACTGTTTCCAGGCCGGGAGGATGGATCGTGATATCGCCAAACGCATCAAAGTGGTTTTTTGGAAGCCTGTTATGGGGTTGCCTGCTTGTCACGCCGTGGACCATGGCGGAAGAGGCCCCGGAGCCCATTCCCACCGGCGGCGTGGAACTGGGTATCTCCGAATACACGGACATAGGCAACAGGGGCAAGGTGGACAATCCCGTCACCAAGCTGGATAAGGACAAGCAGCGCAAGTTCACCACGGACCATACCAAGCTCAAGGAATTGCAGGGGCCATTCAGCAGTGGACCGGAGGTCACCCGTGCCTGCCTGGGCTGCCACAACACCGCCGGCCACCAGTTCATAAGGAACAAGCACTGGACCTGGAGTTACACTCATCCCGTGACCGGTCAGAAACTGGGCAAGCGCATCCTCATCAACAACTTCTGCACCAATGCCCGGGGCAACGAAGGCATGTGCGCCCAGTGTCATGCCGGTTACAACATGAAGGACAGCAATTACGATTTCACCAACGAGGAGAACATCGATTGCCTGGTTTGTCACGAGTCCACCGGCACCTACTACAAGACACCGCCCACCCGGGGAAACAAGGCCTGCTCCGTCATGTTCGAGGGCAAGAAACCCATCGACTGGGTGAAGGTGGCTCAGAATGTGCGCTTGCCGGCGCGCAGCAACTGCGGCACCTGCCATTTCTACGGGGGTGGCGGCGACAACGTCAAGCACGGTGACCTGTCCTCCGTGCTGTTCCATCCGCCCCGGGACGTGGACGTGCATATGTCTGAGGAGGGAGAGAACTTCGCCTGCATCATCTGCCACGTGGGTGAAGGGCATGAATGGGCCGGCAGCCGCTACAACATGATCGCCAGGGACGAGAAAGAACACGCGCGTCCCAAACCGGGCCTGGAGCGGGAGACGGCTACCTGTGAAAGCTGCCATGGCGACAAGCCCCATCCCCTGAACGTCAAGGGCCTGAAGCTCAACGACCATGTGGACCGGGTGGCCTGTGAGAGCTGCCATATCCCGGCCTTTGCCCGGGGGGGCGTGGCCACCAAGGTGGACTGGGACTGGACCACCGCCGGGCGTACCCGCAACGGGGAAGGCTACAAGGAGGAGGGCTACCAGCAGGGCAATGGGGAGTGGCGTCATACCTACAAGTCCATCAAGGGCAGCTTCAAGTACGCCGAGAACGTGGTACCTGTCTATCGCTGGTTCGATGGCGTGATGCGCTACACCACCATAGAAACGCATTTCGATCCCAGCAAGCCCGTAAACATCAATTCCTTCAGCGGCGATCCCGGTGACCCGAACTCCCGCATCTGGCCCTTCAAGCGCATGCACACCAAACAACCCTATGACAAAGGCAACAACACCCTGGTGTACATGCATCTGTGGGGTGATGATGATGCGGCTTTCTGGGGCAACTATGATTTCGCCAAGGCCATCAAGGTGGGCATGGAGAAGAACGGCATCCCCTACAGTGGTGAATATGGTTTCGTGGACACTTATTCCTGGTGGCCCATCAATCACATGGTGGCGCCGAAGGAAAATGCCCTGGCCTGTGATGAATGCCATGCAAAACAGGGACGCCTGGCGGAAGTAAAAGGTTTCTACATGCCGGGCCGGGACGCGCCCCGCTGGCTTGATATGCTGGGTCTGTTGATGGTGGTGGGTTCCCTGGGGGGTGTGGCCGGTCATAGCCTGCTGCGCATACTCCTGGCAGGAAGGAGGAAAGACTGATGCCTGTACGCAGTGTAAAAATTTTCAGTGGATTCGAACGCTTCTGGCACTGGACCCAGATGACCATCATCTTCCTGCTGCTGTTCACCGGCCTGCGCATCCATGGCGTGCATGAACTCATCGGTTTCGACCAGGCCGTGGAGTTGCACACCTGGGGTGCCATCGCCCTGATGTTGCTGTGGGTGTTTGCCATCTTCTGGCACCTGACCACCGGCGCCTGGCGCCACTATCTCCCCACGGTGAACGGCCTGTGGCCGGTGATGCGCTATTACGCCTGGGACATTTTCAAGGGCAAGCCCCATCCCTACCGCAAGCATTTCTGGCGCAAACACAATCCCTTGCAGGCCATGACCTATGCAGCTTTGAAGCTCATGCTGTTTCCGGCCATCTGGATTTCCGGCCTGGCTTACCTGTTCTACAATTACTGGCAGGGCGGCATCAGCAATCCCTGGCTGTACTGGGTGGCCAATATCCATGTCCTCAGCGCCTATGCCATCCTGAGTTTCGTCATTATCCATGTGTACATGCTCACTACTGGCGATTCCTTCCGTCATCACCTCATGCCCATGATTAGCGGGTATGACGAAGTGCAACTTACGGATGCCGAACTGGCCTATCTCGAGCAGGATGAACCCAATCGCCTGAAATGATGTGACGCTCGTTCTTCCTGCGTGCTGCAGGAAGGGCGGGTTCTTCGATCCAGGTTCATGTTTCCACACTTTTCTGGTGCTATGCTGCACTGATGGGCATCTCTGCTGGATGCCTTTCCCCTCGCATATGGAGTAACGAATGATGTCAAAGAAACGGGTGTTTTCCTTCAAGGAAGGTGATGGCAAGAACAAGCAGCTGCTGGGCGGCAAGGGCGCCAATCTTTGCGAGATGACCCAGATTGGTTTGAATGTGCCGCCAGGATTCGTGGTTTCCACGGAAGCCTGCCTGGAGTACCTGGAAAGCGATTCCGATGAACTGCCCCCCGGGGTGATGGACGAGATACGCGAGCAGATGCAGGCTGTAGAGGCAGCTACGGGAAAAGGATTCGGCGATGCGGAAAACCCATTGCTGGTGTCCGTGCGCTCGGGTTCCGCCATGTCCATGCCCGGCATGATGGACACCATTCTCAACCTGGGGCTGAACGAAAGAACCCTTCAGGGAGAGATCCGCCAGACGGGGGATGAGCGCTTTGGCTATGATTCCTACCGCCGTTTCATCCAGCTGTTCGGCAAGGTGGCTCTGGGTATTTCCGACGAGCTGTTTGACGAGGAATTCAACCAGGTCAAGGAGCGTGCTCATGTCACGGAAGACGTGGGACTGTCGGCGGATGACCTGAAGGAGATCAGCCAGCGTTTCCTCAAGGTGGTGGAGCAGGCCACGGGCAAGCCCTTTCCCGAAGACCCCTACGAGCAGCTGGAAATCGCCGTCAAGGCTGTGTTCCGCTCCTGGATGGGCAAGCGCGCCGTGGACTACCGCCGGGAGTTCAATATCACCCCCGACATGGCCAATGGCACGGCGGTGAATGTCTGCACCATGGTGTTTGGCAACCGTGGCAACGACTCGGCCACGGGCGTGGCCTTCACCCGCAATCCCGCCACCGGCGAGAACAAGCTCTATGGCGAGTACCTGGTCAATGCCCAGGGCGAGGACGTGGTGGCGGGGATACGCACGCCAAAGCCCATCGACCGCCTGGCCGATGAGATGCCGAAGATGGCCAGGGAAATCGAGGAACTGCGCCAGAAGCTGGAAGCCCATTACCGGGAAGTGCAGGATTTTGAGTTCACCATCGAACGTGGCACTCTCTATTGCCTGCAGACCCGCAACGGCAAGATGAACGCCACCGCCATGGTGCGCACCTCCGTGGAAATGGAGAGGGAAGGGCTCATCGACCGCAAGCAGGCCCTGCTGCGCATCCAGCCGGAGGACCTGGAACAGATGCTCTATCCGCGCCTGGACCCCAATGCCAGGGTCACGCCCCTGGCCCAGGGCCTACCGGCCTCCCCCGGCGCGGCCAGCGGTCACGTGGTCTTCGATGCCGACCGGGCCGAGGCGGAAGGCCGCAAGGGCCGGGATGTGATTCTGCTGCGCGAGGAGACCAAGCCCGAGGACATCCACGGCTTTTTCGCCTCCCGGGGCATACTCACCAGCCGGGGCGGAAAAACCTCCCATGCCGCCGTGGTGGCCCGGGGCATGGGCAAGCCCTGCGTGGCGGGCGCCGAGGGCATTCAGGTAGATGTTCTGCTGCGCGAAGCCCTGGTGGGCGATACGGTCATCCGCGAGGGCGATCTCATCACCATAGACGGTACCAGTGGCAAGGTCTACCTGGGCCGGGTGCCCACGGTGGAGGCTGATTTCTCCGCCGAGCTGAACATCCTGCTGGGTTGGGCGGACGAAGCCGCCCGGCTTACGGTGATGGCCAATGCCGATACGGCGGTGGATGCGGACCGCGCCTTGAAATACGGCGCCAAGGGCATAGGCCTGTGCCGCACGGAACGCATGTTCAATGCCGTGGAGCGCCTGCCCGTGGTCATCGAGATGATCATGGCCGAGACCGCTGAGCACCGCCGCCAGGCCCTGGAGAAACTGCTGCCCATGCAGCGCCAGGACTTCCAGGAATTGTTCGAGGTCATGGCGCCTCATCCCGTGACCATCCGTCTTCTCGATCCGCCCATCCATGAATTTCTGCCTAGCGAAGAGCAGCTGCGGGATGACCTGCAATATCTCCACCGGCTGAAGGAATCCGTGCGTGGCATGGAGGTGCTGGCGGGCACCCTGTCTCTCCTGGGGGAAGCCGCTTCCCTGCCGGAACAGCCCGTGGATTCCCACCAGGTGGAAGAAGCCATTCTCAAGAAAGAGACCATGCTCAAGAAGGTGCGTGCCCTGTATGAAACCAACCCCATGCTGGGACACCGGGGGGTGCGCCTGGGCATCACTTTCCCGGAAATCTACGAGATGCAGATTCGCGCCGTGCTGGAAGCCGCCATGGCCTGCGACCGCAAGGGACTGGAGGTGCATCCCAAGATCAAGGTGCCCCAGGTCTGCACCGCCCAGGAGCTGCTGTTCGTGAAAGGCATCGTGGACAGGGTCAGTGCAGAGCTGGAGGCCGAGTTGGGGCACAGGCTGTGCTTTCAGTTCGGCACCATGATAGAGGTGGTACGGGCCTGCATGCGTGCCGACAGCCTGGCGGAAGAAGCGGCCTTTTTCTCCTTTGGCACCAATGACCTCACCCAGGCCACTTTCTCTTTTTCCCGGGAGGATGCGGAGAACAAGTTTCTGCCCCTGTACAACGAGCGGGGCATCCTCCAGAACAATCCCTTCGACGTGCTGGACGAGAAAGGGGTGGGCAAGCTCATGCAGCTGGCGGTGAAGTGGGGCAGGGAACAGCGTCCGGATCTGCTGGTGGGTATCTGCGGTGAGCATGGCGGCCACCCGGCCTCCATCCATTTCTGTCACCGTATCGGCCTGGACTACGTATCCTGCTCCGCGCCTCGCATCCCCGTGGCGCGCCTGGCGGCGGCTCATGCTGCCCTGTGTGAGGACTGCTGAGTAGTGGATTGTCGGGCTAAAGCCCGAGCTACAGCCATAACCTGGCTTCGTGTCGCGGCTCAGTCCATGTTTTTGCGGTGAACCGGCGGAAAGCAGTCCGAGGGAATATCCGGCTTCAGGCCGAAATCCCGTAGGGATACGTCCAGGGCGCACTGGTCGCTGAGCATATGCAGCAGCGGAGGGCGAGGGTCGTTGTCGTGAACCCGCTCGCAGGCTTCCACGCACTGCATGCACTGGGTGCAGGTAAACATCTTGCGCTTGATGCTGCGCGGTTTGAGGCGCATGGGGCAGGCGTGTTCACAGGAAGCGTCACAGTCCGCGCACTGGGCCGAGCGGGCCCGGTCGAAGCCCACCACCAGGGCTTTCTTGTTCCCCATCCACACCAGGCTCTGTGCCAGACCGATGACGCAGCCAAAACGACAGAACAGGTGACGGGCGAAGGTGAACTCGATGATGAACAGCAGCGTGGCCACGCCGATGAACAGGGCCTGGTTGCGGGTCAGGCTCAGGTGGAACAGGTTGTAGTAGATTTCTTTTGGTGGCAGCAGGTAGGTGATGAGCACCACTGCCCAGAGAAAGGAGAAACCCAGGATGACCAGCACCGTCAGCCACCACCATCTGCGGTTCACGGGCACACAGGTGCCATCCGCCTGCTGTTCCGGCAGGGGTTCCCTGTCCCACAGTGACAGCTTGCCCGAGGCCCTGCGCATAAAATGGTTGATGGTTTCCACCACGGAAAAATGGGGGCACAGCCAGCCACAATACAGACGGCCCCATTTCCAGGAGATCCAGATGCCCAGGCCGATGACCAGCCCCAGGGGCAGGAAAAAGCGCAGGCCCATGTTGGCGGCCATTTCCATGGCCCCGATTTCACCGCTGCGAAAGGCGTCTATGCCCAGGGTCCAGGGAAAGGTGAGGAAATAGAAATGGTTCTGTTCCAGGTCGAAGCGGAACAGATCGAACACCGGCGCCAGGATGAACAGCAGAAAGAACCCTGTACGCCAGGCCAGCCGTTGTTTCTGTGTCTTGTTCACAAGGGTCTCCAGAGGGTGTTCGGATAGTATCCCGGCTTTCCTTTCCGGGGTGGCCATCGTGCCGTGATTTGTTTGTGATATTTTTGTGACAGTCAAAACATGATGTCTAGTCCTCGCGCAACAGCATATAGCCGGTGCCGGACAGGGTCTTTATCTCCAGTTCAGGCAGCTTGTTACGCAGGCGGCGCACCAGTGAGCGCAGGGATGAGCCGCCCACCACCACGTCCTGCCACACATGATCCTCGATGGCCTTGGCGGAAACCGGCTTGTTCATGCCCAGGGCAAGGATCTGCAACAGCAGGAGTTCCTTGCGGCTGAGCATCACCGGGTGATCGTTGTGGCTCAGGCTCAGGGGAGAGAGGCAAAGCTGATAACCCTTCCCGAGTTCCAGCTGTTTTTCCGGGAGCAGCTGGCGGTAGCGGTTCAGCTCCCGCTCCGTGTCCTGACGCCTGCGATTGTTGCGATACGCCTGAATCAGGTTGCCGCAGGTGACCAGGAAGGGATGCAGGGCCTCGGCCAGGGCCTTGTCGTAACCGGGCCGGCGGTTGGCAATGCCCACCATGCCCAGGAGCTGGCCTCCACCATAGAAAGGCAGGCCCATGAAAGTGTTCAGGGGCGGATGTCCCTTTGGCAGGCCGCCGCTGCGGGGGTCCCTGGCCGGGTCATTGGAGATTACCTGCTGACCGGTCTTGAGCACGCTGCCGTAGAGGCTGTCCAGCTTGGAAAACTCCATGCCCTTCTGCCGGTTTTCCTCGTACAGAGCCCGGGTATCCGCGTTCCAGGCAATATTGGTGGTGGCGTAGCATTTCACATAGGGCTGTTCCCGTTCATCGTGGAATACCTCGCCAATGAAGCCATATTCCGAGTCCGTGATCTCCAGCAGGGCCTCCAGCAGGCCGTTGAACAGCACATGAGGGTTGGTTTCACAGATATAGTGCGAAAGCACCGTGGTGATGGCCTCGAGGAGATCTCTTTCGGTGATGGGGGCTGAGGGCTTGCCGTTCACGACGGGTCTTGAAGAATGGTGCAGATGATATGCCTTTCCCTGCGAGGGCCATCAAACTCGCAGAAGAAGATGTTCTGCCAGGTAGACAGCCCCAGCTTGCCGTCCATCAGGGGGATGCTCTCCGATGGGCCCACCAGGCCGGATTTCAGGTGGGAGTCACCGTTGCCGTCCTGCCGGTCATGCAGCCATACGCCCCGGGGAATCAGCTTGCGCAACAGGTTCACCACGTCGGTCTGCACACTGTCGTCCCAGTTCTCCTGGATCATGATGGCGCCCGTTGCGCCCTGGGCATAAATGTTGACCAGGCCGTCACGGATGCCGCTTTGGGCCACCAGGGCTTCCACCCGGGGAGTGATGTCCACCAGAACTTCCCGCTCACTGGTGCTGATGGTGATGATCTCGCGCATGGTTCAGTGCCCGCAGTCGTTTCATGAGATTGTCGTAGTGGCTGCCCCGCCAGTAGATCTTGCCGCACCGGCTGCAGCGGAAGAAATCCCGGTAGTATTTTCTGGTCAGGGGTTCCAGCTTATGCGCAATCTTCTCCTTGGCGATGACCTGGATCAAGCCGTTGCAGTCGGTGCAGCGGCGGAAGGGATGGATCTGCTGCCACAGGGCCAGGCGTTCCAGTATCTCCACCACCTGCTCGTCGGGCTGGTCCGAGCGTATCCAGTAGCCGTCCAGGATGTCACGGTGGAACAGCAGCCGGCGGTCCCGGGTGAGAATGATGCGGGACTCTTCAATCGAAATATCCACGATTTCCCTGTCGTCCAGGTCATTGCGCCAGGTTGTGTCGAAGCCCAGGAGACGCAGCCAGCGGGCCAGTTTTCCCAGATTCACGTCCACCACGAAGGAAGGGGTATGCTCAGGGGGCGCCGGATGCCGGGGATGGACGTCCACCCGGTCTCCCGGACGCAGCTGGTAGCCGAAACCCGCCGGGGTGTCGTTGACCCGTATCTCGCCGACCTCCGAATGGGGCACCCCCAGGGCTTCCACGGGATCCTTGATGCCGGGAGCATCCCGGAACCGGTAGGTCAGGGGGGCGTGACGCTGTGACGGCAGCAGCAAATCGTTCAGGCAGCCATGGAAGCGGAACTGGGCGACATGGGGTTTCATTGGAAGAAAACTACCATGATTCGGGTTATAATCCAGCCCTCGCAATTTCGGAGACCGGCCATGACTCGCAGCGCCAGCGTGGAGCGCAACACCCTGGAAACACAGATCAGCGTAAAGCTGGATCTGGATGGCCAGGGCAGGGGAAAATTCGATACCGGCGTGCCTTTCCTGGAGCACATGCTCGACCAAGTGGCCCGCCATGGCCTCATCGACCTGGACATCACCGCCAAGGGTGATTTGCACATCGACGCCCACCACACGGTAGAGGACCTGGGCATCACCCTGGGCCAGGCTTTTGCCCAGGCCGTGGGCGACAAGAAGGGCATCCGCCGCTACGGCCATGCCTATGTGCCCCTGGACGAGGCCCTGTCCCGGGTGGTCATCGATCTCTCCGGCCGTCCCGGCCTGGAGATGCCCGTGGATTTTCGCCGTTCCATGATCGGGGAGTTCGACGTGGACCTGTTCCACGAGTTCTTCCAGGGCTTCGTGAACCACGCTCTGGTGACCCTGCATATCGACTGCATCCGCGGCAGCAATGCCCACCACATCGCCGAGACCATCTTCAAGGCCTTCGGTCGCGCTTTGCGCATGGCCCTTGAAGAGGATCCGCGCCTGGCCGGCGCCATTCCCTCCACCAAGGGCAGTTTGTGATGGGACAGAAGATCGCCGTGCTGGACTATGGCATGGGCAATTTGCGCTCCGTGTCCAAGGCCATCGAACACGTGGCTCCCGATGCCGAGGTGCGGGTCACCGACGATCACCAGTGGATCAAGGCGGCGGACCGGGTGGTGTTCCCCGGCCAGGGCGCGGCGCGGGACTGCATGGCCGCCATCGGCCGGCATCACCTGAACCGCGAAGTGCGCGAGGCCATGGAGAGCAAGCCCTTCCTGGGTATCTGCATGGGCCTGCAAGTGCTCATGGAATTCAGCGAGGAGAACGATGGCACCGAGCTGCTGGGCATATTCCCCGGCCGGGTGCGACGGTTTGCCGCCGACATGCCCGGTGATGACGGCCTGTCCCTGAAGATTCCCCACATGGGCTGGAGCCGGGTGAAACAGCGCCGGCCGCATCCTTTGTGGGAGGGCATAGAGGACGGCGCGCGGTTCTATTTCGTGCACAGTTACCATGTGGTGCCCGAGGATGAGGAACTGGTGGCGGCGACCACGGATTATGGCGTGGAATTCGTCAGCGCCATCAGCCGGGATAATCTGTTCGCCGTGCAGTTCCATCCGGAAAAAAGCGCGGACGCCGGTTTGCGTCTGTTGAAGAATTTTGTCAGTTGGGAGCCAAGCTGATGTTGCTCATTCCCGCAATCGATTTGAAAGACGGCCAGTGCGTGCGCCTCAAGCAGGGGCGCATGGAAGACGATACGGTGTTCTCCGACCAGCCGGTGGATATGGCTGGCCGCTGGGTGGAGGCCGGCGCGCGGCGCCTGCACCTGGTGGACCTCAACGGCGCCTTTGCCGGCGAGCCGGTGAATGGCGACGCCATCCGCGCAATCGCGGCCAAATATCCTGACCTGCCCATCCAGGTGGGCGGCGGCATCCGCGACGAGGCCACCATTGAAGCCTACCTGAAGGCCGGGGTGAGCTACTGCATCATCGGTACCCAGGCGGTGAAGGAGCCGGAATTCGTCGCCCGCGCCTGTCAGTCCTTTCCCGGCCACATCATCGTGGGCCTGGACGCAAAAGACGGCATGGTGGCCATCAATGGCTGGGCGGAGGTCACGGACCAGGAAGTCACTCAGCTGGCGAAACGGTTCGAGAACGACGGCGTATCCGCCATCGTCTATACGGACATCGGCCGCGACGGCATGATGACCGGCTGCAACGTGGAGGCCACCACCACCCTGGCCAACGCCATCAACATCCCGGTCATCGCTTCCGGCGGCATCACCAATCTGCGGGACATCGAGGCCCTGTGCCAGGCGGACACCAACAACATCATGGGCGCCATCACTGGCCGGGCCATTTACGAAGGCACCCTGGATTTTGCCGAAGGCCAGAAACTGGCCGACGAGCTGAGCTGCTGACATGGGTCTGGCCAAGCGCATCATTCCCTGCCTGGACGTGGACAACGGCCGCGTGGTCAAGGGCGTGCAGTTCGTGGACATCCGCGATGCCGGCGACCCCGTGGAAGTGGCCCGCCGCTACAACGAGGAAGGCGCCGACGAGATCACCTTCCTGGACATCACCGCCAGCTCCGACAACCGCGAAACCATCGTCCATGTGGTCGAGCAGGTGGCCTCGGAAGTGTTCATCCCCCTTACCGTGGGCGGCGGCATCCGCACCGTGGAGGACGTGCGCCGCATGCTGCTGGCCGGGGCGGACAAGGTCGCCATCAA
>JALVEW010000134.1 GCA_027030425.1 Sedimenticola sp.
TCAATGGCTGTAAGCCATTGAAAATGAAGGAAGCGGGAAACCGCGTTTTCCGCTTCCGTAGTTGAAAAAGTCCATGGAAGGACTTTTTCAACATCCTGCTAAGGGGAAGAGGGACCTCAATCACTGATTTTGTGCGTGTTCAGCTGATAGCCGCAGTTCTGGTAGAAACGATAGTGATCCCGGCATAGCTGGATCTGCTCCTGGTCCACGCATTCGGCCACGCGCTCGAAACGGCTGAAGAAATCGGGAATGTCCGCGCGCAGGTTGATGAGGACATCGTGCTCGTCGCCAGGCTCCTGGCGGTCGGTGACCAGCACCGGATTCAGGGAAGGGTCCGCCTCTCCCAGTACGCCGTGGGGAATGAAGTTCTGGTCACGGAAGGTCCATAGCAGGCGGTCCATGTGCCGCAGGTCTTCACTGGAAGCGGTGGCGATAAGGACGCGGTGCCCGGCATTCCAGGCCTTCTCGGCGAGCCGCACGGCCAGGGTGTAGCGATTGCCCCGGCTGCCCGGTTGCAGCACGTAGAAATCTACCCGGGTCATTCCACCAACTTGCAGCGTGCAAGCAGCATCTGCATGAGCATGGGCACGGGGCGGCCGGTGGCTCCCTTGTCACTGCTCTTCCAGGCGGTGCCTGCGATATCCAGGTGAGCCCACTTGTACTTTTCCGTGAAGGCGCCGAGGAAGCAGGCGGCGGTGATGGTGCCCGCGCCCTTGCCGCCGATGTTGGCCAGGTCGGCGAAGTTGCTGTCCAGCTGCTTGCGGTAGTCGTCGTTCATGGGCAGGCGCCAGCAGGGGTCGTTGATGGCCTCTCCGGCCTGGAAAAGCTCTTCGGCCAGCTTGTCGTCATTGGCCAGCAGGCCCGTGGTATGGTGGCCCAGGGCCACCACGCAGGCGCCGGTAAGTGTGGCCACGTCCACCACGGCGGAAGGCTTGAAGCGTTCCGCGTAAGTGAGGGCGTCGCAGAGGATCAGGCGGCCCTCGGCGTCGGTATTGAGTATCTCAATGGTCAGGCCGGCCATGCTGGTGACGATATCTCCCGGCTTGTTGGCCGCGCCGTCGGGCAGGTTCTCGGAGGAGGGGACGATGCCGACCACATTGATGGGCAGTTCCAGCTCGGCGCAGGCCTGCAGGGTGCCAATGACGCTGGCGCCGCCGCACATGTCGTACTTCATTTCATCCATGTTTGCCGAAGGCTTGATAGAGATGCCGCCGGCATCGAAGGTCAGTCCCTTGCCCACCAGCACCACGGGCCGGTCGTTGGCGGAAGCGCCGCGGTATTCCATGACGATGAGCCTGGCTGGCTCCCGGCTGCCCTTGGAAACCGAAAGCAGGGCGCCCATACCGAGTTTTTCCATCTGCTTTTCCGTCAGGGCGCTTACCTTCATCTTGGTGGACTTGCTACCCAGCTTCTTCGCCTGGCGGGCGAGATAGCTGGGGGTGCAGATATTGCCGGGAAGATTGGCGAGATCCCTGGCCAGGTTCATGCCAGAGGCAATGGCCTTTCCATGAGCCAGTGCCTTCCTCACCGTGTTGGCAATGCCGCGCGAGCCAGTGACCAGCGTCATCTTGCCCAGGGGCCTGGCGGGACGGTCCTTCTTGCTCTTGCACTGATCGAAACGGTAGAGCTTCCCTTCGGCGGCCAGGACGATATCACGGGCAGCCGAATAAACAGCGGATGCCGTGTCGAGCTCCGGGGGCAGCACCATGGCGCAGTCCCTGGCGGCATTTTCGTTCAGCTGGGCCACCGCGTTCTCCACGGCGGAGGCCAGTGATTTCGAAGTCATGGATTTTTTCTTGCCCAGGCCCATGAGCATTACTCGCTCCGCCTTGAGACCGTCCACGGCGTAAAGCATCAGGGTCTGGCCCGACTTTCCGGTCATGTCGCCTTTTTTCAGTGCGGCCTTGATGGCGGCGGCAGCCCTTGCGTTCAGCTCGCCCAGGGTTCTTCCCGGCTGCCTGCCTTCGAAGACACCCAGGATCAGGCATTGGGTGGCAAGATTGTCTGCTACGGTGGTCTTGGTCAGATAGTGCATGGCGTTTCCGTGTTTATTATTCGCAACAAGGGGCAGAGTTTACAATCAATTCCTTCCTGCTGCATGGAGTTGTTGATGCCCATCTGGATTGCCGGATTGTGGAAACGGCTTTCCGGTCTCATATCGGCGCAAGGTCTTTCTCTGCTAAACAATGCTTCTTCAGGGAGCGTTTTCAAACCGGGTGTCCCGACGGGTTGTCGCCGGTTTCTCGCTTGTGACTCGCATGGATGGAGAGCGTCGGTTTGACCGCAGCTTGTGGGTTGCGTTAACATTTTACTGCCAATAAATCAAGAGCCCGCGTTGTTGTAATTGGGGGTGGCACCATGAATGATAGAGAAAGACGCGTTCAGTCTTACTCTGGACTTTTTGTCCGGCATCCAGTCGGATATCTCTTGGCGTTTTTTCTGACGTGGGGAGGAGCTACGGGCATACAGGCCGCTCCCAGGTTCTCTGATGTGCCCGCTACTCATTGGGCGTACTACTACATTGAAACCCTTGCGGCCGAAGGCATTACCAGTGGCTGCACTCCCACGGAGTATTGCCCGGATGATGATGTGGACCGTGCCCAAATGGCTGTGTTCCTGCTGCGGGCAAAACATGGTAAGAGCTATGTTCCGCCGGCTGCCACCGGTACGGTGTTCAACGATGTTCCTGCCACGCATTGGGCGGCAGCCTGGATAGAGCAGCTGGCAGCAGAAGGCATAACCAATGGCTGTGATGCCAGCAACTATTGTCCAGGAGCATCACTGAGCCGCGCCCAGATGGCGGTGTTCCTGCTGCGGGCAAAATACGGTCAGGCCTATGTTCCGCCGGCTGCCACCGGTACGGTTTTTAATGATGTTCCGGCCACGCACTGGGCGGCTGCCTGGATAGAGCAGTTGGCAGCAGAAGGCATAACCAATGGTTGCGATGCCAGCAACTATTGTCCAGAAGCATCGCTGAGCCGCGCCCAGATGGCAGTGTTCATCGTCAGGACCTTTGAACTCGACAAGGCAGTTGCACTCAACGACACTGGCATCACATGGGGAGGCGATTACCCTACAGGCAACAACAGCACCTGCACCAGCAACATCACCGCATCCCAGGATTGCCATCAGGGCCGCGATGCTACTCACAATGACGATTCCGATGGTCATGCCGGGTTCAGTTTTACCAAGCTCGATGCCAATGGCGCTTCCCTGCCCGCCAGTACTACCAGCTGGTCTTGTGTGCAAGACAACGTCACGGGGTTGGTGTGGGAAGTGAAGACTGATGATGGCGGTCTTCATGACAGATTGGACACCTTCACTTGGTACAACACTGATTCTGCCACTAACGGCGGCGCTTCAGGTGATGAGGGTAATGGCGATACTTGTTACGGCTACAACAGTGTCGAACCCGCTTCTTACTGCAATACACAGGCATATGTGGCACGGGTCAACCAAGCGGGCTGGTGTGGTTACCATGACTGGCGTATGCCTACCATGGAAGAGCTGCGCTCTCTGGTGGATTATTCCCTGCTTCCGCCTGGCCCGACGATAGACAAGGATTATTTTCCCAACCAGTTCGCATCGGAAGTTTGGGTGTCTTCGGCGAGCGCTAATAGCTCTAGTAGCGCATGGGTTCTCGATTTCGCCTATGGGCGTGACGGAAAGTTCGATAAGGTAAGCCACCATTATGTGCGGTTAGTGCGAAGCGGACAATGATTATCGGGAACGACGCCCCGGCTCGGTGTCTGCCACGGCAGGCCAGCCGGTTACCTGAGGAACCTTACGAATGAACAGAGTCAGCTTTCCAGCTTTTTCCATGGTCCTGCTGCCTGCGGTTTTGCTGGCGGCATCCTTTGGTGCAGCCCAGGCTGCGCAAACCTGTAATCCCAATATGTCCCCGTCCACGCCGGATAGCGATTTTGTGGACAATGGAGATGGCACTGTCACACATAGGAAAACCGGCCTTATGTGGAGCCAATGCTTGCTGGGGCAAAGTGGCAATGACTGTTCAGCCGACGGCCCCACTGCCTATAACTGGCAACAGGCGCTTGAGGCAGCGGCTGCTTCCACTCTGGCCGGGTACAATGACTGGCGTTTGCCCAACATCAAGGAACTGGCCTCCATACTGGAATTGGCCTGTTATGCTCCCACGATCAATCTTGCCTTCTTTCCCAATGATCCAGGTTCCTATGTTTGGTCGTCATCGCCGGCTGCTTCCTATGAACCGGAGGAGGACGCTTGGGGTCTCAGGTTCAGTAATGGAAGCAGCTTCGCGGGTCTTAGGAGTAACCTCTCCTATGTTCGATTGGTGCGCGGTGGACAGTGATGACCATTGAAGTTGATCCTTAACAGGTTGTTGAAAAGTACCGTTTTTCGACAATCTGTGTGTGCATAAGGACGTGCCACCATTTTCAATGGCTTACAGCCATTGAAAATGAAGGAAGCGGGAAACCGTGTATTCCGCTTCCGTGGTTGAAAAAGTCCATGGGGACTTTTTCAACATCTTGTTAGTTGATCCGAAAGCATGGGCGAAGCACAGGACAGGCAAGACAGGGCTTGTCCGCGGGAGTAGAATTCGTCCATTGAGTCCAGGCTGCCCACAAGGTCTTTTTCTTGCTGTTTTCCATTATCGACAGAATGCTCATCCGGGAGGTGTTCCGTGCCCTGCTGGTCATCGTGAGCGTGCTGCTTCTGCTGATACTGGCCAATTCCCTGGTGCTGCTGCTAGGGCAGGTGGCGGCGGGAAGCATCAGCATGAAGGTCATGGGCGTGTTGGTGGGCCTGAAGATTATCAAGCTGCTGGGGTTCATCCTGCCGCCGGCTTTCTTCTTTTCCGTGCTCTGGGTGCTGGGGCGCATGTACCGGGACAGCGAGATGGTGGCGCTCAACTGTGCTGGCGCGGGACTGTTGCGCCTGTACCGGGTTTTCTTCCTGGCCGCGCTGCCCCTGGCGGCCCTGGTTGCGGTGCTGGTGTTGGTGGTGCTGCCCCAGGCCAGGGCCTATGCGGACAACTTGCAGCAACAGGAAAAGAAACAGTTTCGTATCGGCGGACTCAAGCCGGGCGCCTTCAACGAATTCAACAAGGGCCGCTTCATGATTTATGTTGGCCATACCGATGAACAGGGTGATGGCTTGCGGGATCTGTTCGTCCGCTATCAGTTGAATGGTGAACCCGGTGTGCTGGTGGCCAGCCGTGCCAGGTTGACAGGGTTGGGCGATGCAGGGGGGAAATACCTGGTACTGGAAGAGGGGCAGCGTTACCAGGGCGTTCCGGGAAAGACGCTTTTTTCCATTGCTGATTTTCATCGTTATGGCATTCGCCTGCCGGATGTGGCGTCACAGGCCACCACGGTTTCACGGACCGCCCTGCCCACGGCGGTATTGATGGCCAGTGATGACATCAAGCTCAAGGCGGAACTCCAGGACAGGCTGTCGGCGCCCCTGTCCATCTTCGCCCTGATGCTGCTCAGTGTGCCCCTGGCCCGTTCCCTGCCCCGTCAGGGTGTCTATGGCCGTCTCACCCTTGCCGTGATCATCTACGCCATTTACATGAACCTGCTTGGCCTGGCGGAGAAATGGATGGCCAAAGGCGTGACCCCGGAATGGATGGGGATCTGGTGGGTGCCGGGGCTGGCGGTGGTGCTGGCCCTGGTCATCACTCGCCTGGACAGCCTCGCTTATTCGTCCCTGTGGCGGCGATGGAAAACAAGGCTGTCATGAAGCGTATTGATCGTTATATTGCCGCCACTGTTGTCAAGGCCACTCTCATGACCTTGCTGGTGCTCACCATACTGACATTTGTCCTGGCCCTGGTGGATGAAATCGAGGATCTGGGCAAGGGCGATTACGGCAGCCTGGATGCCATGATCGTGGCGGCCTGTTCGGTGCCCCGTTTTCTCTACGAGGCTTTTCCCGTGTCTGCCCTCATTGGTGCGCTGCTGGGTGTCGGTGGCATGGCCTCCGCCGGGGAACTGGTGGCCATGCGGGCAGCGGGCATGACGCCAGGGCAGATTATTGCAGCCGTACTCAAGGGCGGACTGCTGTTGCTGTTGCTGGTGGTGCTGGTGGGGGATGGTATAGGTCCCGTGCTGGAGCAGTACGGCAACCAGTACCGCCTGGAGAAACAGAAGAAGCAGATCACCTTCAGTTCCCGCAATGGATTCTGGGCAAAGGATGGCGACACCATGATTAACATTCGCCGGGTGACGCCGGCGGGGGAGCTACAGGACGTGACCATCTATCGATTCGATGATAAGCGCAGCTTGGAGGCACTTATCCGGGCCGGTTCGGGAGAATACCGCGATGAACGCTGGGTGCTGGAAGGCGTGCGGCAGACCCATATTGAAGACGATCGACTCAGGCTGGAAAGGAGAAAATGGCTGGCCTGGAACTCGGTGGTGGATCCGTCGGTGCTCAGTGTCGCTTTTATTGATCCCATCATGCTGCCAGCCTGGCGGTTGTGGGAGCAGATCCAGAGCCTGAAATCGCGGGAGCAGAATGCCCTGAGGTACGAGGTGACCTTCTGGAACAAGATCGCCGTACCCCTGACCACCCTGGCCATGCTGATTCTTGCCATGCCCATGGTCATGCGCAGCGGACGCGATGTATCTGCCGGGCAGCGGGTGCTGTGGGGCGCCATGCTTGGCACGCTGCTGTACCTGTTCAGCCGCGGCTTTTCCTTCCTGGTGCTGGCACTGGATCTGCCGCCGGTGCTGGTGGTGATATTCCCACTGGCAGTGATCCTGCTGCTGTTCCTGTGGATGCGGCGTCACACCGTCTGACGGGAATTTCCCTGTACATGCAGGGACACCAGACCGGTAAATTATGGGATAATTGAAAATTGCATTCCGGTTTGCCAGGGTTTTCCTGGATGACCCGGATTCACCGGATTTCCGCGATATGCGCGGGAACAGACGACGAACTTCGACAAGAATCTGAAAAAATATGCATATCGGAATTCCCAAGGAGAGCCTGCCGGGCGAGGCCCGGGTGGCCATTACTCCGGACATTGCCAGAAAGCTCATTGGCAAGGGCTTCAAGCTGAGCCTGGAGGCGGGCGCGGGCCTGGCCGCCGGTTACCATGATGATGACTATGAATCCGTGGGCGTGGCCCTGGTGGATCGTGCCGCGGCCCTGTCTGCGGATATCGTGACCAAGGTGCGCAAGCCCAGCCAGGACGAGATCGCCGCCATGAAGGAGGGCGCCCTGTACATAGGCCATATCGAGACCTGTGAGGACGATGGCACTCTGAAGGCCATGTTCGAACGTGATATCCGCCCCCTGGCCATGGAACGCATTCCCCGTATTTCCCGCGCCCAGTCCATGGACGCCCTGTCGTCCCAGAGCAATATCGCCGGCTACCGGGCGGTGATCGAAGCGGCGGCCCGTTACGGGCGGTTCTTCCCTCTGATGATGACTTCCGCGGGGTCCGCCAAGCCCGCGCGGGTAGTGATCCTCGGCGTGGGCGTGGCCGGGTTGCAGGCTATTGCCACGGCGCGCCGCCTGGGCGCGGATGTCTATGCCTACGATATCCGCCCGGAAACCCGCGAGCAAATCGAATCACTGGGCGCCAAGCCCATAGACCTCGATATCGGTGAAGAAGGCTCCGGAGAAGGCGGTTACGCCAGGGAACTTTCCGATGAGGCCAAGGCACGCCAGCAGGAGCTGCTGGCTGATGAGCTGGCCAAGGCCCATGTCATCATCACCACGGCCCTGATTCCCTGCCGGCCCGCGCCCGTGCTGGTGACCGAAGACGTGGTCAGGCGCATGCGCGAGGGTTCCGTTATCGTGGATCTGGCGGCCGCCAACGGCGGGAACTGCCCCCTGACGGAAGCGGACAAGGTGGTGCAGAAGCATGGTGTGTTCCTGGTGGGTTTCACCAACTATCCGTCCATGATGGCCGGGGATGCCAGCGCTTTCTACGCTCACAATATCGCCAATCTCCTGGACATCATGGTGGACAAGACGGACGAGGGCCTGGTGTTCAAGGACTTTGCCGAAGACGAAATCACGGCCGCCGCGCTGCTGACTCCAGAAAACTGATTTTCCGAGGACTAGAACAATGCCAGACACACTGGTCGCACTTTATGTATTCGTACTGGCCTGCTTCATTGGTTATTTCGTCATCTGGGGGGTAACCCCGTCCCTGCACACGCCCCTGGTGGCCCTGACCAATGCCATTTCCGGCATCGTCATCGTCGGCGCCCTGCTGGTCACCGGCGCGGAATCCGCGGGAACCACAGCGGAGATTCTGGGCTTCTTTGCCGTGCTGCTGGCCTCCATCAATGTATTTGGCGGCTTCCTGGTTACCAACCGCATGCTGGCCATGTTCAAGAAGAAAGACAAGAAATAAGGGAGTGCGATGATGGAGATTTCTGCAAACGCTCAGGCCTTGGCATACCTGGTATCGGCCGTATTGTTCATTCTCGGCCTGAAAGGGCTGACCCATCCGGCTTCCGCGCGCAAGGGCAACTTCTTCGGCATGGCCGGCATGGCCATTGCCATTGGCGCTACCCTCCTGGGCAGCGAAGTCCAGTCCTATGGCTTCATCATTGCCGGGGTGGCGGCGGGTGCCGTCATAGGCTCCGTGCTGGCCGCCCGGGTGCAGATGACCGCCATGCCCCAGCTGGTAGCGGCCCTGCACAGTTTCGTGGGCATGGCCGCCGTGCTGGTGGCCCTGGGCACCTATCTGAACAAGGCTCAGGCCGGGCTGCTCAATCCCGTGCTCATGGGAGAACTGTCCGCCGGCATCGTCATCGGTGCCATTACCTTCTCGGGTTCGGTCATCGCTTTCGGCAAGCTCCAGGGGCTGATTTCCGGTGCCCCTGTGATTTTCAAGGGACAGCATGCCCTCAATGCGGTGCTTGGGCTGATTACCGTGGGGCTGGCCGTGGTGTTCGCCACCACCGAGGCCTCCTGGGCCCTGGTGCTGATGACCCTGCTGGCTTTCGTGCTGGGCTTCACGTTGATCATCCCCATCGGCGGGGCGGATATGCCGGTCATCATCTCCATGCTCAACAGCTACTCCGGCTGGGCCGCGGCGGCCACGGGCTTTACCCTGGGCAACAACCTGCTCATCATCGTCGGCGCCCTGGTGGGCTTTTCCGGCGCCATCCTGTCCTACATCATGTGCCGGGCCATGAACCGCTCCATCATTAACGTGGTATTCGGTGGTTTCGGGGGTGACAGTGAAGGTGGCCCCAGCGCCCTGGCCCAGGCGGCGGAGAAAGGTGTCAAGGCGGCTTCCGTGGAGGATGCCATCTACTGGATGGAAGACGCCAACCGGGTCATCATCGTGCCTGGCTATGGCATGGCCGTGGCCCAGGCCCAGCATGCGCTGAAAGAACTCATGGAGCTGCTGGAGGAACACGGCGTGGAAGTGAAGTTCGCTATCCATCCCGTGGCGGGGCGCATGCCCGGACACATGAATGTGCTGCTGGCGGAAGCCGACATCCCCTATGATCATGTGCTGGAGATGGACGAGATCAATCCTGAATTCGCCACCACGGATGTGGTACTGGTGGTGGGAGCCAATGACGTGACCAACCCGGCGGCCAAGACCGACCCTTCCAGCCCCATCTATGGCATGCCTATTCTGGATGTGGCCAAGGCCCGTAACATTTATGTTATCAAGCGCTCCATGCGCCCGGGATATTCCGGCGTGGAAAACCTGCTCTATTATCAGGACAACTGTTCCCTGATTTTTGGGGATGCCAAGGATGTTTGCGAAGGTCTGGTGACGGCGCTCAAGGGCGGCGGTCACTGACGGCCTTCCGTGGTTCCCCATGCAAGCCGGCCTCGTGGCCGGCTTTTTTTTTGTTTCCGCAAGCAGGGGAGGGGTGTTTGCCCCGGTTTTTCAATCCCGGGGTTTTCTGACAAATGTCAATTTTTCTGAAATTTATTGACTGGGATCAAGTTTTTTCCCTGAATCACCCGTGTATTATAAATTCAAACCCGGATTGGGATAAATACAGTTAATAATAAAAAACTAATATAGATGTTGAAAAGGATTTAGAAGGAGGATGTATCCATGACAACCATTGCCGATCTTCACCGGCGCCGCCGGGACATCATTGAAACGGCATCAGTGATAGAGAATCTGATGACACCGGAGCAACTGTCGGTTCACGCCATTGCCAAGGTCACGCATATTCTGCTGTGTGATCTGTGTGAAATGGTGACCGATCACCTGGCGGATGAGCACAAGGGCCTTTACCCCAATCTTCTGACCCACGAGGAATCGTCGGTCAAGAACATGGCGTGGGGGCTGATAAACAACGACAAACTGCTCAAGCCGGAATTTTCCCAGTACAAGAGAAAATGGCTGAAGGACTGTGAATTCCAGTTTACCGACGCCTTTATCGAAGATACCAAAGGGGTGCTGAAGAGTCTCAGGCAACGTATGGAACTGGAGGAGAATACAGTCATTCCCAAGCTGGAGAGGGCGGAGATTCTCGTGACAGCCTAGGGAAAAAAGAACTGTACCTTGATTTGAACAACCGGCCCAGCGCCGGTTTTTTTTGCCTACA
>JALVEW010000135.1 GCA_027030425.1 Sedimenticola sp.
AATCGGCAGTACCCTTTCGGACAGCTCTACCTTCTTTGGCGTCAAGTGTGACCGTTCCTATTTGGAGAATGCCATGGGCGTGGCCGTTGGCTGGGGTGGCCTGCAGCGCCAGGACGCCCTCTATTTGCCGCGCCAGGTGCCCAAGAACGATGGCAAGACCGCCTATACGCTCACCGTGCCCAAGGATGTTCCCATTGGGGAGAAAGGGTTCTGGTCGGTCACCGTTTACAACAAGGACCGCTTCATGGAGCCCAACGAGTACAATGCCTATTCTTTCAACAACGTCACCGCGCAGAAGAACGAGGACGGCTCGGTGACCATCCACTTCGGTGGTGATCCCAAGGCGAAGAATTTCCTGCCCATCTTCCCGGACTGGGTCTATATCGTGCGTCTCTATCGTCCGGACAAGAGCATCCTGGAGGGGAAATGGAAGTTTCCTGAGCCCAAGGAAACCCACTGAACAAGCGGTGGTGTCATCACTAGTGGAACTGCGACCGAGAATGCTGGACATGTAGCCCATGGTGCGTTTCAACAAATGAGCACTTCCCGGTTTGTCAGGGTAGCCGGTCATGCCGGCCTGAATCAGTTAAAGCTGTTCAGGACTGCAACTGATACTTTTTCAGCCTGTAAATAAAGGCATAGCGTGTCAGGCCCAGGATGCGTGCCGCCTTGCTCTGGTTGCCGCCGGTCTTTTCCAGGGCCTGCTGCAGCAGTTCCTTTTCCACCTCTTCCAGCTTGATGCCGGTATCGGGAAGGGAGAAGGTCCAGCGCCTGCTGTGCTGGTGACGAATTTCCCGGGGCAGGTTGCCCTCGTCGATTACCCGGCCGCTGAACAGGATGAGCATGCGTTCGCAGAGGTTGCGCAGTTCCCTTACATTGCCCGGCCAGTCGTAGCTGCGCAGGCAGTTCATGGCGGCTTTGGTGTAACTGGGTGCTTCCAGCTTGTACTGCTCGGCCAAATCCAGGGTGATGCCGGCCAACAGCAGTTCCACGTCGCCCGTGCGCTCACGCAGGGGAGGGACGTGGAAGGGAACGATATTCAGGCGGTAGTAGAGGTCTTCACGGAAGCTGCCCTGTTCGACCTTTTCCCGCAAATCCGCGTTGGTGGCCGCAATCAGGCGAACATTGGCATGGCGCTGCCTGAGACTGCCCACGGGCTGGAATTCGCCGGACTCCAGGAAGCGCAGCAGCTTGGCCTGGATGTCCAGGGACATTTCGCCCACTTCATCAAGAAACAGGGTGCCACCTTCCGCCTGGCTGATGCGACCGGGATTGTCGGAAATGGCGCCGGTGAAGGCGCCCTTCACATGGCCGAAGAACTCGGATTCCGCCAGGCCTTCGGGCAGGGCCGCGCAGTTGATGGCCACGAAAGGTGCGTCGGCCCTGGCGCTGTTGCGGTGGATCTGGCGGGCCAGGAGTTCCTTCCCCGTGCCGCTTTCTCCCAGCAGAATGACAGCCACATCAGTGGCGGCAGCAATGTCCAGGGAACGCAATAGCGCGGTGAACTCTGGAGAGTTTCCCAGCATCTTGTGGTTGCCCGGTTTGTTCATCTCTATATCTTCTACCAGTTGATGATAAGCCCTGTGAGGGCGAAAGCGATCAGTGCAATGCCTGCAATTATACGCATGCGCGGATTGCGCGCAAAGCGCATGATCTGATCGGCAAAAACACCCGTAGTCACCACGGCCGGCAAGGTGCCCAGGCCGAACATCATCATGAATACACCACCTTCGATGGCGCCGCCTTGACCCAAGGCAATAAAGAGCGCGGAATAGACCAGGCCGCAGGGCAGCCAGCCCCAGACGAGGCCGTAGAGCAGTGCCTGCAAGGGTGATTTGACGGGCAGGAGTTTTCTTCCCAGGGGTTCGAGCTTGCGCCAGACGGGGGCGCCCACGCGCTCGATTTGGGCCAGGCCGGGAAACCAGCCTGCGAGATAGAAACCCACGGCCACCATGAGCACAGTGGCCACCAGCAGCAGAATGGAGTGACCATAGCGCGGGCTGAGGCTCAGCAACAGGCCGGAACCGAAGGCGCCGGCCAGGGCGCCGGCCAAGGTGTAGCTGAGTATGCGGCCAAGACTGTAATAGCCGAGATACCCCAGCAGACGCCCCGGGCGCTGGCGGGTCTGCGAAGGCAGGCTGAAGGTCAGTACGCCCATGATGCTGCCGCACATGCCCACGCAATGCAGGGCGCCAAACAGCCCCATGAGAAACGCGCCAAGAACACCAATATCCATTAACTTTTATCTGTAAATCACTGAAGTATAAGGCTATTGGTGCGGGCGTCCAGTGTGTTATCTGCCGAATACCTGTTTCAGCAAGTCCGTGCTTCGCGCCATGGGATTCTCACGAATGGCCTTTTCTTCCTCGGCCAGTTTGTAGAAAAGCCCGTCCAGGGTTTTTTCCGTAACATAGCTGTCCAGATCCAGGGGGCTGCCGCCTCCCAGCAGGCCACCGAGCATGCCCCCGCCGCTGCCGGTGAGCTGCTTGTAGCTTGCCGTGGCGCCCACCTGGTCCGTGGCTTGGGACACGATGGGTTTGATGGCTTTTTCCAGGGATGGCCCGGCTTTTTCCCGCAGGTAACGGGTGGCGGCGTCATCCCCGCCGTTGAGAATCTTGCGCGCGTCGTCCAGGGTCATGTTGCTCACGGTTTCCTTGACGATATCCAGGGTTTTGGGAATGGCGGCCTCGGCGGCGCGGTTCATGGTGGTTTCGAACTCGTCCACCAGGGCGCCCTGGCCGGCCATGCGCAGGCCGGAGGCGATCTTGTCCACGGCCGAGGGCAGAGGAATGTGTACCTTGGCGTCATTCAGGAAACCGCCGGGTTGGCCCAGGTAGTCGATGGCGCGCTCGGCGCCGACGCTGAGCGCTTCTTTCAATCCTGCGCCGATTTGTCCCTGGCTGAGTCCCGAGGCGGCACTATCGCCTTTGAGATAACTGCCTGCGGTGTCTTTGAGCATATCGCCAAATCCCGCCCAGGCGGTGCTTGTGCTGACTACGGTGGCTATAACGGCTGTCTTCCATATCTTCATGATGTTCTCCTTGGGTTGAACCCTGGGTTCGGGTTGAAATCAGTTTACAGGTTGCGGATGCGCTCTACCTGTTCCGCCAGATTTTCCATGGCGCTGCGGGCGGCTTGGAGTTTTTCCCGTTCCTTCTGCACCACGGCCTCCGGGGCCTTGTCCGTGAAACCGGGGTTGGACAGTTTTTTCTCCGCCCGGTCCACTTCGGCCTGCAGCTTGGCCAGCTCTTTTTCCAGGCGCTTGAGTTCTGCTTCCTTGTCGATGAGGTCGGCCAGGGGGATGAGGATTTTCATTTCGCCCACCAGGGCCATGGCGGCTTCGGGGGCTTCCTCGCCTGGCTCCAGCACCCGCACGGATTCGGTCTTTGCCAGGAAATCCAGGTAGTGGCGGTTGTCGGCCAGGCGGGTCCGGTCGCGTTCGCCGGCGTTTTCCAGCAGCACGGGCACGGGCTTGCCTGGGGAGATGTTCATTTCGCCCTTGATGCGGCGTATGCCCTGGATGAAGTCCATGACCCACTGCATTTCCGCCTCGGCGCCGGCATCCCGCAGGGCTTCGTCGGCCACGGGGAAGGGCTGGAGCATGATGGTCTCGCCTTCCACGCCCGCCAGTACTTTCACCTGCTGCCAGATCTCCTCGGTGATGAAGGGCATGATGGGGTGGGTGATGCGCAGCAGGGCTTCCAGTACCGTCACCAGGGTATGCCGGGCGGCGCGTTTCTGCTCCTCGCTGCTGTCATCGGAATTGAGCACCGGCTTGGTGAGCTCCAGATACCAGTCGCAGTACTCGTTCCAGGTGAATTCGTAGATGGCCTGGGCGGCATGGTCGAAGCGGTAGCCCTCGATGGCGGAAGCGACTTCCTCCGCCGTGTACTGCAGGCGGGAGAGAATCCAGCGGTCGGCCACGGAAAGGGCGTCTGCTGCGGCGCTGCAATCCTTGCCTTCGGTGTTCATCAGCACGTAGCGCGAGGCGTTCCACAGCTTGTTGCAGAAGTTGCGGTAGCCCTCGATGCGCTGCAAGGAGAGCACGATGTCCCGGCCCGTGGAGGCCTGGGAGGCAAAGGTGAAGCGCAGAGCGTCGGTGCCATAGGCGGGAATGCCGTCGGGGAAGTTCTTGCGCGTCTGCTTTTCGATTTTCTTCGCCAGATGGGGCTGCATCATGCCGGAGGTACGCTTGGCCACCAGGGACTCCAGGTCGATGCCGTCGATGACGTCGATGGGGTCCAGCACGTTACCCTTGGACTTGGACATCTTCTGGCCCTCGGCGTCGCGCACCAGGCCGTGAACATAGACCTCGTGGAAGGGAACCTCGTCCATGAACTTCAGGCCCATCATGATCATGCGCGCTACCCAGAAGAAGATGATGTCGAAGCCCGTGACCAGCACGCTGGTGGGGTAGAAGGTCTGCAGGCGCTCGGTCTGTTCCGGCCAGCCCAGGGTGGAGAAGGGCCACAGGGCGGAGCTGAACCAGGTGTCCAGCACGTCCTCGTCCTGGCGCAGGGGATAGTCCGCCGCCAGGTCGTGTTGACGGCGCACTTCTTCTTCACTGCGGCCCACATAGACATTGCCCGCCTCGTCATACCAGGCGGGAATGCGGTGCCCCCACCAGATCTGGCGGCTGATGCACCAGTCCTGGATGTTGCGCATCCATTCAAAATAAGTGTTCTTCCAGTTGTCCGGCACGAAGCGGATGCGGCCGCTTTCCACGGCCTCGATGGCGGGTTTGGCCAGGGGCTCGATCTTCACGTACCACTGGTCCGTGAGGAAGGGCTCGATGACGGCGTTGGAACGGTCACCCCGGGGCACCATGAGCTTGTGATCGTCGATCTTTTCCAGCAGGTCCAGGGCCTCCAAATCCGCAATCATGGCCTTGCGCGCCGCGTAGCGGTCCATGCCCACGTATTTCTCCGGAATCAGGCCCTGGTCCTCTGGCTCGTTGGCGCGGATGGCGGCATCCACGGTGAATATGTTGATGAGCCCGCCATGGGGTTGCTCGGCGATGGCGTTCTCGTCCCGGTGTCGGCGCCAGACCTCGTAGTCGTTGAAGTCGTGAGCCGGGGTGATTTTCACGCAGCCGGTGCCGAATTCGGGGTCCACATGCTCGTCGGCGATGATGGGGATCTTCCGCCCGGTCAGGGGCAGCTCCACGAACTCGCCCAGCAGATGTTTGTAGCGCTCGTCGCCGGGATGCACGGCCACGGCGCAGTCGCCGATCATGGTTTCCGGGCGGGTGGTGGCCACCACCAGGTGACCCGTGCCGTTGGACAGGGGATAGCGCATGTGCCACAGGTGGCCGTTCTCTTCGGTGGACAGCACTTCCAGGTCGGATACGGCCGTGTGCAGCACCGGATCCCAGTTCACCAGGCGCTTGCCCCGGTAGATGAGCCCTTCCTCGTAGAGGCGCACGAAGACCTCCCGCACGGCCTCGGACAGGCCTTCGTCCATGGTGAAGCGCTCATGCTCCCAGTCCAGGGAGGCGCCCATGCGCCGCAGTTGGCGGGTGATGGTGCCGCCGGATTCTTTCTTCCACTGCCACACGCGCTCGATGAACTTGTCCCGGCCCAGGTCGTGGCGGGTCTTGCCCTCGGCTTCCAGCAGGCGCTCCACCACCATCTGGGTGGCGATGCCCGCGTGGTCGGTGCCGGGCTGCCACAGGGTGTTGTCTCCCTTCATTCGATGGTAACGGATGAGGCCGTCCATGATGGTGTCCTGGAAGGCGTGGCCCATGTGCAGGCTGCCGGTCACGTTGGGCGGCGGGATCATGATGCAATAGCTGCGCTCGCCACCCCGGGGGGCGGCCGCGTCCGGCGTCCTGCCTCTTGCGGCACTACCACATCCCTGTGGGGCGAACCAGCCGTTCTCTTCCCAGGTCTGGTACCAGCGGGTTTCGATTTGTTTGGGGTCGAATGTTTTGTCCATCTTCGGTGCTTGGGTCAAGGGGCAGCAGGAAAGCAGCCAATTATAGCAGGTTGTTGAAAAACACCGTTTTTTGACAACCTGTGCGTGGCACAAGGACGTGCCACCATTTTCAATGGCTGTAAGTCATTGAAAATGAAGGAAGCGGTAAACCGCGTTTTCCACTTCCGTGGTTGAAAAAGTCCATGGAGGGACTTTTTCAACATCCTGCAGGTGAAAATGGCTGGAGATGGCGCTGGTTTCCGTCAATTGCCGACGGACGAGGGAAGGAGGGGGAAGCAGGCCCCGCCGGGAAAAATCAGCAGGGCCTGATTCGCGTCAGAAGAAACTCTTGGAAGTAACCTTTTCGATATCCTGAATATCTGACCAGAGCAACTCGTCTGTCTGATAGTCGTAGAGGTTCAGGGTGATCTGGTAGGCCCGGGAAGCCGCCGAGCCATCGGTGCTGTAGATTTCCGAAATCTCGCCAAAGAGATGGTATTCGGACGTCTTGTACCTGCGCTTGCGCTTGGAAGACTTGTCCGCGATGCCGGAACGGGACATGCGCGCCTCCATGCCGCCGTAGTCCCGCTGATCCTGCTCGGAATCCAGGTCGGTGAGTACCCGAACCTTGCGAGACTGTATCAGGTAGGTGCGAATGCGGTCGGACAGGCGCTTGGTGTCGATATGCTGTGTGGTCTTGTTCTTGATGCCACTGAAACGCACGATGGGTTTCTTGTCACCAATCACGGGATCCGCCAGCAGGGAATCCACCATGCGCAAGGCCGTGGACTGGACATCCTGAGCCTGCCAACGGTTGGTCTTGACCGCGGATTCAGCATTCGGGTCACGGTAAACGGTCGGATTGCTCTGGCAGCCTGCCAGGCCCACTACGGCTGTCAACAGGGATGCCGCCAGCAGTTTTTTTTCCATGTCTTGTTGCTCCTCTCTGATATCTTGTTTGATTGATAAGTATTCAGTTGTTTTGAAGGTGTTTCAACAACTTCATATCGATGACGCCATCCACAGGCAAGCCGGCAGATGCCTGATAGGCCTTGACCGCCTTGTAGGTCTTGTTTCCGGCAATGCCGTCCGGCTTGCCAGGATCGAATCCCTTCTGTTGCAACAGGGTCTGAACCTCCAGCACCATTTCCTTGAAGGCTTTCCCGACTGCGGCCATGGCTTTCCTGTCCAGCTTGCCGGTGGGGGAGAGACCGTGCGTGTTCTGGAATGCCTGCAGTGCTGCCTTGGTCTTGGCGCCGGGGACGCCGTCGGCGGGGCCGGCATCGAATCCCAGGGCGTTGAGGCCGGCCTGTAACTTGCGAATCTCATTACGCAGGCCGCCCCGCCCAACCTTCACTCCCGTTCTTGCATCCACATAGGCGGCCTGGGCAACGGATTTCTTCCCCAGTAACCTTATGTCCACCATCAAGACTTTGCCGGTTTTCATGGGGTAGGTCTGGTTGAATACGGCATGACCGGATTCGTCCAGCACCTTGACCCTGACTTTGGGTTGCCGGGTGAACAGGGTGCCGTAATGGATGATTTTGGGCAGGGATGTCCAGCTGCGGGTGTCCACGTCTTCCATGAGCTCATTCTTTACCGCGGCCAGCACACTGCCCATCCAGCCCATGCGGTCATTCAGTTCCTCATCCACTCTAGTGTTGACGATGAGGCGCAGCAGCGCCCGGAAATAAATGCCGGGCAGCTTGTCATTGAATGTCTTCAGCGCCAGGGCGTCGAAATCCAGATCCTTTCCCGCCTGTCCATGACGCTTTCCATCGGTGATCACCAGGCGGTACTTTTGATCGGGCTGGCGCTTATAGCGTGGAATAGCGATCTTGGAAATGGTTTTGGAGCGGGGATTGGGGATACGGATGTTCAGCTTTTCTATGCGCGGGCTGTACCCGGTGTGCACGAAGACATGAACATTCTTCATCTGGTTCGGTACGGCAACGGCATTTCTGTACAGCTTCCGATCCCGTTTCCTGACCAGCTTGATCAGCTTCTGGTTCTGGGGCGCACTGCGCAGGCCCCGATAGGTGGCCCAGCGCACGAAGCGGTCCGCCACCCCGGGGTTGTATTGCAGCGCCAGGGACTTGCCGAGGTCTATGGTGGCATCATCCAGCACCCGATTGCCTTCCGTGGCCCGCTGCAGCTCGTAGCCGATGGAAGACAGATTGTAGGTGACGGCATTCCTGTAGCCGTCCACCATGTCGGCGATGAGCGCCTGTTCTTCATCACTCAGACCTGCCTGTTCCATGAAGCTGTTCTGGCTGTTGTCGATGTCTTTTTTTTGCAGATCCTGGAGGTTATTCCTGTTTTGTTGTTTTTCCTTCCTTAGCCTTTCCCTGTCCTTGAGCGTTTCGTCCTCGATGAGGGATTGCTGATGTTCGGCGCGGCGTACTTCCACCATCGCGCCTTCCAGGTCACCTATCATCAGGTAGTTCTGGGTCTTCAGGGTGTGGAGAAAGACCTTCTCATAGCCGGCCAGCTCATAGGCCGTTCCCAGGGCTTCGGAAAAAACGCTCTTGGCGCCCGCTTTCATCAGGCCGCTGAAATTGATGCTGGTCTTCATTTCCTCGTCCGCGTAATGGGCATAGACGATTTCCAGGGCTTCGTTGCTGCGTTCATACATGCCGGCATAATGGTAAAGGGCGCCGAGCTCCAGCAGCTTGATCACCGGCGTGTCCAGCTTGATGTGCTGTACGCCATTTTCGTCGGGCTTGGTAAGCACGCCTTTTTCCAGCTTGTGAACCTCGGCCGCCAGACCCTGTTTCTGACCCATGAGGTGGGCAGAGGACATGTTCTCCGCATGTTTCGTGGCTGTTGTGCAGCCGCTCAGCCAAGCCAGCAGCAAGACCATGAGCAGTCCGCGCAGCCTGGTGTTCATGCGAAAAGATGTAGCGAGCTTTTTCATATGTATCCCCTGGATGGGTGTAACTATCGGCAGATGGCGCCCACTTCCACCCGGCCTTTCAGAATGCTTGCCCGGGACAGTTTGGAGCGTGTTTCCGTAATCTGAATGAGACCGATCTGTTCTTCGTCGCTGCCCAATTGTTCGCCCGTGTCGGGATCGATGATGGCTTCACCCACGGAAAACACTTTCAGCTTCTGGCCCACTTTCAGTGCATCCCTGCCCCGGTTGAGGGTGACTACGCCGCTGTTTGCGTTGTAGTGGGCCACCTTCACGGGATAGAGAGCGGTGAGGATGATACTGCCGGCCTGCTCCATGGCCCTGGAACGGGCGGAAGCCAGTGCGGCCCCCCGGCTGGGAATGCCGCCTTCGCTTTCCATGCGCTTGAGGAAGTAGCTGCCCCTGGCCTTTTCCGAGGCGAGTATGCGGCTGGTTTCCGTCTCCACCAGCTTCAGCGCCAGTTGGAAGCCCGCCTGCACGAGTACCTCATCCTCGTTGACCAGGGGAATGCGTTCACGCTTCACCTGGGACCAGGCACTGGTGATGCGGGGGAACAGAAACACGCTAACACCGGTTACCTTACCCAGTTCCTGCATGGTTGCCGGATCAATGACGCCTTCCAGGGAAAGTTTCATTTCCTCGGACAGGCGTTTGAGCTTGTCCCTGTCCAACACATCCACCTTGCCGCTTTTTACCAGCTGGCTTTCCAGGTCCAGGCGCACGGCTTCTTTCAGACTGCTGGATATGCCATTGCCGCCTTCGACGGGCATCACGGCTACCCGAAGCTTGCCGGCGGCGAGAAGATTCTGGCTGAATAGCACAACAACAAGGAACAGAATCCGACAAATGGTGTTCTTGGTGTTATTCATGATGATTTGTCCTACTACTGTTACAGGTCATCCAGTTGAGAAGGGATGTCGGGATTGACCGCGGCTACCTTGACCAGGGTTTCCTGGGATTTGACGATTTGCTTCACACGATCCCGGCTGGCCACTGTCATGGTCAGGCTGGGTTTGGCGATGATGGTTTCGCGAGTGACGTTCTCGGGTTTGAGAACACGCACATGCACCAGATCGCCGCTTTCCCGGACCACGGCAAAAGTGTCTTCCCCATATTTGCGGTTCAGGGCTTTCAGCAGCACCGAGTCCACATAGTTGGCAAATTCTTCCCGCGTGCCCACATAGTCGATGTCGAACAGGGCCTCGGCGCCGCGATGATATTCCTTGAAACGCACGCCGGTAATGGAGCGGGCGCTGAGCAGATCCCGTTTCATGTCCTGGGCGATGCGTCTGCTGGACAGGCCGTAGATGGCGAAAACCAGGCTGCGGGTAGGCGTGGCCACATAGTCCTTGAATACCTGATCAGAAAACAGTTCGCCCGCCATTTTCCCCACCGCCAGTATGGCTTCATCTTCATCATTGTAGGTTTTGCGGCTGGAGCGGAAATTCTTGCTGAAGATGATTTCATGGGTCTGGGTGGCAACAGCCCGCACCGACCAGCTGGTGAGAGACACGGTACGAACGGTCATGCCGGCCACGTAAACCGGGGGATTGCGCCGCAGCTTTACCTGGCCAGTGATCATCACGTCCACGGGCTTGCGTCCCACGCCATAGCGGGCGGCTTCGATTTCCCCCTGTTCCAGTTTCAGCAAACGGGATTGGGCGGCA
>JALVEW010000136.1 GCA_027030425.1 Sedimenticola sp.
TCTACTGCGCCGTCGGCGTGGTACTCGGGGGGCGCCTGGGCTATATCCTGTTCTACGGCTTCAACGACTGGCTGGCGGACCCGGCGCGCATCTTCCGGGTCTGGGAAGGCGGCATGTCCTTCCATGGCGGCTTCCTGGGGGTGCTGGCGGCCATGTGGCTGTACAACCGCAAGCATGGCAAGGGGTTTTTCGAGCTCACGGACTTCATTGCCCCCTATATCACCATCGGCCTGTTCACCGGACGCATCGGCAACTTCATCAACGGGGAGCTCTGGGGCAAGCCCACGGATCTGCCCTGGGCCATGCAGCTGCGCTGCGATGCGTTCGTCAGCCTGTGCCGGGACAAGCTGGGCCTGCCAACCGGCACGGAATGGACCCCTCCCCTGCATCCCAACCAGCTTTACGAGGCCCTGGGGGAAGGGCTGCTGCTGTTCGTCCTGCTGTGGTGGTTCTCCAGCCGGCCCCGGCCGCCCATGGCCGTGTCCGCCCTGTTTCTCATCGGCTACGGCATCTTCCGCTTTCTCATCGAGTTCGTGCGCATGCCGGATGTGCAGCTGGGCTATCTGGCGGGCGGTTGGTTCACCATGGGCCAGTTGTTATCATTGCCCATGATTATCGCGGGAGTGGTGCTGATGGCGGCGGCTTACCGAAAGGCGGGGCACAGATGAAACAATACCTGGAACTTTTGCGGCGCGTGCGCACCGAAGGGGCGCCCAAGGGTGACCGTACGGGCACGGGGACTTACTCGGTGTTCGGCCACCAGATGCGTTTCGATCTGGGTGAAGGCTTTCCCCTGGTCACTACCAAGAAGATTCATCTCAAGTCCGTCATCCACGAGCTGCTGTGGTTTCTCAAGGGCGACACCAATACCGCCTACCTGCGCGACAACGGCGTGACCATCTGGGATGAATGGGCAGACAAAAGCGGTGATCTTGGTCCTATCTACGGCTATCAGTGGCGATCCTGGCCGGTCCCGGATGGCTCCAGCATCGACCAGATCCAGCAGATCGTAGAGCAGATAAGAACCACCCCGGACTCCCGGCGCATCATCGTCTCTGCCTGGAATCCTGCGGATCTGCCGGATGAGCGCATCTCTCCCCAGGAAAACGTGGCCCGCGGAAAGATGGCCCTGGCGCCCTGTCATGCCTTCTTCCAGTTCTATGTGCGTGACGGTCGCCTCTCCTGCCAGCTCTACCAGCGCAGCGCCGATATATTCCTGGGGGTGCCCTTCAACATCGCCAGCTACGCCCTGCTCACCATGATGGTGGCCCAGGTCTGCGACCTGGAGCCGGGGGACTTCATTCACACCCTGGGAGACGCGCACCTGTACAGCAACCACCTGGAGCAGGCGGATCTGCAGCTTTCCCGGGAGCCTTTTCCCCTGCCAACCATGAAACTGAACCCTGAAGTACGGAATCTGGATGATTTTTCCTATGAGGATTTCGCCATCCAGGATTACCAGTGCCATCCGGGGATACGCGCTCCTATTGCTGTTTGACGCATATTGGCGAAAAACGGCGCAGATCTCGGAAAATCGACGAAAATGCTCTCCTGTTGGGTAGAGAGCATCCCCAAGCTGTACCAAAATTATCCTTACGGTTTGTGAAAGAATTCCCCTTTCATGTTGATATTTGTCAATACGCCTCCACGTAATTATCAGTATATTAGACTCATCTTAAATACTAATGCACCTGTACGGAGGTCGCCATGTCTGAAGAAGTACTGAAACTCGATTGCGCTGAATGGCGTGAAGTGGCCGGTGAAAACCCGTCCGAAATGGAAGTGGTCATCGAGATGATGATCGAAGCTGAAGAAGAACTTTGCGTGGATCAGGCTGCCTGAACCAACTTCATGAAGCTCCGCTTGAAACCCGCCGCTGGCGGGTTTCTTTTTGCCCGGTCATAATGCGCACCATGGACAAGCCCCTCATCAGCATCATCAGCGCCATGGCGCGCAACCGGGTAATCGGTCACGAAAACCGGCTGCCCTGGCATTTGCCGGCGGATTTGCAGCATTTCAAGGCAGTGACCATGGGCAAACCCATGGTCATGGGGCGCAAGACCTGGGAATCCCTTCCCGGCCTGCTGCCGGGCCGCCCCCATATCGTGGTCAGCCGCAACTGGGATTACCGGGCGGAAGGCGCAAAGGTGGTGCATTCCCTGGAGGAGGCCATTGAAGCCGCGGGCCAGGTGGACGAACTGATGATAGTTGGTGGCGCGAATCTTTATGCCCAGGCACTGTCTCTTGCCCGTCGCATGTACCTGACGCTGATCGATGTGGAAGTGGAAGGCGATGCCTGGTTTCCGGCATTCGATATGGATGAATGGCGGGAGACCGCCCGTGAGGGACATCAGGCGGATCAGCAAAATCCCCATGATTATCAATTCATTACCCTGGAGAAGCAATGATGAGAAAAGGCAAGGCCAAGGGCCTGGTGATGCAGCGGCGATACCGCAGCCAGGTGGTTCGGGACAAGACCAAGTACCGGCGTCACAGCAAACACAAAAAAGCCCCCAATCACGGGGGCTTTTTTATTGTTGCTGTTTTCGGGTGTCGCAAACAGGGAACCGGCAATTCCCGGCTTTGGCCAGCATTTGCTGCTCCCTAGCCCAGTTCCGCCAACAGACTTTCCATCATCCGCTTTGCCTGCCCCACGTAACCGCCGCCGAACATGTTGGCGTGGTTGAGGATGTGGTAAAGGTTGTAGAAGGTGCGGCGGGTGCGGTAGCCGGGGTCCAGGGGCCAGGCGGCGTTGTAGGCGTCATAGAAGGCCTTGCCGAAACCCCCGAACAGCTCGGTCATGGCGATTTCGGCCTCCCGGTCCCCGTAATAGGTGGCCGGGTCATAGATCACGGGATTGCCCTGATGGT
>JALVEW010000137.1 GCA_027030425.1 Sedimenticola sp.
GCGATGACGCGGTCGATGGCAGCCTCGAAGTCCTTCATGGTGACCTGGTCGTGATTCTGGCGCACGGCACGGATGGCCGCCTCGTTGCAGATGTTCTCCAGGTCCGCGCCCACGAAACCGGGGGTGCGCTGGGCCACCACGCGCAGATCCACATCCGCGGCCAGCTTGAGCTTGCGGGCGTGCAGGCGCAGGATCTGCTCCCGGGCTTCCAGATCCGGCTTGTCCACGACGATCTGCCGGTCGAAACGCCCCGCCCGCAGCAGGGCCTTGTCCAGGATCTCCGGGCGGTTGGTGGCGGCCATGACCACCACGCCGGTAGAGGGATCGAAGCCATCCATTTCCGTGAGCAGCTGGTTGAGGGTCTGCTCACGCTCGTCATGCCCGCCCATGACGGGGCCCGCGCCCCGGGCCCGGCCGATGGCGTCCAGTTCGTCGATGAAGATGATGCAGGGCGCCTTTTCCCGGGCCTGCTCGAACATTTCCCGCACCCGGGCCGCGCCCACGCCCACGAACATCTCGATGAACTCGGAGCCGCTGATGTTGAAGAAAGGCACGCCCGCCTCTCCGGCCACGGCCCGGGCCATGAGGGTCTTGCCCGTGCCCGGCGGCCCCACCAGCAGTACCCCCTTGGGCATGCGCCCGCCCAGGCGCTGGATCTTCTGGGGATTCTTCAGAAACTCGATGGTTTCGCGCAGCTCTTCCTTGGCTTCATCATTGCCCGCCACGTCATCGAAGGTCACCTTGGGCAGGGAATCGGGATGGATGTGTATCCTGTTGCCGATGTTCAGAAAGCCCTTGCTCATATTGCCCATGCGCTGGGCCATCCAGCCCCAGAGCAGAAATAGCAGGCCGAAGGGCAGCACCCAGTTCATGAGGAAATTGCCCAGCCAGTTGCTGCTGCGCCGGTACACGTACTTGACGCCGTTCTCCTCCAGCAGGGTGGCCAGATCCAGGTTCCACAGGGGCGTAGTGATGAACTTCTTCGGCTCCAGGGTTTTCTCGTCCTGCACGCTGAGGGTGCCGTAGATGACCTTCTCCGTGACCACGGCGTCCTTCACCTCCTTGTTCTTCACATGCTGCAGAAACTCGGAGTAGGGGATCTCAATCTGTTTTGCCTGCTCGTAACCCTGCCATAGCTGGAAGGACAGGAAGATGAACAGCAGATACATGATGAAGTTGAAGCCCGGGCTCTGCCAGAACTTCGGGCTGCTGGTCCTGTTGATTTCGATCTCGGGCTTTTGGCTGCCGCCGCCCAGGGAGAAATTGTTCTGGTTCATGTTGTCTGGCTCCTTGTCCCTTGTGCTGTGTTCATGGTGACACAAAATGGGGGTGGAGGCTGGAAATCACAAGTAATTGTGATCTTGGGCAGCGACGAACAATCGCAGGGGGCTACCGAAACCGCCAGATGGATTTCTGATTGCAGTCTCATCCCATGAGCCACTGACCATGCCATAATACGCCTGCACCGGGAAAACCGGGCCAACAATCATCGCCGATTTAACCAACAACTTGCAGGGCGATTCAGAAATTCTGCTAAAGCGTGGCTCCTGCTCGCTCCACAGGATCTTTCGCTGCATTCTCACCTGGAGCAGGAGAAAAACCATGAATCATCACCTCAATAGATTACCGGCCAAAAGCTGCGTGTTTTGCCAGAACCCCCTGGAAGCCATCGGCGGCATGCGCATTGTCGCCCAGCACAGCTGGGCCATTGGCCTGAGCGACCGCTATCGTGGCGGCGGCAATCCACAATACCCGGAACGCTCTATTCCTTTGGAGGATGGCAGCGGCTGCTATCTGCTGGTGAAGGGTGACCCGGCCAAATGGACGGATGATGCCATCGAACGCGCACGGCAGGATTACCTGGCCGGCTTCCGCCCCTGGCTGTGCCAGAAATGCACCGGCCGGGTATGCCCGAAATGCGGCGAGCCCATCAATTACCCCATGGGTTCGGATGTGCTGTACGACAGCGGCTGCTCGTCCCATATTGCAGTCTTTCCATTCGATCCGGGATGCAGTAACAGGGACTGTGAGAAATACAGGGAATGGGAGTGGAAGACATGAAGTGTCGCGCCATTGGCGGCATTGAAATGGTGGAATGATAAACGCCGGGTGGGCTGCCGTGATATCGCCATGGTGCCTGATAGCAAGGTGCTTCTCATTGTCGTATGATTGCCAAAATTACCGCTCGAGATTCCGTCAGCGACGGAATCCACATCAGAAGAAACTGGTCAGGCATTCGCCCTGGACGAAGTGGCCAATTGTTTGAAGGCAGGCATATCATCTGGCTGGTGGCGGAGAAGATCCCAGCTTTCAGGGTGGGGCGCATGGCGTTTACCCGAGCGGATATCGTCACTGGATCAGACAACGGAGCACCGCCACCAGGTGCTGGCGCCAGATCCTGATTTTGCCTCGGAAGGGCGTACAAGCCCTTCCGGCTTTTGCGGTTCATGACATGGGAGGAAGGAATGAGCAAGGCCAATAACGGCGCCAACCTGGGCTTCGAGAGCAAGCTGTGGGAGATGGCCGACAAGATGCGCGGCCACATGGACGCTTCCGAATACAAGCACGTGGTGCTGGGGCTGGTCTTCCTCAAGTACATCTCCGACGCCTTCCAGCACAAGTACGACGAGCTGGCCGCCACGGCGGAGACGGAATACACCGACCCGGAAGACCGCGACGAATACCTCGCCGACAACATCTTCTGGGTGCCGCCCGAGGCCCGCTGGGAACAAATCCTGGCCCAGGCGCCCCAGCCTGTCATCGGCAAGGTGATCGACGAGGCCATGACCGCCATCGAGCGGGAAAACCCCAGCCTCAAGGGCGTGCTGCCCAAGGACTACGCCCGCCCCACCCTGGACAAGACCCGCCTCGGCGAACTGGTCAAGCTGGTGGGCGACATCGACCTGAAAGCCAGGGAATCCGGCGTGCGCGACCCGCTGGGACGGGTCTATGAATACTTCCTCGGCCGCTTCGCCGCCGCCGAGGGCAAGGGCGGCGGCGAGTTCTACACCCCCCAGTGCGTGGTGCAACTGCTGGTGCAAATGATTGAGCCCTACAAGGGCCGCGTGTACGATCCCTGCTGCGGCTCCGGCGGGATGTTCGTGCAGAGCGAGAAGTTCGTCGAGGAGCACGGCGGCCGGCTGGGCGATATCGCTGTCTATGGCCAGGAGTCCAACCCCACCACCTGGAAGCTGGCCAAGATGAATCTCGCCATCCGCGGCATCGACGCCGACCTCGGCCCCCACCAGGCCGACAGCTTCCACAACGATCTGCACAAGGATCTGAAGGCCGACTACATCCTCGCCAATCCGCCCTTCAACATGTCCGATTGGGGCGGCGAGCGCCTCAAAGAGGACGTGCGCTGGAAATACGGCGTGCCGCCGGCGAACAACGCCAACTACGCCTGGATCCAGCACTTCATCCACCACCTCGGCCCCAACGGCATCGCCGGCTTCGTCATGGCCAATGGCTCCATGTCCACCGCCACCACCGCGGAACTGGCCATCCGGAAGGGGATCATCGAGGACGACCTGGTGGACTGCATCATCGCCCTGCCGGGCCAGCTCTTCTACACCACCCAGATCCCCGTCTGCCTCTGGTTCCTCACCCGCAACAAGAAGGCCGACCGCAAACGCGGCTTCCGCGACCGCAGCGGCGAGACGCTCTTCATCGACGCCCGCCGCATGGGGACGCTGGTGGACCGGGTGCACCGCGAACTGACCCAAGAGGACATCGACACGATCGCAGGCGTCTATCACGCCTGGCGTACCGAATGCGGAGAATACGAAGACAAGCCCGGCTGGTGGAAATCCGCCACACTGGACGAGATCAAGGGTCATGGCTACGTGCTCACTCCCGGCCGCTATGTGGGCGCCGAGGAGGTGGAGGACGACGGTATCCCCTTCGAAGAAAGGATGGCCGAATTGACCGCACAGATTTTCGAGCAGTTCGACAAGGCGAGCAAGCTGGAAGCGACCATCAAGAAGAATCTGGAGGTGTTAGGGTATGGGGGGTGACCAGAGAGATTCGCTAACAAAAGAGCTATTTAGGTTGCCACCTGGTTGGCGCTGGGAATGGTTCACAGATGTAATGGACGTCAAGGGCGGCACGCAGCCCCCAGCATCAGAATTTATTGATCATCCGAAAGAGGGCTATGTGCGTCTAGTTCAAATAAGAGATTTCGATACTGACGAACATAAAACATATATCCCAGATTCAAAAAAATGGAGAAAATGCAAAACAGATGATGTTCTCATCGCGCGTTATGGTGCAGCACTTGGGCGTATTTGCAAAGGGCTAGAAGGCGCATACAATGTTGCATTAGCAAAAGTTGACAACAAAAAATTACACAAGCAATTTATTTTTTATCTACTTAAATCGAAATACTTCCAAGGCCCACTTTTGGCTTCTGGGGCGAGGAGCGCGCAATCTGGTTTTAACAAACAAACATTGTCTGTAATTACACTTCCAATCCCACCATTGGAAGAACAACGCGCCATCGCCCACATTCTCGGCACGCTGGACGACAAGATCGAGCTGAACCGGCAGATGAACCGCACGCTGGAGGCCATGGCCCAGGCGCTGTTCAAGAGCTTCTTTCTCGACTTCGACCCGGTGGTGGTCAACGCCCTACGCGCCGGCAACCCCATCCCCGAAAAATTCGCCCAACGCGCCGCCCACTACCGCGGCAACCCCGACGCCCTGCGCCTGCCCGAAGAGACCCTGCGTCAGTTCCCCGACCGCTTCCAGGACTCCGAACTGGGGCCGATTCCGGAGGGGTGGGAGGTTGGAATATTAGCTGACCTTGCGGAGTTAAATTCGGATAGCTGGAACCAAAAAACTCTGCCGGACGAAATTTTATATGTCGATTTGTCTAATACAAAATTCGGTATTATCGAATCGGTGAAAACTTTTAACAAACAAGATGCACCCAGTCGAGCACGCAGAATATTGAAACCCGGTGATACCATTATTGGCGTAGTGCGCCCTGCAAACAAATCTTACGCCATGATAGGAGAGACGCCTAACATTCTAACCGGAAGCACAGGATTTGCCGTTCTTAGCCCGAAGTCTGCGGTGTTTCGTGAATATGTTTATCTTCAGGCGACAAACGAAGAAAACATAACTCGCTTAGCCCGCTTGGCTGATGGCGCAGCCTATCCTGCCGTGC
The DNA here is from genome assembly GCA_027030425.1 of Sedimenticola sp. GTDB lineage: Bacteria > Pseudomonadota > Gammaproteobacteria > Chromatiales > Chromatiaceae > Thiolapillus. The sequence continues at coordinate 5,171 of JALVEW010000137.1, forward strand.
GCCCAAATGTTGTTGCAGATACAAAATGCGTGATTTCAGATGAACAGGTGCTAAAGCTGTTTCACGAAGCAACTGTCGCCTTATACGATAAATTTCACAAGAATAATTCTGAATCGGAAACTCTATCGACCCTCCGCGACACCCTCCTCCCCAAACTCATCTCCGGCGAGCTGCGCGTGCCGGATGCCGAGAAGGTGGTAGAGGATGTGCTGTGACCCTGCGCGTACCAGTCAATCCCATGTCGCCGCGTGGACGCTGCACGCCGGGCAAGGATTAGGCCAGGTGGTTGAGCTGCTTGCACACGGCTCCCTATTTAAGGATAATCCATTATCGTTAAATAGTTCGAGTCCTTATTCACTGTTCGTTAAACAAGCAAGAGGTCTCCATGGTCGAGCGGGGCAGCACAGGAGAGTACCTTGCCAGCGTGGCCGGCGGCGAGACGGTTCGCGCATTTGTGCCCGCGCCCTTGCCGCCGGCGCCGTCGCTGCGCTTCACCCCCGAGCGGCGGCGCCTTCTGGAGCGGGCCACCCTGGCTCTGGGACGGCTGGACAGCATCACCCTGCTGCTGCCCGATCCGGAGATCTTTCTCTATTCCTATGTGCGGCGCGAGGCGGTGCTTTCGTCCCAGATCGAGGGCACCCAGTCCTCGCTGTCGGACCTGTTGCAGTTCGAGCTGAGCGAGGCGCCGGGTGTTCCTTTCGATGATGTGGTGGAAGTCTCCAACTATGTTCGGGCGCTGGAGCACGGCCTGGCGCGCCTGGCCGACGGCCTGCCTTTGTGCAACCGCTTGCTGCGGGAGATGCATGAGATCCTGCTTTCCCGGGGACGGGGCAGCGGCAAGCGGCCTGGCGAGTTCCGGCGCAGCCAGAACTGGATCGGCGGTACCCGTCCAGGCAATGCCTTTTTCGTGCCACCTCCACCCCAGGTGGTCGAGTCCTGCATGGCCGATCTGGAGCGATTCATACATGACCCCAAACAGCCCTATCCGACGCTGGTCAAGGCGGCGCTGGCCCATGTGCAGTTCGAGACGGTCCATCCCTTCCTGGATGGCAATGGCCGACTGGGGCGGTTGTTGATCTCTTTCATGCTCCATCACGAAGGCATGCTCTCGCGGCCCCTTCTGTACTTGAGCCTCTATTTCAAGACCCATCGCCAGGCCTATTATGAGTGCCTGAATCAGGTGCGGACCAGGGGCGACTGGGAGGGGTGGATCGACTTCTTCCTGGAGGGCGTCGAACAGACGGCGCTGGATGCGGTGGAAACAGCGCGCAGGCTGGTTGCCCTGATGCGTCAGGACGAGCAGCGCATCCATGGGCTGGGGAGGCGGGCCGGCACCGCCCTACGGGTACACCGGAAGCTCTGTCACCGTCCTCTGCAATCCATCAAGGAGGTGGCCCATGAGCTTGAACTGTCATACCCGGCTGTATCGAATAGCCTGCAGGCACTGACCGAGCTAGGCATCGTGCACGAAATCACTGGCCGACAGCGTAACCGCATCTATGCCTATCAGGCCTTCATCGATGTACTGAACGAGGGCGCACAGCCGCTGTGAGCAAAACGACGGAGGACAGCATCGAACAACTGGCCCTCGCCCAGCTCGCCGAACTGGGTTGGCGTACCGCCTTCGGTCCGGACATCGCCTGCGACGGCCCCAATCCCGAGCGCGACTCCAGGGCCAATTATGGCGATGTGGTGCTTGTAGAACGGCTCCGAAACGCCCTGACGCGCATCAATCCGGATCTGCCCCGGAAAGCCATCGAAGAGGCGATCCGCAAGGTACTCACGCCCGAGAGCCCCGCGCTCATCGAGAACAACCGCCGTTTCCACCGGATGCTCACCGACGGGGTGGATGTCTCCTGGATGGCGCTCGAGGGGGAGCGCCACGGCAAGGTGTGGCTGGTGGATATGGAAAGCCCCGCAAACAACGACTGGTTGGCGGTCAACCAGTTCACGGTGATCGAGAACAAGCATGAGCGCCGGCCCGACATCGTACTGTTCGTCAATGGCCTGCCGCTGGCGGTGATCGAGCTGAAGAACCCCGCCAGCGAGAACGCCACCCTGCGCCTTGCCTTCAACCAGTTGCAGACCTACAAGGAGCAGATCCCCTCGCTGTTCGTTTACAACGCACTGCTGGTGATCTCGGACGGCATGCAGGCCCGCTTCGGAACCCTCACCGCCGGTTGGGACCGGTTCATGCCCTGGCGGACTATCGATGGCACTGATCTGTACCGGGAGCCCGGCAACGAGAAGCAGACCGATGGCGAGGTGCAGCCGGGACTGACCACGCTGCTCAGGGGCATATTCGATCCCGCCCGCTGCCAAGACTATTTCCTGAATTTCATCACCTTCGAGGACGACGGTGGCGACACAAACAGCATCGCCAAGAAGGCGGCCGGTTACCACCAGTATCACGCGGTCAACAAGGCGGTGGGCTACACGCTGGAGGCCTGCGGCATCGAGGCCCCGGCTGGGCTTCACTATGGCCGGTTCCGGGAGGCGGAACAGGGCGATCCTTTCCGGGTGGGAGAAGAGCAGGGGGAATACGGTCGCCAGTTTGGCGACCACCGCATCGGCGTGGTCTGGCACACCCAGGGGTCGGGCAAGAGCCTCTCCATGCTGTTCTACGCCAGCAAGGTGATCCGCCATCCCTACATGGAGAACCCGACCCTCCTCGTCATCACCGATCGCAACGATCTGGACGATCAGCTCTTCGGCACCTTCGCCGCCAACCGGCTACTGCTGCGCCAGACGCCGGTGCAGGCGGAAAGCCGCAAGCAGTTGCGTGAACTGCTGCAAGTGGCTTCGGGTGGGGTGATCTTCACCACCATCCAGAAGTTTCTGCCGGAGAAGAAGGGAGACACCTACCCGCTGCTTTCCGAGCGGCGCAACATCGTGGTGATCGCCGACGAGGCCCACCGCAGCCAGTACGACTTTATCGACGGCTTCGCCCGTCACATGCACGACGCCCTGCCCAATGCTTCCTTCATCGGCTTTACCGGCACTCCCATCGAGAAGGACGATCGCAGCACGCCCGCTGTGTTCGGTGACTACATCGACCGCTACGACATCCTGCGTGCCGTGGAGGATGGCGCCACCGTACCCATCTACTACGAGAGCCGCCTGGCCCGAATCGAACTGGATGAATCGGAAAAACCTCACCTGGATGCAGAATTCGAGGAGATCACCGAGACCGAGGAGGAGGAAAGCAGCAAACAGCGGCTGCGCAGCAAATGGGCATCATTGGAGGCTCTGGTCGGCGCACCGAAACGCATCGGGCTGATTGCAAAGGATCTGGTGGAACATTTCGAGCGTCGCCAGGAGGCAATGACGGGCAAGGCCATGGTGGTCTGCATGAGCCGCCGCATCTGCGTAGAAATGTACGACGCCATCACCCGGCTGCGACCCGAATGGCACAGCGAGGACGACGACAAGGGACTGATCAAGGTGGTGATGTCGGGCTCGGCCACCGACCATCTCGACTGGCAGAAACATATCCGCAACAAGGCGGGCCGGGAGGCCCTGGCCAAGCGCTTCAAAGATCCCGATGACGAATTGCAACTGGTGATCGTGCGCGACATGTGGCTCACCGGCTTCGATGCGCCCTGCATGCACACCATGTATCTGGACAAGCCCATGAGCGGGCACAACCTTATGCAGGCCATCGCGCGGGTCAACCGTGTTTTCCGTGACAAGCCCGGGGGACTGGTCGTGGACTATCTCGGCCTGGCGGATTCGCTCAAACGCGCATTGGCAACCTACACGGCCAGTGGAGGCAGAGGCCAGGCCACGCTTGATCAGAACGAGGCGGTGGCCGTGATGAAGGAGAAATACGAGGTCGTGTGCGGGCTGCTGCACGGCTTCGACTATCGCGCGTTGCTTTCAGCATCGACGGCGGAACGCATGAGCGGGATTGCGCAGGCGATGGACTTCATCCTCGCACAGGAAGACGGCAAGAAGCGCTATCTTCAGGCCGTCACCGCCCTGTCGAAGGCCTTTGCCCTGGCGGTGCCCCACGATGAGGCGCTGGCCATTCGTGATGAGGTGGGCCTGTTCCAGGAGATCCGCGCCAACTTGGTAAAGGCCACGGTGAGCAATTCCGAGCGTTCACCGGAGGAGATGGAAGCCGCCGTCCGGCAACTGATTTCCAGGGCCGTGTCCAGTACTGAGGTGGTGGACATATTCGCTGCCGCCGGTCTGGACAAGCCGGACATCTCGATTCTCTCTGACGAGTTCCTGGCCGAGGTGCGGGAACTGCCTCAGCGCAATCTGGCGCTGGAGCTGCTCAAGAAGCTGCTCAACGACGAGATCCGCACCCGGATGCGCAAGAACGTCGTTCAGGCGCGTGCTTTCTCGGAAATGCTGGAGGAAGCGGTCAACAAGTATCACAACCGCGCCATTGCGGCCGCCGAGGTGATCGAGGAGTTGATCCAACTGGCGAAGGAGATGCGAGAGGCTTCGAGGCGGGGTGAAAATCTAGGGCTCACCGAAGACGAAATCGCGTTCTATGATGCGCTTGAAGTCAACGATAGCGCCGTGAAGGTACTGGGTGACGAGACCCTGAAGAAGATCGCCCAGGAGTTGGTGCAATCAGTCCGACGCAGCATCACTGTCGACTGGATACAGCGGGAAAACGCGCGCGCCAAAATCCGGGTCATGGTCAAGCGGATCCTGCGGCGGTTCGGATATCCACCGGACAAGCAGGAGCGGGCTACCGAACTGGTATTGGAGCAGGCAGAAGTATTGTGCAGGGAATGGGTCTAATTGGGGAAGCAACTGCTGGAACAGCTCATTGATGGCGATGAAGAATTGCCTGCCTACGAGCCTGGGCCACGGGCGAAGGATAATGATGCATGTCTTTGTCGCTTCATTGACCTATCTCGAACTGTGAGAAAATGGCTTGGTGGAAACAGAGCAAGTGAAACTGAGTACTGATTTGTTCTGTGGGTTCTTCAAGTCCGTGTTTTCCACAGCCCCGGAGAATACAAAGCCTTCCGTAACGAAAAAGGCCAATCCGGACAGATTGGCCTTGAAATATTGGTGGAGGCGGGGGGATTACTCAGCACATCCCTGTGCCTCGCCCTGCGGGCCGCCGCTGCGCGGCGTTCGGCAGCGCTCCCGGCGCTGCTCGTCGAACCCGAACGGGGGTTCTCATCCACCCCGCTCAAAATGCCGAAGGGCCACCCGCTGGGTGACCCTTCGTCATTTGGTGGAGGCGGGGGGAAT
>JALVEW010000138.1 GCA_027030425.1 Sedimenticola sp.
GGCCGACATGCGTCGCACGTACAGAGCCTCGCCTTCACCTCTGTCGAGCTTCTCCAGGGCTTCCTGCAGGGTCTCGTGCAGCTGTATGGGTGCCAGTTCCAGGCGCATGCCGGGTATATTCATCAGGTCGATGCGCGTTTCGCCTGCTTCCTCCCCGCTTTCTTCTGCTTCACCGATGTCTATCGTTACACCATCGTACTGGGCTTCCAGGTAACCCGCCAGGGCGATGCCCGAGAGTATGGCCCGGGGTGTCTTGTCTTCCACGATGACGATCCAGCGGGGCTTGTGTTCCAGCAGCTTCCAGGCCTCTTCCGGTGACACGAGGCGTTGGCTGCGCACAAAACTCTTGTCCATGACGCTGGCCACGCCCACCCGGCGCAGGGCGGCGATGATCGGATGCTGGCGGTAGTCCAGCCCCTTGGCCTTGAGCATGGTGATAAACAGGGATTCCTGGCCAAAGACCTCGCTGGCCGTGAGTCCGGCGATGACCACCACCAGCATGCCCGGCATGATGATTTGCGGGTTGTCCGTCAGCTCCAGCAGGGCGGTCAGGGCGGCCAGAGGCGCCTGCAGGCTGGCGCCCATCACCGCGCTCATACCCAGCATGGCGTAGAGGCCCGGCTGAATCTCCAGCCCAGGCAGCCAGTGGGCCAGCACATGGCCGAAGCCGCCGCCCAGGGTGGCGCCGATGAAGAAAGAGGGGCCGATCATGCCGCCGGGAACGTTCAGGGCGGAGCAGACGCTGGTGGCGATGAGCTTGGCGGCGGCCATGAGCAGCAGAATGCCCGCGCCATAGCCGCCCACGAGGGTCAGGTTGATGGTGTCATAGCCAATGCCCATGATCTCCGGTATCCACATGCCCAGCAGGGCGGTGGACAGGCCGGCCGCCAGCATCTGTCCCTCGATGGGCCAGGTCTTGCCGCGGCTGGCGATGCCGCGCACCAGGCGGATGAAGCCAGCGGCCAGGGCGCCACTGAACAGCCCCAGCAGAATCACCAGGGGGATCTCCTTCAGGCTGGACAGTTCCATCACCGGCACGCTGAATACCGCCGCGTTGCCCAAGGCGGCGTTGGACACCACGGTGGCGGTGACGGCGCTGAGGATAACCGGAATGAAGCTGGCCAGCTGGTAGTCCATCATGATGACTTCCAGGGCAAAGATCACTCCGGCCAAGGGGGTGTTGAAGGAGGCGGCGATGCCCGCCGCCGTGCCGCAGCCCACCAGGGTGCGCACGGCATTATTGGGTAGCTCCAGCTTCTGTCCCAGCAGGCTGCCGGTGCAGGCGCCGAGAAAGATATGCGCCCCCTCGCGGCCCACGGAATGCCCGCTCACCAGGGCGATGGCCACGCCGAAGAACTGCAGCAGGAAGCCCCGCAGGGTGAGGTGGCCCTGGTGATAGGCCATGCGCTCCAGCACCCGGGCCACGCCCAGTACATAGAGACCCTTGGCGAACCAGCGGAACATGAAGGCCAGCAGGATGGCGCCCAACAGGGGATAGCCGAAACGCGCCAGCAGGGACAGGGATTCGAAAGCGTCCGGCCCCCTGCCGTGCAGGGCCAGGTTCTGGATGCTCTCCACCAGCACCCGGAACAGCACGATGACGCCCCCGGCCAGCAGCCCCGTGACCAGGCCCAGGGCGGCGAGCTGCAGCAGGGCGTCGGGACGGGCCAGGTGCAGGCGCATGTCTTCCAGCTGCGTGCCCAGCCACTCCCTGGTCTTCTGGTACAGATTCACTTGCCCGGTCATAAATAGCATAATAAGGCATCCCTCATGTCATTGGATAACCCATGAAGTTCACCCCCGAATCCTTCCGCGCCTGGGAGCACAAGAAAATCACCCTGCTGGGCATGTCAGGAGTGGGCAAGACCTACATCTCCAACATGCTGCGGCAGCACGACTGGTTTCATTATTCCGGCGACTACCGTATCGGCACCCGTTACCTGGACGAGCTGATTCTGGACCTGGTCAAGGCCCGCGCCATGGAGCAGCCTTTTCTGCGCGACCTGTTGCGCAAGGACTGGATCTATATCCGTAACAACATCAAGGTGGACGACTTGGGGCCGGTGCTGAGCTTCGTGGGCAAGCTGGGCAATCCGGAGCAGGGCGGGGTGCCCCTGGAAGACTTCGTGCGCCGCCAGGCCCAGTACCGGGAAGCGGAAATCGCCGCCGTGCGTGACGTGCCCGAGTTCATCCGCAAGGCCCGGGAAGTCTATGGCTACCAGCATTTCATCAACGACATGGGGGGCAGTCTGTGTGAACTGGATGAGCCCGGCGTCATCGAGCTGCTGGCGGAGCACACCCTGATCCTGTACATCAAGATCACCGACGAGGAACAGGAGCGGCAGCTCATCGCCCGCGCCCAGTCCGCGCCCAAGCCCCTGTATTATCGTCCCGAGTTTCTGCTGGAACAGCTGGACATCTACCTGCGGGAGAACGGTCTGACCTACGCGGCCCAGATGGATCCTGACGATTTCACCCGCTGGGTGTTCCCGCGCCTGTTTCATTCGCGCATTCCACGTTATGAGGCCATTGCCAGGGAAGGATACACCGTGACTTCGAAAGAGCTGTCCGAAGTGAAAAACGAAGCGGAGTTTCTCGATTTGCTGGAACGGGCCATTGCCCGGGAGGAAAGCTGATGCCTCTGGTTGCCCATAACGATCTGCCTACCTTCGAGCGCCTGCGCCAGGAGGGCCAGCTGGTGCTGCCCACGGGGCGCGCCATGCACCAGCACATTCGCGAGCTGCACATCGGCCTGCTCAACATGATGCCTGACAAGGCCCTGGCGGCCACCGAGCGCCAGTTCTTCCGCCTGGTGGGGGAGAGCAATCCCATCGCCCAGTTCTATGTGCATCCTTTCACCCTGCCGGAACTGCCGCGCGGCGAGCAGGCCCGGGCGCATATCGATACCTACTATGAAAGCTTTGACGAGATCCGCGAGCAGGGGCTGGATGCCCTCATCATCACCGGCGCCAACGTCACCGGGCCGGAGCTGGCCAACCAGCCGTTCTGGGAGCCCCTCATCAGGGTCATAGACTGGGCCTGGGAGAACGTCACCTCTACCCTCTGCTCCTGTCTGGCCACCCACGCGGTACTGCAGTTCCGCTACGGCCAGCATCGCCAGCCCCAGGAGCGAAAAGTCTGGGGTGTGTTTCCCCACCAGGTGGTGGACAAGCGTCATCCCCTGGTGAATGACGTGAACAGCCGTTTTCACGTGCCTCATTCCCGATGGAACGCAGTGACGCCTGCCCAGTTCCGCGAGGCTGGCCTGCGGGTGCTGGTGGAGAGCGAGGACATCGGCGTACACCTGGCCACCAGCCATGACGGCCTGCGTTTCGTTTTCTTCCAGGGACACCCGGAGTACGACACCGTATCCCTGCTCAAGGAATACAAGCGTGAAGTGCTGCGCTGGATTGCCGGAGAGATCGAGGACTATCCCCCCATGCCGGACAACTATCTCAGCCTGCAGCAGACAGCCATCTTTGACGAATACGCCTGGCGCCTGAAGCGGGCCCGTGAGGCGGGGGAGAATCTGCCGGAGTTTCCCGAAAGCCTGGTGGCGGGCAACATCGACAATATCTGGCATGATACCGCCGAGGCCGTGGTGGCCAACTGGATCGGCCTTGTCTATCAGGTCACCCACCGTGAACGCCACCTGCCTTTCATGGATGGCGTGGACCCCGACAATCCCCTCGGCTTGCTGCGGATACCCGGCTGAACGCCTTTGTGGTAAATTCAGAGCAAGGAGGAGGAACCCATGCGTACAACAGCTCTTGGCATGATGATGTTTGCACTGGCGGCTGCCGGTTTGGCCCGGGCAGAGGGTTATTACCCTGCCGGGGAAGGTCCCGGCTCCATCAACTGGCCGCCCCCCGGCGGCGCATCTGCTCCTCCTCCCGGCGTGCCCGCTTATGTTCCGCCGGGGCAGGATTTCAGGCCATACCCAGACTACCAGCAGGCCCAGCGTTTCCGCAGTCCCGCCACCCGGCAGTTCCGAAAGGAGCTCATTGCACCGCCGGGGGAAGACTGGCCCAAGGCTGAGTACTATCAGGGTGAGGAGCAGGCCGCGCCGGAGTCGCATCCCGGTCAGCTGCGTCCTGAGCCCATGGAACGGGGTGAACCGGTGGAGGTGGTGCCCCCGCCCAGCGTGCCCGTCGGTGAGGTGAAGTCTCCTCTGTCGGACAAACCCGAGCGCGGCTGGCGGCCCATGAAGGAGAAACAGGAGCTGGAGGCCATGGAAGAGCGCACGGAGCCGCCGAAACCAGAGGAGAAGAAACCTCTGAAAATGCGTGAAATCAAACCTGTTTCTCCCTTGCATGAACCCCCGGGAGAAACGCAGCCTTCGGAGCCGCTGAAGGAAGATGCCGGCCAGTCCGTCATGCCGCCCGGAAAGCCCCATTTCCTGCGACCCCTGGTTTCCGGAATGAGCATCCACCACCCTGAAGAGGGTATTGCAAAAGGCGGCATCCTCCTGGCAAAGTGAAGATCTGTTTGGCCGGAATGATGAAGCATCCAATTCGGAGATACAGAAATGAAGTCAATATCCGCTTCAGAAATCGCTAAAATGCCAATTCAACAGCGTATTCAGCTTGTAGAAGATATTTGGGATTCAATTGCGGAAATGCCGGAAGCAGTCGAAGTTCCCGAGTGGCATATACGAGAGTTGGAAAAACGTCTGGAAGCATACCATGCCAATCCGAATGAAGGATCACCCTGGAAGGATGTAATAAAAAGAATAGTAAGGTAAAAACAAAATGCTTGTTGTCAGCAAGGAAGTAGAAAAAGACATCAAGTTCGCGTACGAATGGTACGAAGATCGGCAGGTCACCTTGGGAACTGAATTTATCAAGGAGATCAGCTCGAAGCTACGGAAAATTGAAGAACGCCCGGATTCCTATATGGAAGTCAAGGACAATATTCGCCGGGCTCTTTGTAACAGGTTCCCTTATTCGATTTACTTTATACGCGAAAACATGAATATTGTTGTTATTGCGGTGCTTCATCAGCGGAGAAATCCTGCGGTGTGGCAGGCAAGAAAAAAGCCGCCGACTGAAGCTGCCGGCGGCTGGAATCAAAGCCTGGATGGGATGTCCAGGGAGAAAATCAGGCGATGCCCAGCTTCTCCTTGATCACGGCAACCACCTCGTCACTGGAAGTGGCGTTGATGTCCCACAGCATGCCTTCCTTTTCATAGAAGCCCACCAGGGGAGCCGTCTGTTCGTTGAACACGTCCAGGCGCTTGGAGATGGCTTCCTCGGTTTCGTCCTCGCGCTGCACGACCTTGCCGCCGCACTTGTCGCAAACGCCTTCCACCTTGGGAGGATTGCTTTTCACGTTGTAGATGGCGCCGCAGTCCTCGCAGGTGCGGCGGGTGGTGAGGCGGTCCAGGATGACGTCACGGGGCACGTTCAGGTTGACCACGCCGTCCAGCTCGATGTTCAGCTTGGCCAGCAGATCCTTCAGTGCCTCGGCCTGGGGGATGGTGCGGGGGAAGCCGTCCAGGAGGAAGCCGGACTTGCAGTCGTCTTCCAGCAGGCGCTCGCCCATGATGCCCATGATCAGCTCGTCGGGCACCAGTTCGCCGCGGCTCATGTAGCCTTGCGCTTCCTTGCCCAGATCCGTGCCTTCCTTCACGGCGGCGCGCAGGATGTCGCCGGTGGAAATCTGTACAGAACCGTCGATGGCGGTGAGCATCTTGGCCACGGTGCCCTTGCCGGCGCCGGGAGCGCCCAAAAGAATCAGTCTCATTGTGGAATTCTCCAAAAAATTCAGGTGATGAAAATGCTTGTGAGCCATGGTCGAGCAGGCTCAAGTGGCGCGTATTTTAATGGCGTAGGGGAAAAAATGCCATGAATGCTTTGTTTTCCGGTGAGGTCCTTGTTCCCCCCTCACCCCAAACCCCTCTCCCAGAGGGAGAGGGGCGGGGTCGGAGTCAAATCATCTCTGGTAGTTGAAATTTTGGGATGTTCTCCTGATTTGACTCCGACCCCTTGGATTCCTGATTTGACTCCGACCCCTGGGGTTCAATTTTCCCTTCTCCCTTTGGGAGAGGGCCAGGAGAATCCAACTTGAGCAGAGTCATTGCCTTTCCCGCGGCAAGGCCCATAATAAGCTTCCCTTTCCCACTCACTTGTCCGGCATGTACCGCAAGCGGCTCCGACAATCCGGAAAACAGCTCATTTCCCGGCGCGTGTGGCGTACCCGGGCGGTGTTCCTCATGGGCGCCATCCTGGTGGGCATCGCCGCCACCATGCTGGCCTGGGGCAGTGACTGGGCCAGTGAAACCTTTCTCCATGTCATCAGCGACAGACCCTGGCTGCCTTTCCTCATCACACCCCTGGGGCTGATGCTCATCATCTGGATGACCCGCAACCTGTTCGTCGGTGCCGAGGGCAGCGGTATTCCCCAGGCCATTGCCGCCCTGCATCTCAAGCGCCACAAGCACCTGCGCCACCGGCTGCTGTCCCTGCCTATTGCCTTCGGCAAGGGCATCATGATTATCATGGGCCTGCTTTGCGGCGCCTCCATCGGTCGGGAAGGGCCGACCATCCACATTGCCGCGTCCATCTCCTTTGCCCTGACCCGCTTTGCCCGGTTTCCCCATCATGACATCAGCCGGGGACTGATTCTGGCCGGTGGCGCGGCAGGTCTGGCGGCGGCTTTCAACACGCCCCTGGCCGGGGTCATGTTCGCCATAGAGGAAATGGCCAAGAACTTCGAGGAGAAGACCAACGGCACTGTGTTTACGGCAGTGATCATCGCCGGCATCACCGCCTTGGCCATCAATGGCAACTATGCTTATTTCGGCACCGTGTTTGCGACCGCGGACTTTCCCGAGATTTTTTCCGCCGTGGCGCTCTGTGGCGTGGTGGGTGGCCTGGCGGGGGGCTCCTTCAGTGCTTTCCTGGTGTATGGCGGACGTTATATCCGTCCCTGGCGTAACCGGCACCCTTATCTGCTGGCCCTGATCATCGGCCTGCTGCTGGCGGGTATCGGCCTGGTGTCCGGGGGCCAGACCTGGGGCACGGGCTACACCGAGGCCAAGACCGCTCTCATGGGCATAGGGCTGGATTCCGAGGGCTATCCTGTCTTCAAGTACCTGGCTACCCTGCTGTCTTACTGGAGTGGTATTCCCGGCGGCATCTTTGCGCCATCTTTGTCCATCGGCGCCGGCCTGGGAGCGGAACTGTCCCAGTGGCTGCCCGATGTTACCGTGGCCACCGTGGCCCTGCTGGGCATGGCCGCCTATTTCACCGGGGTGGTGCAAACGCCCCTGACGGCGGTGATCATCATCATGGAGATGACGGACAACCAGGGCATCCTGCTGCCGGTGATGGCCGTGGCCCTCATTGCCGACGGGGTTTCCAAGCTCATCAATCCCCAGCCCATCTACCGGGCCCTGGCGGAAGATTTCATCCGCGACCTGTCCTCCCATCACGGCGGTAACAAGGCACTGGAAAAATGATTTCCGTCATCGGTGCCCTGGTGCCCGTGTTTCTCATTATTCTGCTTGGGGTTTTGCTCAGGCGCTTCCGGGTGTTTGATGATGCGGCATGGCGGGGTTTCGAGAACCTGTGTTATTTCGTGCTCTTTCCCGTGCTGCTGGTCAAAACCCTGGCCACGGCGCAGCTGGGAACGGTGCAGGTGCTGGGTTTTGCCGGCGCCCTGCTGTTCGCCATCGGTGCCATGAGCCTGCTGTTGCTGGGCCTTTACCCCTTGCTGCGCCGTTTCGGCATAGGGCCTGCCGCTTTCAGCAGCCTGTTCCAGGGAGCGACCCGTTGGCACGGCTTCATTGCCCTGTCAATCGTGGGCCTGCTGTTCGGCGATGAGGGCGTGACCTGGATGGCCATCACCATGGCTGTCATCATCCCGCCCCTGAACATCATCAACGTCATGATGCTGGCGCATTTTGGTTCCGCTGACAGCAGGCTGGGAGGCGTGTTGCTGAAATTGGGTCGCAATCCCTTCATCATTGCCTGCATCATGGGCGCTTTTCTGAACCTGGCGGATTTGGGCCTGCCGGGCCCCCTGTATGATGTACTGGATATCCTGGGCGGCGGCGCCCTGGGACTGGGTCTGCTCACCGTGGGCGCCGGGCTGAACATTCACCTGGTACTGCAAAACCGCCTGCTGGTTGGGTTTGGCGCTTTGGTGCGTCTGCTGGGCATGCCCGGGTTCATGTTTCTGGGTTGTTGGCTGTTTGGCATCGAAGGTATTGCGCGGACGGTTGCCGTCATTGCCGGGGCCGTGCCCACGGCCGCCTCATCTTTCATCCTGGCCCGGCAGATGGGTGGGGATGTGCCTCTTATGGCCAACCTGATTACCGTGCAGGTATTGCTGGCCGTGTTCAGTCTGCCGCTGATGATGTGGCTGGCAGGATTCTGAAGCAGGAAAAGAGGGGTGTTTTTTTTGTATCATTTGTTCTATATTGGTTCTCTATTGTGAGACATGAGTGACTTTCCCGGAGATGAGAGCAGAAGCAGAAAAAGACATCGACAGGCTGTTGCGGCAGGGCCTGCTCTGGCGGGGAGATGCGCCCGCGCGGGTCCGGGAGGCCGTGGTGAGCAGTGGCTTTGCCCGGCTGGACGAGGCCATGGGCGGCGGCTGGCCCCGGGGGGCGCTTACGGAGATTCTTTCTACCGGGCCGGGCCTGTCCCTGCTGCTGCCGGCTTTGGCGAATCTGAGCCGGGGGAAACACTGGCTGGCCTGGGTGAATGCCCCCTGGCTGCCCTATGCGCCGGCCCTGTCGGCGCGGGGCCTGGATGTGTCGCGGGTGCTGCTCATCCGCGGGCGGGATGATGCCCAGGCTTTGTGGGCGGCAGAGCAGGCCCTGCGCTCGGGCAACTGCGTCGCCGTGATGCTCTGGCCAAAAAGGATTTCCATCACCCGGGCGCGCCGCCTGCAGCTGGCGGCAGAGGAGGGTGACTGCCTGGGTTTGCTGTTCCGTTCTCCCGGAGCGGCCGCGCAGTCCTCCATGGCCGCTCTGCGCCTGGAAGTGAAGCCTCACCAGGCCGGGCTGGAAGTGAAGGTGCTCAAGCGCCCCGCCGGCTGGGGCGGCGGAAGGCTGGTGCTGCCATGTGGTGGCTAGGCCTGTATTTCCCCGATTTGCCCCTGGAAGTGTTCTGGGCCGGGGAGGACAGGCCCTTGGCCGTGACCCGGCGCAACAGGGGGCGGGATATCATCGACCGCTGCAATGAGCCGGCCCGGGCGGCTGGCATCCGTCCGGGCATGCCCCTGAACGCCGCCCTGGCCCTGGCGCCGGCCCTGTGCCTGCACGAGCGGGACAGGAAAGCCGAGCGGCAGCGCCTGGAGTCCATCGCCGCCTGGGCCTGGCGCTACAGCTCGCGCATCAGCTTCGATCCCCTGCTTCTGCTCCTGGAGGTGGGCGGCAGCGCAAGACTGTTCGGTGGCATGGGGGCTTTGCTGGAAAGCCTGCGTGCCGATGAGCGGGCGCCCGTCGCCGTGGAATATCATGCCCTGGCGCCTTCCCCCGGGGCGGCGGCTTTGCTGGCGCGCCTGCGCCCTGGCTGCCGGGTGGAAAAGGTCGAAGATCTGATGCCGGTATTGGCGGACATTCCCCTGGCCAGGTTCACCCGGGATGAAAAGCTGCTGGCCCTGATGCGGGGCATCGGCCTGTCCAGCATCGGTGATGCTCTGGCGCTGCCCCGGCCGGAACTGGCCCGGCGGGTGGGGCCGGAGCCCGTGCTGCTGCTGGACCGCCTGCTGGGCCGGGCCCCGGACCCGCGCCCCCTGTGGCAGCCGCCGGAAGTTTTTGAACAGCGCCTGTTGCTGCTGGCGGAAATCGAACAGGCCCCGGCCCTGCAGTTTCCCGCCCGGCGCCTGGTGGAGGAACTGTGCGCCTTTCTGCGTGGCCGGGATGCGGCGGCCCAGCGCCTGCACTGGCGCTTTCTGCACCGGGACGCGCCCCCCAGCTGTCTGGAGCAGGGCCTGCTGACGCCGACGAATCAGCCGGCGCGTATTCTGGAGCTGTTCCGCCAGCATCTGGAGCGCCTGCGCCTGCCCGAAGCCGTGGTGGAACTGTCGTTGCGGGTGGAGGACTGGCAGGCGGCGGACCGGGCTCATGGGGATTTGTTCGACGCACCCCGGGGACAGGACCACGCCTTCCTGGAACGCCTGCGGGCACGCCTGGGGGAGGAGGCCGTGCGGGGCCTGCGGGGGCTCCCCGATCATCGCCCGGAAAATGCCTGGGCCTACCGGGAGCCTGTGGCGGCATCCGCTCCTGAAGAAAAGTCCGCCGCCGGGGAAGAAGCGCCCCTGTGGCTGCTGCCCCGGCCCCGGCGTCTGCGTCAGCGCCAGGGCCGCCCCTGGCATGAAGGGTATCTGGAGCTGGAGGGCTTCTCCCGGCGTATCGAAACCGGCTGGTGGGACGG
>JALVEW010000139.1 GCA_027030425.1 Sedimenticola sp.
AGGCCGAGGGACTCATGCCCCAGGAGATGATCAACGCCAAGCCGGTGTCCGCGGCCATCAAGGAATTCTTTGGTTCCAGCCAGCTGTCCCAGTTCATGGACCAGAACAACCCTCTGTCGGAAGTGACCCACAAGCGCCGGGTGTCTGCCCTCGGCCCTGGCGGCCTGGCCCGGGAGCGCGCCGGCTTCGAGGTACGCGACGTGCATCCCACCCACTATGGCCGGGTTTGTCCCATCGAGACCCCTGAAGGTCCGAACATCGGCCTCATCAACTCCTTGGCCGTATACGCCAAGACCAATCGCTACGGTTTCCTGGAAACCCCCTACCGGGTGGTGAAGGATGGCAAGGCCACGGATGAGATTCATTATCTGTCCGCCATTGAGGAAGGGCGTTTCGTCATCGCCCAGGCCAGCGCGGCCATGGACAAGAACGGCAAGCTCACCGAGGAACTGGTGTCCTGTCGCCATCAGAACGAATTTGCCCTGTTCACCCCGGACAAGGTTGAATACATGGACGTGTCGCCCAAACAGATTGTTTCCGTGGCAGCGGCCCTGATTCCCTTCCTGGAGCACGACGACGCCAACCGCGCCCTCATGGGCTCCAACATGCAGCGTCAGGCGGTTCCCACCCTGCGCGCCGAGAAGCCCCTGGTGGGCACCGGCATCGAGCGTAATGTGGCCGTGGACTCCGGCGTCACCGTGGTGGCCAAGCGTGGCGGCACCGTGGAGTCCGTGGACGCCAGCCGCATCGTGGTGCGGGTGAACGACGACGAGACCGTGCCTGGTGAGCCGGGCGTGGACATCTACAACCTCACCAAGTACACCCGCTCCAACCAGAACACCTGCATCAACCAGCGCCCTCTGGTGATGGTGGGTGATGAAGTGGCGCGGGGCGACGTCATGGCCGATGGTCCTTCCACGGACATGGGCGAGCTGGCCCTGGGCCAGAACCTGCGCGTGGCCTTCATGCCCTGGAACGGCTACAACTTCGAGGACTCCATTCTTATTTCCGAGAACGTGGTGAAGGAAGACCGTTTCACCACCATCCACATCGAGGAACTCACCTGCCAGGCCCGGGACACCAAGCTGGGTCCCGAGGAAATCACCGGTGATATCCCCAACGTGGGCGAGGCGGCCCTGGCCAAGCTGGACCAGTCCGGCATCGTCTATGTGGGCGCCGAGGTGAAGGAGGGCGACATCCTGGTGGGCAAGGTCACGCCCAAGGGCGAGACCCAGCTCACCCCGGAAGAAAAGCTCCTGCGCGCCATCTTCGGCGAGAAGGCCTCTGACGTAAAGGACACCTCCCTGCGGGTGAAGTCCGGCGTATCCGGTACCGTCATCGACGTGCAGGTATTTACCCGCGACGGCGTGGAGAAGGACGCCCGCGCCCTGGAGATACAGGAAGCCGAATTGGAGCGTATCCGCAAGGACATCGCCGACCAGCAGCGCATCATGGAGGAGGACACCTTCGCCCGGGTGGAGAAGATGCTTTCCGGCAAGGTGGCCGAAGGCGGGCCCAACCGCCTCAAGGCCGGTTCCAAGATCACCAAGGGCTACCTGGCCGATCTGGACCGCGACCAGTGGTTCCAGATCCGCCTGCGCAACGAGGAGGCCCAGCAGCAGCTGGAAGCCATCGCCAAGCAGGTGGAGGAGCAGCGCCAGAAATTCCGTGACTACTACGAGGACAAGAAGCGCAAGCTGTCCACCGGCGACGACCTGGCGCCCGGCGTGCTGAAGATGGTCAAGGTCTATGTGGCCATCAAGCGTCGCATCCAGCCTGGTGACAAGATGGCCGGCCGTCATGGTAACAAAGGTGTCATCTCCCAGATCGTGCCCGTGGAGGACATGCCTTTCGACGAGAACGGCCGTCCCGTGGACATCGCCCTCAACCCCCTGGGCGTACCCTCGCGCATGAACATCGGCCAGATCCTGGAGACGCACCTGGGCTTTGCCGCCAAGGGCGTGGGTGAGCGCATCGGCGAGATGCTGGACGCCCAGGCCAAGATCAAGGAGATCCGCAAGTACCTCGACCAGGTGTACAACTTCAGCGGCAAGAAGGAAGACCTGGATTCCTTCAGCGACGAGGAGATCCTGGAGCTGGCGGCCAACCTGCGCAACGGCGTGCCCGTGGCCACCCCGGTGTTCGACGGCGCTACCGAAGAGGAGATCCGCCACCTACTGAAACTGGCGGGCCTGCCGGAATCCGGCCAGTGCACCCTGTACGACGGCCGCACGGGCGAGCCTTTCGAGCGCCCCGTCACCGTGGGCTATATGTACATGCTCAAGCTCAACCACCTGGTTGATGACAAGATGCATGCGCGCTCCACAGGCCCCTACAGCCTGGTTACCCAGCAGCCTCTGGGCGGCAAGGCCCAGTTCGGCGGCCAGCGCTTCGGGGAAATGGAAGTCTGGGCCCTGGAAGCCTATGGTGCGGCCTACACCCTGCAGGAAATGCTTACCGTCAAGTCCGATGACGTCAACGGACGGACCCGCATGTACAAGAACATCGTGGACGGTAACCACCAGATGGAGGCCGGTATGCCCGAGTCCTTCAACGTACTGGTGAAAGAAGTCAAATCGCTGGGCATCAACATCGAGCTGGAGCAGGACTGAGGCGCTTCGCGTCCTTGAGTCGAGCAGCGATACAACGGAGATAGATTCGTGAAAGATCTTTTGAAGATTCTGAAGCAACAGGGGCAGAACGAAGAGTTCGACGCCATTCGCATTGGTCTGGCCTCCCCGGACATGATCCGGTCCTGGTCCTTTGGTGAGGTGAAGAAGCCCGAGACCATCAACTACCGCACTTTCAAGCCCGAGCGGGAAGGTCTGTTCTGCGCCAAGATTTTTGGCCCGGTGAACGACTACGAGTGTCTGTGCGGCAAGTACAAGCGCCTCAAGCACCGCGGCGTGGTCTGCGAGAAGTGCGGCGTGGAAGTGACCCTGTCCAAGGTGCGCCGCGAGCGCATGGGGCATATCGAGCTGGCCAGTCCCGTGGCCCACATCTGGTACCTCAAGTCCCTGCCTTCGCGCATCGGCCTGCTGCTGGACATGACTCTCAAGAGCATCGAGCGCATCCTGTATTTCGAGTCCTATGTGGTCATCGATCCCGGCATGACCATGCTCGAGCGCGGTCAGTTGATGAACGACGAGCAGTACCTGGAAGCCATCGAGGAGAACGGTGACGAGTTCGATGCCCGCATGGGCGCCGAGGCGGTGTATGAGCTGCTTTCCTCCCTGGATATTCCCGGGGAAATCGCCAAGCTGCGCGAGGAAATCGGTTCCACCAATTCCGAGACCAAGATCAAGAAAATCGCCAAGCGGCTGAAACTGCTGGAGTCCCTGCAGGATTCCGGCAACCGCCCGGAGTGGATGATTCTCAAGGTGCTGCCGGTGCTGCCGCCGGAGTTGCGGCCCCTGGTGCCCCTGGACGGCGGCCGTTTTGCTACCTCGGATCTCAACGACCTGTACCGCCGGGTGATCAACCGCAACAACCGCCTCAAGCGCCTGCTGGAGCTCACCGCTCCGGACATCATCGTGCGCAACGAGAAGCGTATGCTGCAGGAAGCCGTGGACGCCCTGCTGGACAACGGCCGCCGCGGCCGCGCCATCACCGGCACCAACAAGCGCCCCCTGAAATCCCTGGCGGACATGATCAAAGGCAAGCAGGGCCGCTTCCGCCAGAACCTCCTGGGCAAGCGGGTGGACTATTCCGGCCGTTCCGTCATCGTGGTGGGGCCCACCCTGAAACTGCACCAGTGCGGTCTGCCCAAGCGTATGGCCCTGGAGCTGTTCAAGCCCTTCATCTTCGCCAAGCTCCAGTCCCGCGGCCTGGCCACCACCATCAAGGCGGCCAAGAAGCTGGTGGATCGTGGTGCATCCGAAGTCTGGGATATTCTGGAGAACGTGATTCGTGAACACCCGGTAATGCTCAACCGGGCGCCCACCCTGCACCGCCTGGGCATTCAGGCCTTCGAGCCCGTGCTCATCGAGGGCAAGGCTATCCAGCTGCATCCCCTGGTCTGTACCGCCTTCAACGCCGATTTCGACGGCGACCAGATGGCCGTGCACGTGCCCCTGTCCCTGGAAGCCCAGCTGGAAGCGCGTACCCTGATGATGGCCAGCAACAACATTCTGTCCGCTGCCAACGGCGAACCCATCATCGTTCCCACCCAGGATGTGGTGCTGGGGCTGTACTACATGACCCGCGAGCGTATCAACGCCAAAGGCGAGGGCATGGTGCTGGCCGGTACCACCGAGGCACGCCGCGCCTATGAGACCGGCCAGGCGGAGCTGCATGCCAGGGTCAAGGTGCGTATCGACGAGGAAGTACGGCAGGAAGACGGCAGCTATGCCACGGAGTACAGAATTTACGACACCACCATTGGCCGGGCCATACTCTGGGAGATCATTCCCCACCGCCTGTCCTATGAAAAGCTCATCAATACCGTGCTCAACAAGAAGGCCATTTCCCGCCTGGTAAACACCTGTTACCGGGAACTGGGCCTGAAGGACACTGTGGTGTTTGCCGACCAGCTCATGTACATGGGCTTCCGCATGGCGGCCAAGGCCGGCGCCTCCGTGTGCGCCGACGACATGGTCGTGCCCAGCGAGAAAGCCGCTCTGCTGGCGGCCGCGGAAAAAGAAGTGAAGGAAATCGAGGATCAGTATGCCTCCGGTCTGGTGACCAACGGCGAGCGCTACAACAAGGTCATCGATATCTGGTCTCATGCCAACGACCAGGTGGCCAAGGCCATGATGGATCAGCTGGGAACGGAAACCGTTATCGACAAGGATGGCAAGGAGGTCAAGCAGGACTCCTTCAACTCCATCTTCATGATGGCCGATTCCGGGGCCCGGGGCTCCGCCGCCCAGATTCGTCAGCTGGCCGGCATGCGGGGCCTGATGGCCAAGCCGGACGGCTCTATCATCGAAACGCCCATTACGGCCAACTTCCGGGAAGGCCTGGACGTGCTGCAGTACTTCATCTCCACCCATGGCGCGCGCAAGGGTCTGGCGGATACGGCCCTCAAGACCGCCAACTCCGGTTACCTTACCCGCCGCCTGGTGGATGTGGCCCAGGACCTGGTCATCACCGAGGAGGATTGCGGCACCGAGAATGGCCTGCTCATGCAGCCCATCATCGAGGGTGGAGACGTCGTGGAAGCCCTGCGCGAGCGTATCCTGGGCCGGGTCACCGCCAAGGAAGTGTACAAGCCGGGCACCGACGAGGTGCTGGTGGAAGCCAATGTGCTGCTGGACGAAAACCTGGTGGACATGCTGGAAGAGAACGGCGTGGACCAGGTGAGGGTGCGTTCCGCCATCAGCTGTGAAGCCAAGTATGGCATCTGCAGTCGCTGCTATGGACGTGACCTGGGCCGCGGGCACGGCGTCAACATCGGCGAGGCCGTTGGCGTGGTGGCTGCCCAGTCCATCGGCGAACCCGGTACCCAGCTGACCATGCGTACCTTCCACATCGGCGGCGCCGCGTCCCGGTCCGCCGCGGTCAGCAGCATCGAGGTGAAGAACGCGGGCAGTGTTACCCTGCACAACATCAAGACCGTGGAGCGGGGCGACGGCAAGCTGGTGGCGGTATCCCGCTCCGGCGAGATTATCGTCCATGATACCCGTGGCTCCGAACGCGAGCGCTACAAGCTGCCCTATGGTGCCGAGTTGCAGGTGAAGAACGGTGAAGCCGTGGAAGCCGGCCAGCTGGTCGCCACTTGGGACCCCCACACCCACCCGGTTATCACTGAGGTGGCGGGTATCCTGCGTTTCGTGGATTTCGTCGATGGCGTCACCGTGCAGACCAAGACCGACGAGGTCACCGGACTGACTTCCCTGGAAGTCATGGATCCCAAGCAGCGCCCCACCAGTGGCAAGGACCTGCGCCCCATGGTCAAGCTGGTGGACGAGAAGGGCAACGACATCAACCTTGCCGGCACCAGCCTGCCCGCCAACTATGTGCTGCCCGCCGGCGCCGTGGTCAGCGTGCAGGATGGCGCGGAAGTGGGCGTGGGCGATGTACTCGCCCGCATTCCCCAGGAATCTTCCAAGACCCGCGACATCACCGGTGGTCTGCCCCGGGTTGCCGACCTGTTTGAAGCGCGCAAGCCCAAGGAGCCTGCCATCCTGGCGGAAGCCAGCGGCACCATCGGTTTCGGCAAGGACACCAAGGGCAAGCAGCGGCTGGTGATCACCACCGCCGACGGCGAGCAAGTGGAATCCCTCATTCCGAAGTGGCGTCACGTCGATGTGTTCGAGGGTGAGCATGTGGAGAAGGGTGAAGTCATCGCTGATGGCGAGCTCAATCCCCATGATATTCTGCGCCTGCGGGGCGTAACGGCCCTGGCTGAGTACCTGGTGCAGGAAATCCAGGACGTGTACCGCCTGCAGGGCGTGGGCATCAACGACAAGCACATCGAGGTCATCATTCGCCAGATGCTGCGCAAGGTGGAAATCGTCGATGGCGGCGACACCAAGCTGCTGCGTGGCGAGCAGGTCTCCAAGTCCAAGGTGATGGAGCTGAACGAGAAGGTGGAAAAGGAAGGCGGCATGCCGGCGACCTGGGAGCCCCTGCTGCTGGGCATCACCAAGGCCTCCCTGGCCACCGAGTCCTTCATTTCCGCTGCTTCCTTCCAGGAGACCACCCGGGTGCTCACGGAAGCCTCTGTGCGTGGCGCCGAGGACCGGCTGCATGGTCTCAAGGAGAATGTCATCGTTGGCCGTCTGATCCCCGCGGGAACCGGCCTGGCCTACCATGAGGCGCGCCGCCAGCGTCGCGCCGAGGAGTCCCTGGCCAGTGGCGAGCCCGTCGAAATGGCCAGTGAAGACGTGGAGGCGGTCATCAAGGAGGCCCTGAGCAACTCGGAAGCATCCTCCACCGAGACGGAGTCCTGAGCAATACCGTCCTGATACCCGGAAAATATCCTGTTTATTTTTCGAACAGGGGTTGACACGAAGACCGCGCATATCTAGAATGCGCGGTCTTCGCACAAGGCTGGGGCGTTTTTTCCGCCTTGTTGATTTTATTCCCGCGGCCTTGGCCGCATGGCGAAAATAACCGATTCGACTGCAAGATGCCGTCCGCTTAAAGCTCAACAGAGCGGATGGGGTGTCCTCTGCACGAATTTTTGGCGCTTCGGCAAGAAGATCGAGGCGTCCGGAGACTGTATTACATGGCTACAATCAATCAGTTGGTACGCAAGCCGCGCAAGCGTGCTAAGGAAAAGAGCAACGTGCCCGCCCTGGAGGCCTGCCCCCAGCGTCGAGGCGTGTGCACCCGCGTGTATACCACCACTCCCAAGAAGCCGAACTCGGCTCTGCGGAAGGTGGCGCGTGTTCGTCTGACCAATGGATATGAAGTGACTTCCTACATTGGTGGTGAAGGCCACAACCTGCAGGAGCACTCCGTGGTTCTGATTCGCGGCGGCCGGGTGAAGGATCTGCCTGGCGTGCGCTATCACGTGGTGCGTGGCGCCCTGGATACTTCTGGCGTGGAAGCTCGTCGTCAGGGTCGTTCCAAGTATGGCGCCAAGCGTCCCAAGAAGTGATCGGCTGATCGATTCAATCATACAGAATACATTTTAGAGTAGAGCGTCATGGCAAGAAGAAGAGTAGCGGCCCGCCGCGAGATTTTACCGGACCCCAAGTTTGGCAGTCTGACTTTGGCCAAGTTCATCAATATGGTCATGGTCGATGGCAAGAAGTCCGTGGCCGAGCGCGTGCTGTACGGTGCCCTGGATCAGATCGCTGAAAAGAAGGGCGGGGATCCCCTGGAGGCTCTGGAGCAGGCCCTGGAAAATGTGCGTCCCGTGGTGGAGGTGAAATCCCGCCGCGTGGGTGGCGCCACTTATCAGGTGCCCGTGGAGGTGCGTCCCCTGCGTCGCAACGCTCTGGCCATGCGCTGGCTCATCGAGGCGGCGCGCAAGCGCAGCGAGAAGTCCATGGCCGACCGTCTTGCCGGTGAGCTCATGGATGCTTCCGAGGCCCGCGGCACCGCGGTGAAGAAGAAGGAAGATACCCATCGCATGGCGGAAGCCAACAAGGCTTTCTCCCATTACCGCTGGTAAGTTTTTCCAGACCAGGCTCTTTAACAGTTTTACTTAATTCAGGACGGAAACGACCGTGGCACGTACTACACCTATCGAACGTTATCGCAACGTGGGCATCATGGCGCACATCGATGCGGGCAAGACCACCACTACCGAGCGCATCCTCTATTATACTGGTGTGTCTCACAAGATCGGTGAGGTACACGATGGCGCGGCCACCATGGACTGGATGGAGCAGGAGCAGGAGCGGGGTATCACCATCACCTCCGCGGCGACCACCTGCTTCTGGAAGGGGATGGCCAACAACTATCCCGAACACCGTATCAATATCATCGACACTCCGGGGCACGTGGACTTTACCATCGAGGTGGAGCGTTCCCTGCGCGTGCTCGACGGCGCTGTATTCGTGCTCTGTGCCGTGGGCGGCGTGGAGCCTCAGTCCGAAACCGTATGGCGCCAGGCCAACCGTTATGAAGTGCCCCGCATGGCCTTCGTCAACAAGATGGACCGCATGGGCGCCAACTTCTTCCGTGTCGTTGAGCAGCTCAAGGAGCGCCTGGGCGCCAACGCCGTGCCCATTCAGGTGCCCATCGGCGCAGAGGAAGATTTCAGCGGCGTCATCGACCTCATCAAGATGAAGTCCATCGTCTGGAGCGACGAGAACATGGGCGTGGAATTCCATTACGAGGACATTCCCGCGGACATGGTGGATGTAGCCGAGGAATGGCGCGGTCACATGGTGGAAGCCGCGGCGGAAGCCAATGACGAGATGATGGAGAAGTATCTCGAAGGCGAAGAGTTGACCGAAGACGAGATCATGGAAGGTCTGCGCATCCGTACCCTGAATTTGGAAATCACTCCGGTGACCCTGGGTTCCGCCTTCAAGAACAAGGGCGTGCAGGCCATGCTCGACAAGATCATCGAGCTCATGCCTTCTCCCGTGGATGTTCCCCCCATCAAGGGTGAGCTGGAAGACGGCACCGAGGCCGTGCGCCATGCCTCCGACGACGAGCCTTTTTCCGCCTTGGCCTTCAAGATCGCCACCGATCCCTTCGTTGGCACCCTGACCTTCTTCCGGGTCTATTCCGGCGTGGTCAATGCCGGTGACAGCGTCTATAACCCGGTGAAGAACAAGAAGGAACGCATGGGGCGTATCCTGCAGATGCACGCCAACTCCCGTGAAGAGATCAAGGAAGTGCGCGCTGGTGATATTGCCGCCGCCGTGGGTCTTAAGGACGTCACCACCGGCGACACCCTCTGCGACCTGAAGAACATTATCGTGCTGGAGCGCATGGAGTTCCCCGAGCCCGTTATCTCCGTGGCCGTGGAGCCCAAAACCAAGGCAGACCAGGAAAAGATGGGTATTGCCCTGCAGAAGCTGGCCCAGGAAGATCCCTCCTTCCGCGTGCACACGGACGAGGAGTCCGGTCAGACCATCATCTCCGGCATGGGCGAGCTGCACCTGGACATCATCGTGGACCGTATGAAGCGTGAGTTCAAGGTGGAGGCCAATGTAGGCGCGCCCCAGGTGGCCTACCGTGAAACCATCCGCAAGTCCGTGGAGGCCGAGGGCAAGTTCGTTCGCCAGTCCGGCGGCCGCGGTCAGTATGGTCATGTGTGGCTGCGCATCGAGCCCCTCACCGACAGCGAAGAGACCTACGAGTTCGTCAACGAGATCGTCGGTGGTGTGGTTCCCCGTGAATACATTCCTGCCGTGGACAAGGGCATTCAGGAAGCCATGGAGAGCGGTGTCATCGCCGGATATCCCGTGGTGGACGTCAAGGTCACTCTCTATGATGGCTCCTATCACGAGGTGGATTCCAACGAGCAGGCGTTCAAGATCGCCGGCTCCATGGGCTTCAAGAACGGTGCCGCCCAAGCGGATCCCGTGCTCCTCGAACCCATCATGAAGGTTGAGGTAGTGACTCCCGAGGAATACATGGGCGATGTCATCGGTGACCTGAACAGCCGTCGTGGCATGGTGCAGGGCATGGAAGACGGTCCTGCGGGCAAGATCATCAAGGCCGAGGTTCCCCTGTCCTCCATGTTCGGTTATGCCACCGACCTGCGTGGCGCCACCCAGGGCCGGGCCAACTACAGCATGGAATTCGCCAAGTACAGCGAAGTTCCCCAGAACATTGCGGACAGCATTGTCAACAAGTAACCCGATTCGTTGAAACAGTTTCGTTGAGAAAGGTAAGCTAAAGTGTCTAAGGAAAAATTTGAAAGAACCAAACCCCATGTAAACGTGGGCACCATTGGTCACGTAGACCACGGTAAAACCACGCTGACCGCGGCGATCACGACCGTGCAGGCGGCGAAGTTTGGTGGTGA
>JALVEW010000140.1 GCA_027030425.1 Sedimenticola sp.
GGCGTTGCAGCGTCTCAAGGAAGCCGCCGAGAAGGCCAAGATCGAACTGTCTTCCGCCCAGCAGACGGATATCAACCTGCCCTACATTACGGCGGATGCCAGCGGTCCCAAGCACATGAACATCAAGTTGACCCGGGCCAAGCTGGAGTCCCTGGTGGAAGACCTGGTGGAGAAGACCATGGAGCCCTGCAAAGTGGCCCTGGCCGATGCCGGGCTGTCCGCCTCTGATATCGACGATGTGATCCTGGTGGGTGGTCAGACCCGCATGCCCAAGGTGCAGGAAGCCGTGGAGGCCTTCTTCGGCAAGGCGCCGCGCAAGGACATCAACCCCGACGAGGCAGTGGCCATCGGTGCGGCCATCCAGGGCGGCGTGCTCTCCGGCGACGTGAAGGACGTGTTGCTGCTGGACGTCACCCCCCTGTCCCTGGGTATCGAGACCATGGGCGGTGTGATGACCAAGCTCATCGAGAAGAACACCACCATTCCGACCACGGCGTCCCAGGTGTTCTCCACCGCCGAGGACAACCAGTCTGCGGTCACCGTGCATGTGCTCCAGGGTGAGCGGGAAATGGCTTCCGCCAACAAGTCCCTGGGCCGTTTCGACCTCACGGACATTCCGCCGGCGCCCCGTGGCGTGCCCCAGATCGAGGTGACCTTCGATATCGACGCCAACGGTATCCTCAATGTGTCCGCCAAGGACAAGGCCACCGGCAAGGAGCAGAGCATCAAGATCACGGCTTCTTCCGGCCTGAGCGAGGAAGAGATCGAAAAGATGGTCAAGGATGCCGAGGCCCACGCCGAGGAAGACAAGAAGTTCCACGAGATGGTGGAGGCGCGCAACCAGGCGGATGCCATGATTCACGCCACCCGCAAGTCCCTGGAGGAAATGGGTGATAAGGTGGATGGCGCCGAGAGGGCCAACCTGGAAAGCCTGATGAAGGAACTCGAGGAAGCCATGAAGGGCGACAGCAAGACCGCCATCGAGGCCAAGACCAAAGCCCTGGCCGAGGCGTCCGGCAAGCTGGCCGAGAAGATGTACCAGCAGGAAGGTGGCAATGCTGGTGCCGCAGGCGCTGGAGCGGCGGGTGCCGCCGGTGGCGCAGCTTCGGGTGCGGCGGGCGACGAAGATGTGGTCGATGCCGAGTTCGAGGAAGTGGATGACAACAAGTAAGAACTGAATATGGTTCTTTGACAGAAGCCGGGAGCAGCACAGCTGCTCCCGGATTTTTGCGTTCTGGCCCCCTCCGGGGGAAGACTCTGGATAACAGGAAAAATCATGTCCAAGCGTGATTACTACGAAGTACTGGGCGTCAGCCGCACGGCCACGGCGGTGGAGATCAAGAAGGCCTACCGCAAGCTGGCCATGAAATACCATCCCGACCGCAATACCGGCGATGACCGGGAGGAAGCCGAGATCAGGTTCAAGGAGGTCAAGCAGGCCTATGAAATCCTGTCGGACGACCAGAAAAGAGCGGCCTACGATCAGTTCGGTCATGCGGGCGTGGAAGGCGGCGCCGGCATGGGCGGTGGTCCCGGCGGTTTTGGTGGCGGTGCCAGCTTCAGCGACATTTTCGGTGATGTTTTCGGCGATATCTTCGGCGGTGGCGGCGGTCGCGGCACCCACAGGCACACCCGGGGCGCGGACATGGGCTACAACCTGGAGCTGTCCCTGGAGGACGCGGTCAAGGGCACCACGGTCAAGATCCGCATACCCACCCAGGTGACCTGTGAGACCTGTGGCGGCAGCGGCGCCAAGCCGGGCACCAACCCGCGTACCTGTTCCACCTGCGGCGGCAGCGGCCAAGTGCGCACCCAACAGGGTTTCTTCATTGCCCAGCAGACCTGTCCCACCTGTCATGGCCGGGGGTTGCAGATTGACAGCCCCTGTCCCGAATGCCGGGGACACGGCCGTGTCCAGAAGCACAAGACCCTCTCCGTGAAAGTGCCTCCGGGCGTGGATACCGGGGACCGCATTCGCCTGGCGGGCGAGGGCGAGGCCGGGGAGAATGGCGGCCCCCCCGGCGATCTGTACGTACAAATCCATGTGAAACGCCATCCCATCTTCGAAAGGGATGACGCCAATCTGTACTGCGAGATGCCCATTCCCTTCACCACGGCGGCCCTGGGCGGAGAACTGGACGTGCCCACCCTGGAAGGCAAGGTCAAGCTCAAGATTCCCGAGGGAACGCAGACAGGCAAGCTGTTCCGCATTCGCGGCAAGGGCATCAAGCCCGTGCGCGGCGGCGCCGTGGGTGATCTCCTGTGCCGGGTGGTGGTGGAAACGCCCGTCAAGCTCAACGACGAGCAGAAAGAACTGCTGCGCAAGCTGGACGAATCCCTGGCCGGCGGCGGCAGCAAGCACAGTCCCAACGCCAGCTCCTGGCTGGACGGGGTCAAGAACTTCTTCAAGGAAATGGGATTTTGAAGTCGGGGTCGGAGTCAAATGGACAGGATGCCGGATGGAATTCGCGATGGAAGCATCACCAGCTATTGTTCCTTTGTGGCGACAGTGGTGGGATTTGACTCCGACCCTTGGTCAAGAGCTTCTGGCAGTCGGGGTCGGAGTCAAATGGACAGGATGCCGGATGGATTTCGCCATTGAAGCATCCCCAGTGTCTGTTTCTTGAGTGGCTCTGGTGGAATTTGACTCCGACCCTTGGAGTCTGGAGTAAACTTCTTTTGGGAAATGGGTTTCTGAGGTGATACATGATTAGAGTAGCCGTAGTAGGCGCCGCCGGGCGCATGGGCAAGGCACTGGTGCAGGCCGTGCATGAAACAGAGGGGCTGGAACTGACCGTGGCCACGGAGCATCCCGAATCTTCTCTCATTGG
>JALVEW010000141.1 GCA_027030425.1 Sedimenticola sp.
TGGTTGGCGATACTGATGATGCGCACCATGGACTGATCTTCGAAGCTGATATAGAGACAAGGCCCGAGTTTACCAGCCTGGGCCGGATGTTTCACCGGTGGCGGAGATTTGTACGCCGGCGCGACCACCAACGTTCAGAAATGAACCAGACCGGCTCCCGGAAAAACACAACCCTGTACCAGGCCCCGGGGCAGGCCGGAAAGCCCCGGGGTGACAGCGTCCCCCTCCCGCTCCGCGGCCTCTTCGCAGGCGCCCTCGCCGATGCGCACCATCACCCGGTCACTGTCCGGCAACAGTATTCCCTGCATGTACACGCGCAGGCGCACATGCCATTTTCCTGGCCGGGGATCATCCCAGCGGGCAAGAATGCCCAGGA
This sequence comes from Sedimenticola sp., assembly GCA_027030425.1. Taxonomy (GTDB): domain Bacteria; phylum Pseudomonadota; class Gammaproteobacteria; order Chromatiales; family Chromatiaceae; genus Thiolapillus. The sequence continues at coordinate 377 of JALVEW010000141.1, forward strand.
CATTCCTCTCATGGGGAAGATAACGAAAATGACCGCTGCCCTCATCGGACCTGTGCATGAAGCGCTGCCCCCGGCGGTCCATGACCGCAAAGCTCTTCAGCAGGGGACGCCACTCCAGGCCATCGTCACTGACTTCCACCACATAGTCGCATCCCTCTCTCGGAACGCCCTGGACAAGAATCTCATTGCCTTCCAGGTTGTCCAGCTGCAGTTCAGCGACGTGAATATCCCGCGCGGAGCAGCCGCCGACCAGGGCAATCTCACCAGCGCCTGCCTTGACCTCGGGAGGAATGGTCAGACAGGCTTCCCCCACCCGGATTGCCCCGTCCCCGTCATCCGCCAGGTTTCCCTCCACCACGGGCTCGGCCGAAAGCACCAGCTTCACCCGCAACAGGGAGCTGCTTTCAGCACAGACACGCCGGCAGTCCAGCAAATCCAGAGGGAGGGTAACGACATGCTCCGCGACCCCTTGGGGCAGGTCAAGACTGCCCAGGCAGTAGTCGAAACGGCTGTTTTCCTCTTTCGCCGCCCAGAAGCTCAGACAGTGGAAGCGCCGGGAACGCAGATCATCCACCGTCAGCCGCGCCACCGCCAGCATGCGGCTGCCCGGCGCGCCGCCCAGTCCGGCGGCCAGCAGCGGGGGCTCCCCCGCCGCAGCCACCCCGCCCTCTACCGACAGCAGTGTTTCGTGCACGTCGCCGAACACCGGCTTCCATTCCGGGGTCTGCGCCGGGGGAAGGTCATCCCATGCCAGTATCGCCCGCACCCTGACCTCACCATCACCCAGCTCCTCGGCACTGAGCCGGGGCTCCAGGCTGACCGCGTAATGGCGATCATCATCGGTCGGTGCGTTTTCCACATCCACGGAAGCATGTCCCTGATCCAGCCAGGTCTTTCCACCATCCAGGGAAAGGTAGAAACGCAGATGTTCCGGCGTCCGGCTCATGCGGGTTCCACCGGCATAACCTGCCGAGCGATGCAGGGCGATGATGGCCACCAGAGAATGAGTCTTCCGGTCCCAAGTGACGCAGGCGATGTCTTCATAGTAACGGTTGCAGCAGATGGGCGTTCTTGCGGGCAGCAGGCTGTCCGGCCGGGTTCCGAAATAGTTGGCATTGCTTTGCAGCAACAGGCGAAACATGCGCCGTTCCCTCAGGAAGGGCGCATTTGAGGCACCCTCCTCCGCAGCCAATCTGCTTTCACGATTCTGTTCCATATCCATACCCCTGCCTCAGGATGTAAACCTTCCCGGACTGTACCGGTAATACAAAATATAGTCCGGAGAGCCAGGGGTGGATATGGCCGAATGTCCCGATTCCTTGTAGGAAAATTCTCACATGGCGGGACGGATCAGGATTCCATGGCGTTGCCCGCTTTCGCCGGGCACCACAAGTGGTTGTATTTCCACGCGATATCCTTCTCCCAAGGATTCAAGCTCAGCCCGGGGAATCATCCCCTTCATGGCCAGCCAGCATCCGCCGGGGACCAGCAGATGCCGGGTCAGGGCCAGCATGTCCGGCAGGGAGGCAAAGGCGCGGGAGGTGATGACATCGAACAAGCGGGGCGGATGAAAGCCTTCCACCCTGGCCTGTTCGATTTCCACGTTGTCCAGCTTCAGCTCGAGCTTTGCCTGGCGGAGAAAGCGGGTCTTCTTGCTGTTGGTGTCCAGAAGGGTGAAGGAACGCAGGGGCTCCAGAATGGACAGGGGAATGCCCGGCAGCCCCGCGCCGCTGCCCACGTCCAGGATGCGCTCACCCTCGAGCAGATGCAGAATGGACAGGCTGTCCAGCAGCTGCCGGGACACCATTTTCCGGGGATCGCGCACGGCGGTGAGATTGAAGGCCCTGTTCCATTTCTGCAGCAGCGCCAGGTAATCCAGCAGCAGCCCCTGCTGATCCGGGGTGGCGGCAATGCCCATCTCCGCCAGTCCCTGCTCCAGCTGCTCCCCCCAATACTCCTGCATCAGGCCAGCCCGGCGGCAAGCTCCCGGAGCAGGGAGGCTGTGGTGTCCCAGTCCATGCAGGCATCGGTCACGGACTGCCCATAACACAGCCGGCTCTTGTCCTCGGGAATGGCTTGGCTGCCGCCTATAAGGTGGCTTTCCAGCATGATACCCATGATGGAATCATTGCCCGCCCGGATCTGGGCCAGCACATCCCTGGCCACGGCGGGCTGATTGTCCGGATTCTTGCCCGAGTTGTCGTGGCTGCAATCCACCATGATGTTGCGCGGCAGGCCGGCCTTTTCCAGGGCCTGCTCGCAGCGGGCCACGTGTTCCGCGGCGTAGTTGGGTTTTCCCCCGCCCCCGCGCAGAATCACATGGCCGCAGGCATTGCCCCGGGTACGGATGATGGCGGTGCGCCCTTCAGGGTTGATACCCAGGAAACTGTGGGGGGTGGACACGGCATGGAGGGCATTGATGGCCACATCCAGGCTGCCGTCGG
>JALVEW010000142.1 GCA_027030425.1 Sedimenticola sp.
ACCGGCGGCATAAAGCCCCGGCACCACTTCCTCCGGCCCGTGACGCGCCGGCGCCACCACCCGGCCGAAGCGATCCGTGGGAATGCCGCCCATGACATAGTGCGCCGTGGGATACACGGGAATGGGCTCGAAGGCGGGATCTATGCCCAGGAAGATCCTGCTGGTCTCGCGTATGCCCGGCAGGCGCTTGGCCACGGTTTCCTCACCCAGGTGATCCACCTTGAGCAGCACGTGATCTCCCCTGGGGCCGCAGCCCCGGCCTTCACGCACCTCGGTGACGATGGCCCGCGCCACCACGTCACGGCTGGCCAGGTCCTTCGCCGTGGGCGCGTAGCGCTCCATGAAGCGTTCGCCATCCTTGTTGATGAGATAGCCGCCTTCCCCCCGGGAAGCCTCGGTAATGAGCATGCCCCGCCCGGCCACGCCGGTGGGGTGAAACTGGAAGAACTCCATGTCCTGCAGGGGCACGCCGGCACGCAGAGCCATGGCCATGCCGTCGCCGGTATTGATATGAGCGTTGCTGGTGGTTCGGAACACCTGGCCGCAGCCTCCGGTGGCGAGCAGGGTGGCCCGGGCATTGAGCACCATGGGCTCCCCGCTGGCGATGTCCATCACCAGGGCGCCGGTGACCCCGCCTTCGGCGTCCTGCAACAGATCGATGGCAAAGTATTCGGTAAAGAAATGGCTGCGTGCCTTGAGGTTCTGCTGGTACAGGGTATGCAGAATGGCATGACCGGTGCGGTCGGCGGCGGCGCAGGTTCGGGCCGCCTGCTCCTTGCCGAAATGACGGCTCTGGCCGCCGAAGGGGCGCTGGTAGATCCTGCCGTTGTCCAGGCGGGAAAAAGGCACGCCATTGTGTTCCAGCTCATACACGGTAGGGATGGCCTCCCGGCACATGAACTCGATGGCGTCCTGGTCGCCCAGGTAGTCCGAACCCTTCACCGTGTCGAACATGTGCCAGTGCCACTTGTCCTCGTTCACGTTTCCCAGGGCGGCGTTCACCCCCCCCTGGGCCGCCACCGTGTGGGAGCGGGTGGGAAAGACCTTGGACACCACGGCCACGCGGAGATCCTCCCCCGCCAGCTGCACCGCCGCGTTCAGGCCGGCGCCGCCGGCGCCGATGATGAGGACATCGAAATTTCTTCTTATCAGGGTCATAGCAGAGCCACCAGGACGACCAGGGCCCAGAGGCCACAAGCCAGGAGAAAAGCAAGCACCGCGGCCAGCACCAGAAGGCGCAGCACCGTCGGCTTCACATAGTCCAGCACCACATCCCGCACCCCCACCCAGGCGTGGAGCAACAGCATGAGCATGAATACCGCCGTTGCCAGCCACATGCCCAGGCTGCTCATCCATTCCTGAAGGGCCTCCTGATTCCCGGGCGGCGCAACCATCAGGCGCAGCAATATCCAGGCAATGTACAGGGCCAGATAGACAGCGCTGGCCCGCTGCCACATCCAGGCACGAAAACCGGATAGCTGGCGGCTCACGTCAACCCCCACAGCAGGAACAATGCCACCAGGGGAGCGGCGCCAAGCACCGCCCGGGCACTGTACCTGAAGTACGGGGCGCGCACCCCCAGGTGCGCATCCAGCAACAGGTAGCGTATGCCCGCCAGAAAATGATGGGACAGGGCCCACAACAGCAGAAACAGCGCCAGCGTCCCTGCCGGAGAATGCAGCATGGCAATCACGCGCCCGAAGCCGCCTTCCCCGGACAGGGCCAGGGATACCAGGCCGATACACAGGGGAATGGCCAGGAACAGCACCACCCCCGCCACCCGGTGGGCGATGGACATGACCGCCACCACGGGGAGGCGGATCTGCAGCAGGTTTAGAAAGACGGGTCTGGTAGTTGGTTGCATGAAGACCTGGAATATTGTTCAGTTAATCACAAGTTAGCAGATTTTCAGATCTCCGCCGATATTTCCCTCAGCAGGCGGAACAGTTTGCGTCCCGCACCCGCCGGTTTGCCCGTGGTCTTTTCGCGGCTTGCCGAGCGGATCAGGGAACGAATCTGCTGCCGGTCCGTGTGGGGATACTGCTGCAGAAACTCGCCCAGGGCGGCATCCCCTTCTTCCACCAGCCGGTCTCGCCACTGCTCCAGGACATGAAAACGGCGGTTCTCTTCCGCGTGCTTGCTGTCACGGTTGTCGAACCATTGGCGCACCCGCGCAAGGTCCTGCTTCTGCAACAGCTTGACGAGGTATTTGATCTGCCGGTTGCGCCCGCTGGAAGGCTTCATCTTCGCCGCCAGCGCCACGCCTTCGAGAAACTTGTCATCGAGATTCAGCTTGTCCCGGTCGCTTTCTCCCAGCTTGATAATCTCCATCACCAGGGACTGGAGTTCCGCCAGCTCCCGTTTCTGCCGGGTCTTGTTGGGGCGGATGACCAGGCCATCCTCGTCCAGTTCCCTTTCCTTCATGCGGCCTCCAGATGGGCAATGCGCAGCTGCAGGTTCACATTGCCGCGAAACTCGTTGATATCCAGCTGGTAGGCCATGAGCACCCGCTCCGGCAGGGGCGCGGGACATTCCGCCGCCAGGTTGAAACCAATGGCGTCGATGACCCGGGAACCGCCAGCGGGCTGCACCACCAGCTTCCAGTGTTTGTCCTTGAGCAGGCGCTGCTGCACCACCTGGAACTCGCCGTGAAACAGGGGCTCGGGAAAGCCCTGGCCCCAGGGGCCGCCCTCGGCCAGTTCGCTGGCCAGCGCCAGGTCCATGTCCTCGGGGGCGATCTCCCCGTCGGACTCGAGCACCGGCCGCAGATCCTGCTCTCCCAGGTGATGCCGAAGCACGGCAACAAAGGCCTCGCGGAATTCATCCAGGCGATGGGCCTCCAGGGTCAGGCCCGCCGCCATGGCATGACCGCCGAACCTGGGCACCAGTCCGGGATATCTCACGTTCACCTCATCCAGAATGTCGCGGATGTGTACGCCGGGAATGGAGCGCGCCGAGCCCTTGATCTCGCCGTCATCCCCCGGCGCGAAGGCGATCACCGGGCGGTGGTAGCGCTCCTTGATGCGCGACGCCAGGATGCCGATGACGCCCTGGTGCCAGCTGTCATCATGCAGACAGAGACCCGGGGGAAGATCCGATTCTTGCAGCAGCAGGCTGTCCATCATTTCCTCCGCCTGCTGGCGCATGTCGTCTTCTATGGCCCGCCGCTCCCGGTTCAGCCTGTCCAGCTCCTGGGCGAGCTGCCGGGCCCGCAGGGGATCGTCCGCTAGCAGGCACTCGATACCGATGGACATATCATCCAGCCGTCCCGCGGCGTTCAGGCGCGGACCCACGGCAAAGCCCAGGTCCGATGCCTGCGCCCGATGCTGGCCGCGCCCGGCCACTTCCAGCAGGGCGGATATCCCCGGCCGGCAGCGCCCGGCGCGAATGCGCGCCAGCCCCTGGCGCACCAGGATACGGTTGTTGTGTTCCAGAGGCACCACGTCCGCCACAGTACCCAGGGCCAGCAGGTCCAGATACTCCGCCATGTTTGGCTCCGGACGGCGGGCAAACCAGCCCTGCTCCCGCAACAGGGCGCGCAGGGCCAGGAGCACATAGAAGATCACCCCCACTCCGGCCGTGGCCTTGGCGGGAAACTCACTGTCCGGCAGGTTGGGATTGACCAGGGCCGCGGCTTCCGGCAGGCGTTCGCCGGGCAGGTGATGATCCGTGACGATGACTTCCATGCCCAGATCGTTGGCCGCCGCCACGCCCTCCACGCTGGAAATGCCGTTGTCCACGGTAATGATGAGCCGGGGCTTCTGCTGCCCCGCCAGGGCGACGATCTCCGGGGTGAGGCCATAGCCGTACTCGAAGCGGTTGGGCACCAGGTAGTCCACCTGCGTCGCGCCCATGGCGCGCAGGGCCAGCACCGATAGAGCCGTGCTGGTGGCCCCGTCACAATCGAAATCACCAATGATCAGGATGCGCCCCCCTTCTTCCATCACTCGGGCGATGATAGCGGCGGCCTGGTCCGCCCCGGTCATGAGTTCCACGGGCAGCAGGGCATCCAACCCCAGGTTCAGCTCCCTGACATCGGCCACGCCACGGCAGGCATAGACGCGCCTGAGCACCGGATGCAGGTCGGCCGGCAGCTGTTCCTCGGCTGCCTTGGGGCTACGGGGCTTGATGGTCTTTGGCATGAGCGCAGATGATACACTTGTTGCCATTGGACTTCATCAGATCAGCCTCTTGCATCAACCCGCCTGGAAAGAACAGCCCATTGAAACCTCCCCGCCCCTGGCGGAGGATGAAGTGCATGTCTGGCGGCTGGACCTGGATGGCCCGCCCCAGTCCCCGGACTTGTTGAGCACGGCGGAGCAGGAGCGTCACAGCCGCTTCCGCCACGGGCGGGCCGCCCGGCGCTACCTGAATACCCGCGCCCTCACCCGGCGCATCCTGGCCGCTTACCTGGGGGAGGAGGCGCCCCGTCTGAACATGGCCGCCGCCGAGGGTGGCAAGCCCTATCTGCCGGATCACGGGCTGGAATTCAACCTCAGCCACAGCCACGGACTGGGCCTGCTGGCCGTGGGCCGGCAGCCCCTGGGCGTGGATCTGGAGCAGCTGCGGCCGGTGCGCTACCCGGATCGCATCGCCGGCCGCATGTGGGGCGAGGAAACCGCCGCCCTGTTCCAGGACATGAGCGACCCGGCCAGCCAGCGCCTGTTTTTCAGTCACTGGACCGCCATGGAAGCCCGGCAGAAAGCCCTGGGCCGGGGCATCTTCCAGGCACCAGTTCCCGAAACCCGGGCGTCATGCCGGCACTTCATTCCCCGGGATGGTTTCATCGCCGCCATCGCCACCACGGAAACCCGCCTGCCGGGACTGAAATTTCTAAAACCCGCCTGATGCGGGTATGATGGCGCCCCATCCCCGGCAAGCCCGTCACCTGACATGGACCTGATACAGATCATCCTCCTGGCCCTGGTTCAGGGATTCACCGAATTCCTGCCCATCTCCAGCTCCGCGCACCTGATACTGGCGCCTTATGTGTTCGGCTATGCCGACCAGGGCCTGGCTTTCGACCTGGCCGTGCATCTGGGCACCCTGCTGGCGGTGCTCATCTACTTCCGCCGGGAAGTCTTCGCCATGCTCCACGACTGGTTCGCCTCCCTGGCGCCCGGCGGCCAAAGCACGGCCAACAGCCGCCTGGGCTGGGCCATCATTCTCGCTACCCTGCCGGTGATGGTGGTGGGCGTGCTCATCAAGGACCTGGTGGAACACCAGCTGCGTGCCCCGGAAGTGATTGCCGCCACCACCATTGGCATCGGCCTGCTCCTGTGGTGGGCCGACCGCAGCTCACGCCGTCGGCTGGACATGGGCCACATGAACTTCCGCCACGCCCTGTTCATCGGCGCTGCCCAGGCCCTGGCCCTGGTGCCCGGCACCTCCCGCTCCGGCATCACCATGGCCGCCGCCCTGATGCTAGGCTACACGCGTGAAGCCGCCTCGCGCTTCTCATTCCTGCTGTCCATACCCACCATCCTGGCCTCGGTCATCTGGGTGGGCAAGGACCTGGTAACCGCAAAGGAAGCCGTCAACTGGGGCGACCTGGGACTGGGCGTACTCCTGTCCTTCGTGGCCGCCTATACCACCATCCATTTCTTCCTGCGCTTCATCGAACGCATTGGCATGGCGCCCTTTGCCATCTACCGGCTGGCACTCGGGGCCGTGATCATTCTGTTGATACTCAACAAGTAGAAACACGCCACGTCCAAGCAATTCCCGTCCCCGCGCAAGGCAAAGGATTGGGGAGTGGGCGAAAAGGATGCGAAACTTCTGCCCCCTCACCCTAACCCTCTCCCCCGAGGGGGAGAGGGAACTTTCCCACGATCCGGGACGTGGACTGTCTACCCCTCATAAAAGTTAATCAGAGATTCCTATGATTCCGGAATCTTCACAAGAACAATTGCCCGTGGTCAGGAGGCTGGCAAGTTTTTCCTCGTAGCACTGCTCCGTGAAGCGGCTGCGGAACTTGGCCCGGCCCTGGCGGCCCATGCGCGACACCATTCCCCTGTCGTTCAGCAGCCGCCTGATCTGGTCGCGCAGATCCACCGCATCGTTGGCCTTGAACAACAGGCCGTCCACGGCGGGCGTGATGATCTCCAGCACCCCGCCATGATCGGCGGCTATGACGCAACGCCCTGCGCTCATGGCCTCTATGGCAGTGCGCCCGAATGACTCCGGACGGGTGGATGGAACCACGACCACATCCGCCCATTCGAACAGCTCTGCCGGGCAGGCGCAGAAATCCATCATCTCAACTATCTCTTCCAGGCCATCCTGAACGACCTGCTCCCTGATCCGGCCTTCATGGCATTCCTGGCCACGGAAGGCATTGCCGACCATCCTGATTTTCAGACTCCGCCTTTCCCCCTCGGACATTCCCGCCACAGCTTCCAGCAGCAATTTCTGTCCCTTCATCGCGTTGAACCTGCCCAGAAGCAGCACTTTCAAGCCATCCCCGCCTGCATCCACAGGCTTTATGGAATGGAAATCCTCCGCCGCGTTGTGGATCACGCAGGAGGATTTCCACCTGACCAGTGAAAAGATTCTCTTGGTAAAACGGGAATTGAATATCAGGCCTGCCCGGCTGGGAGCAAGCAGCAAGGAAAAAACGGTCCGCGCCAAAATGCCCGGCGCCTCGCGCACGTGGATGAAAGCGCGCCCCCCGGGCAGCCAGGACGCCAGGATGAAATCCAACACCACTACCGTGTTGATGTATATGAGATCGTGCTTGCTGCAATCAACCCGCGCCAGCCTGACACGGCCCGGCAGACCTTTCACAAAAGCAGGTAAACGCCCAAGCAGTTCACCACGACGCAGGATGGCCATTTCCCGGACAACCAGCTCGTCCACCAGCGCCTGAAGGTGTTCCGTCAAAGGCCCATGCTCGGGCAGTATGGCCGTGATTCTTGCCTCTGGATAACAGCGTTTGAGCAACTTCACTGATTGCAGAAAACTTCTGTCAGAGCCATATAATTCGAACCCCTGATGTACACAGAGGATGGATTTCACCTCGTTTGGATCGCCTGTCACCGACGCCCCCAGCCGATGGAAGGGTGGTCCCTCTCCCGGCCTGATCCAATATTGACAAACATTTTTCCCCGCACCCCCAACAGCCCCTGATTTCAAAGCAAACCCGGTTTTTTGCCACCCTCAAGCAAGTGTATCATTGAGACTTCATTATTGTGCCGACAGCACATACCCAGGGAACCTTTTCAGTCAATCATTACCCAAATATAGGACAAGCACCAAGGCTTGGACAGAATCCACCAACCAACGAGACCAAACATGAAAACCATCGTCACACTGGGCTTCTGCCTGTTATTCCTACCCGTCATCGCCCTGGCTGAAGGCAGCGCCGTGGTCAACTGGGTCAACCCCGAAGGCTACAAGGATGTTGTCGCCAGCGACGGCTCTCAGGAAGAATTTGTCGCCCGCACGCTGAAGGAACTTGAAGCCACCATCACTCAACTGGCCGAATCCCTGCCCGATGGGCAGACCCTGGAAATGAACATCACCGACCTGGACCTGGCCGGCGACGTGAAGATAAGCGGCGCCCGCACCCAGCACCAGGACGTACGCGTGGTGAAGGACAGCTATCCCGCCCGGATGAAGTTCCACTACCGCCTGCTGGACGGCAGCGGCAAGGTGCTGAAGGAAGGGGAGGAAAAACTGCAAAGCCGCAGCCTCAGCGCCTCCATGCGCACAGGCAGCAGCGAGTCTCTGGAAATGGAAAAGCGCATGATCCGCGGCTGGTTCAAACGCAGCATCGCCAAATGACCTCCCTCGTCACCGCCTTTCTCATGCCTTTTCGCGGGCTGGGCCTGCTGCTGCGCCCCGGCCTGCGGCGTTATGTGTTCATCCCCCTGCTCATCAATGTCCTGATCTTCAGCCTCACGGCCTGGATAGGCAGTATCTATTTCCAGGAGTTCATCGACTGGGCCCTGCCCGCGGATAGTTGGATGAGTTATCTGGAATGGCTGCTCTGGCCCCTGTTCGCCCTTGCCTATCTGGTCATCACCTTCTACAGCTTCACCCTGGTGGCCAACCTCATTGCCTCCCCCTTCAACGGCATACTTGCGGCCCAGGTGGAAAAACTCATCACAGGCAAGCTGCCGGAAGATCACAGCGGCAGCATCATGGCCGAAATCATCCCCGCCATCAGCGGCGAACTGGGCAAGATCTGGTATTTTCTCCTGCGCGCCATCCCGGTGCTCATCCTCATGATAATCCCCGGGCTCAACGCCATCGGTTCAGTCCTCTGGCTGCTGCTGGGCTTTTGGTTCCTGAGCATCGAATACGTGGATTATCCCATGGGCAACCACCACATCCGCCCCGCCGACCAGCGCCGCAGGCTGCGCCAGCGCCCCTTCCAGACCTGGGCCTTCGGCGCCGGCGCCAACCTGCTGATGATGATTCCGGTTATCAACTTCGCTGCCATGCCCGCGTCCGTGGCGGGGGCGGCCTTGTGGTGGACAAAGATGGAGGCAGCTCGGTGAACCGGTCGGGCGAAGCGCTTCCAGCCCCGCCGGGGCGATATGGAGAGGGCGACGGCGGTCACCCGACCCATGATTTTGTCCTCGTCCACAAAGCCCCAGAAACGGGAATCGGCGCTGTTGTTGCGGTGATCACCCATGACGAAGTATTTTCCTTCGGGAACCTGGATGGTTCTGCCGATCCAGGGCACAGGCAATCCCCGGGTCAGCTGTATGCCGTGATTTCGGCCATCGATGTTTTCGGTTCCCAGAAGATAGTCATCCCCGGCTGAGGTTGGCTGCTGAAGCAGCCTGCTGCCGTTCACATAGACATCCATGCCATCGATGCGAATGCTGTCGCCCGGCAGGCCGATGACCCGCTTAACGTAGAGCTGATCCGTATGGGGCGGCACGAAAGTGATAATGTCGCCCCGCTCGGGGTGTCCCCAGCTGAGCAGTTTCTTGTTGATGATGGGAATGGAAGGGCCGAAGGCCGTCTTGTCTATCCACACCACGTCGCCCGGGAACAGGGTAGGCTCCATGGAACCGCTGGGAATGGGGGACCAGTCGGCAATGGTGGTGCGGAAGGATATCAGCAGGACGGCGAAGACCAGCAGGAGGCGGTAGTCGCGCAGGAGTTTTGTGAAAGATGGTTTCATTGTTGGAGTTTTCCTGGTGAAAGGGCTGGTAACGGATGGGACTGCTGTATTGGAGGCAAAGTTCCGGTTCACACCCTGTCAAGCCCTCACCCCCGGCCCCTCTCCCAGAGGGAGAGGGGGGAGATTCGTGTGGCCCCTCTCCCTGTTAGAAGGGGTCGGAGTCAAATCACCCGGGTGGTGGATTTACCGCAGGCTGCCCTGATTTGACTCCGACCCCTGGGTTGCTCTCTCCCGGAAGGAGAGGGGAGAAATTAGTAATGCGGGGGGAGTTCGGTGCCCTGCCCTTCGCCGCCGGGCTGGTTGCGTTCCAGCTCCAACAGGCGTTCCTGGAGACGCCGGAGTTCCTTGCGCAGGATGTCCAGCTCGGTTTGCTGGCGGGCGACGGTGATGTTCAGTTCCTGGAGGCTGTCTTCCTGGAAGCTGATGCGTACCTGCAGGTCTTCGATTTCGTTCACTGTATGTCCGCCAGCAAGTTGTTCAGCTGTTTTTCATCGAGAACGGTGATGCCCAGTGCTTCGGCCCTGGCGAGCTTGGAGCCAGCGGCCTCGCCGGCCACCACGTAATCGGTCTTTTTCGATACGCTGCCTGTCACCTTGGCGCCCAGGGCCTGGAGCTGCGCTTTGACCTCATTGCGCGGGCGGCTGAGGGTGCCGGTGAGGACGAAGGTCTTGCCTGCCAGAGGCTGTTCCCCGGCGGCG
>JALVEW010000143.1 GCA_027030425.1 Sedimenticola sp.
CATATTTTCCATCCTGTAGGGTCGGCACTTCTCATCTGACAGGATACATCGGCAGAACCAGCAGCTTATTAACCTTCAGCGCCATATTCTGGACAAAAAAACCCCGCCAGCGGCACTGGCGGGGCCGTGGGTCTGAATCAGAAAATACTGATCAGTGCAATCCCTGTACGTACTGTGCGACAGCCTCGATCTCGGCATCGGTAAGCTTGGCGGCAACGCCTGCCATCATACCGTTCATGTCATTGCTGCGCGCGCCAGAACGAAAATCCTTGAGCTGCTTGGCCACATAGGCCGCGCTCTGGCCGCTGAGGCTGGGGAAGTTGGCCAAGGCATTACCACCGCCAGCAGGACCATGACAGCCGGAACAGGCCGGGGCACCGTTGCTGCCGCCAGCACGGTAGAGCTTTTCACCCTGTGCGACCTTGTCCTTGGCGGCTTCGCCAATGGTACGGGTCTGGCTGGAAAAATAGGCTGCCAGATTTTCCATGTCCTCGTCACTCAGGGGAGCAGCCATGGGCGCCATGGTGCCGTCCTTGCGCTTGCCCGCCTTGAAATCATGCAGCTGCTTCTTGATGTACTTGGGATGCTGGCCAGCCAGCTTGGGCCACAGGGGATTCACGCCACTGTTGCCATCCGCACCGTGACAGGCAGCGCATACGGCCGTGGCCTTTGCCTTGCCAGCGGCCGCGTCACCCGCCGCTTGAGCTACGCCAGTAGCCGCCATGGCAACAAAAGAAGCAATCAACAGTGCTTTTTTCATTTCATACTCCAAGTACATTCTAAAATTCTTAAATGATGGAACCGAAAACAGGGGCTGCCGAAGGCAACCCCTGTTCCAGAATTACTTCAGGCTGGAAAAATACGCCGCAACGTTCTCAATATCCTGATCGGTAAGCTGGGCAGCCTGGGGAGACATCAGGGGATCCTTACGGGTACCGGCCTTGAACGCCTTCAGCTGCTTGATGATGTAATCCGCCTTCTGGCCACGCAGGTTGGGCCACAGGGCATTCGTGCTGATACCGTTGGCACCGTGGCAGGCGGCGCATACGGCAGCCTTCACCTTGCCTGCTGCCGCGTCACCGGCGGCCATTGCAGAACCCATGGAACCCATACCGGCAACCAGTGCCGCAATCACGATGATTTTTTTCATTTCCCAACTCCAAGTTGTCTGTTGTGTGAAGAAACCGCCCTACACAGGACGGCAAACTCCGTATGTATAACAGAAAATGCTTATTTAGGTCAATGACAGCATCCCCACGGAAACAGGGAAAGTCACCGGAACCCAAAAAATTCTAATGTGCAAACAACGACTTGCCTGCTTCATCGCCCATCATGCAGCCTGGGAGGAAATCCATTGCTGTAGCTGCTCCTGGGTAAGAGGATGGCTGATGTAATACCCCTGCAACATGTCGCACTCCATTTCCCGAAGCATGGTGGCCTGCTCCATTTCCTCCACTCCTTCGGCCACCACGTTCAGCCCCAGGTCGTGGGCCAGGTTGATAGTGGCGCGCACGATGGCCCGGTCGCTCTCCCACTTGATCATGCTCAGGACGAAACTCTTGTCCACCTTGAGCTCGTCCACGGGCAGGCGGGAAAGATACGCCAGGGAAGAATGACCTACGCCGAAGTCGTCGATACTCAGGCCCACACCGATGGCCGCCAGCTGCAGCAGTACCTGCAGGGCCCGCTCGGAATCCTGCATGATGGCGCTTTCCGTCAGTTCAAAACGCACCAGGGAGGGATCCAGGCCATACTGCATGATCATGCGCTCCACCCACAGAGGAAAACCGTCTTCATCCAGCACCCGGGCAGAAAGATTCACGGCAATGCTGGCTCGCACACCCTGATCCATCAGCTTGCGCTGCACGTCGAAGCAGGCGCCCACGGTCCAGTGGGTGAGATCAATGATATGCCGGGTCTGCTCCACCAGGGGGATGTACACATCACAGGGCAGCAGCCCGTGTTCAGGATGATGCCAGCGCAACAGCGCTTCGAAGGCATGGGTATCCGGCGAAGTCAGGGCCAGCTTGGGCTGGAACACCATGCTCAGATGACCTTCCATCATGGCGTCCTTGATACCGGTGATGAGTGCCAGGCGGTCCATGCCACTGGAGGCGTCTTCTTCGGAAAAGACGATATTGTTGCTGCCGGCGGCCCGCGCCTTGGTCACGGCATCGTCAGCGTGCTTGATGAGGACAGGCATCTCCTCCCCCTGGTCGGGGAAGATGGCCACGCCAATGGCGGCGCTCACGGTGAGGGGGGAATCCGCCACATCGATGGGGCGGCTGAGACTGTTCTGCACCTTGCGGGCAATAATGCTCGCCTCCACTTTCTCGTTGATATCTGCCACCACGGCAAAGATGTCGCCATCGAATCGAGCCACGGTATCCGCATCCCGCAGGCAATCCACGATGTTGTGGGCCACGTGCTGCAGCACCTCGTCACCCACCTCATAACCCAGGTTCTTGTTGATGCGCTTGAAGTCACTGAGGCTGACCAGCAGGAACAGGAAACGCTTGCCGGAGCGGCGGGCCTCGGCAATCTTGCTGTTCAGGCGCTCCTCCAGGAGCATACGGTTGGGAAGCGCAGTGAGGGGGTCGTGAAAGCTCTGGTAGCGAAGCCGGGTCTGCAGCTCCTCCTGTCGGAGCCTCATCTCCTGCAGCTCACGGTCCCTGCTCACCAGAACATACATGAGCAGGGCGGGAGCAATCAGCATCAGGGCCAGCACCAAGCCATGGCCAAGGACCAATCGGTACAATATCGCATCCTTCGCTTCTGCAGCCGCTTGAGCATCGGCCGAAAGCCAAGCCTGATACTCCTGGAAGCCATTGAGCACCACCAGCACCACGAGCAGGGCATACACCCCGAGCACCACCGGAATCAGCCAGGCGCTGCGACCACGGGGGCTGCCCTCGCGACCAGGCTCTTCAGCGGATGACGATGTAGGCAGCCTGTCCATCATGATGTCATGGCATCGGGCTCAGCAGACCCGTGCCGATATGATTTCTCCAAATTCGTCCAGCTCCAGCAGCATGCGCGCGCACCTGTCCACTTGCCCGGCGGGCTGCACCATGACTTCTATGAATCGGATGAGAATAACGACTGCGCGCTCCCCTGTTTCCAGAATATCGAATTCCATGGAATCCGCCTGCCAGTGCCCTTGCCCCTCGGCACACTGCAGAAGCTCCCGCCTGTCCTGCAGAAAATCCGCGATTTTCCCTTCCAGATCAGGCATTACCCGCCTCCCCTGGCATTAAACCAGTAAAAATGCTTCAGGGAAAGCCCGTCGGGTATCAAATCTCTCCTCTTTCCCCACAAGAACAGGCCACGCCCCCTTGTTCCTCAAGTAAGTATAGGCGAAGTTTCGACGTATAAGGGGAAACAGATGCCCCATGTTGACCTTTGAACAGCTGCTGTTAAAGTAAAAAGGAAATCACAGGTACTCCAACTCGAAGCACCTGCGGCCCCTCCAGGCAGCAAGGAGGACAAAAAATCAGAACAGGCGCCGCAGGACGATATCACTGGAACAAGGAGCCACGCATGTCTTCCTACAAATCCATACCGGTCACCATGATCGAGACCGACGTCAGCTATCACAAGCCGTCCCAGACCTTTCGTGAGAAAGTGACCCTGGACGACCCGGCACTGGACGTCATGACCGACTTCACCAAGGTGACGGCCATCAGCATCAACCCCTGCGCCAACCTGGAACAGGCCCGGGAGCGCATGGTGTCCAGCGGCGTGCAGATGCTGTTCGTCACCAACCAGTACCATGAAGTCATGGGCCTCATCACAGTGAACGACCTGAACGGCCCCAAGCCCATGCAGGCCGTTTCGGAGAACGGCGGCAAGATGGAAGACCTGATGGTGCGCGACATCATGACGCCCCGCCTCAAGCTCGAGGCCCTGGACTATGAAGACATCAGCCGCGCCCGGGTGGGCGACCTGCTGGAAACCTTCAAGCGCATGGGCAGGCAGCACGCCCTGGTGGTGGAAAAAGACGCGGAAACCGGCAAGCAAATCATCCGCGGCGTGCTTTCCACCACCCAGCTGAGCAAGCAGCTGGGCTACCAGGTACAGAGTTCCCACATGGCCGGCAACATCGCCGAAATGGCTCAGGGTGGCTGAGCTGAAGTTTGGACAACTTCCGCCGGGCAGACGGTTTCGCTGGAAGAACCAGCTGTGGCTGAAAACCAGCCCTATTCTGGCCTGCCCGGAAGGCGGGGAAAAACCCGTGCTGGTGCCAAGATCCACCATGGTCGAAATGCTGGACGGGTCGGACCCGGCAGGCCAGGCAAAAGGCCCGGCCGAACCGGTCGATCTCGTGATGGAAGAACTCCGGAACAAGCTTCTGTCCCGTCTGGAAGCCCTGCCCCTTGCCCCCGAGCAACGAAAAGAACTGGTGCAACAGGTTGGTCTCCTGCTAAACCAGGCCGCCAGCCGGCTGCGCAGGACACTATAGGGCTGAAACCCGGCCCCGGCGAGTATTCAACCAACACGATGTTGAAAAAGCCCGCCATGGACTTTCTCAACCACGGAAGCGGGAAACCGCGTTTTCCGCTTCCCTCATTTTCAATGGCTTACGGGCATTGAAGGGTGGCATATTCTTGTGCCGCACACAGGTCGTCGAAAAACGGTGTTTTTCAACGACCTGCTAAAATCAACATTCACCTCAAGGAATCGACAACATGAAAAAATCACTTCTTATCGGATTCTCCCTGCTTTCTACCCTGGCCCTGGCCCAGCCCCCCCAGGGCGGCCAGCCCCGCAGCATGGCGGACGCCTTCATGATGCAGCTGGACAGTAACAAGGATGGCAAGGTAAGCAAGGCGGAATACATCGCTCCTCACGAAAAACGCTTTGCGCAGATGGACAAGAACGGCGACGGCAGCGTGGACCGGGCAGAGATCGAAGCCTTGGAAAAAGTCATGCGTGAACGCATGGAACAGATGCGCAGGCAGCAGGCACCCGCGGACCAGAAATGATGTTCAACGGCCGCACTCCCTTCTTCCTGGGCTTTGCCGCCTGCGCGGCGGCCATTGCCACAGCCATTTTCTACTTCCAGCATCACCTGGGACTGGAGCCCTGCCCTCTGTGCATCTTCCAGCGCATCTCCATCATGGTCATAGGCGCAATCTTTCTGGTCGGCCTGCTGCACGGCCCCCGGGGAGGCATGCGCCGCGTCTATGGCGCCCTGCTGAGCATCGCCTGCCTGACCGGCATGGGCATTGCCATCCGTCACCTGTGGCTGCAGTACGGCACCCATGAGGAACTGGCCTGCGGCGGTACCCTGGAATTCATGCTGGAGAACGATCCCCTGATGAAGGTCATCGAGGACGTGTTCCGGGGCACCGGGGACTGCGGGGAAATCGTCTGGTCCCTGTTCGGCATCAGCATTCCCGGCTGGACCCTGATCTTCATTACCGGCCTGCTGGTGCTCAGCCTGGGCATCCTGTTCCGGCGGCAGGACTGAGACAGCCATGGGGTTAGAAGGGGTCGGAGTCAAATTCCATCCAACTGTAACAAGGAACGGGATCGAACTGTTCCATGCCATTGGTTCTTCCCGACATCCTCCCCATTTGACTCCGACCCCGACCGCAGATGGAGGGAGAATGTAGCCACGGACTACACTTCCTTGTAGATCTCCGCCCCCTGGGCCTTGAACTCCTCGGCCTTCTCCTTCATGCCCTGATCCAGGGCCTGTTCCGCTTCCACCCCCAGGTTGGCGGCATACTCGCGCACATCCTGGGTGATCTTCATGGAGCAGAAATGCGGCCCGCACATGGAGCAGAAATGGGCCACTTTGTGGGCCTGCTTGGGCATGGTTTCGTCATGGTATTCCCGCGCCAGATCCGGGTCCAGGGAGAGGTTGAACTGGTCCTCCCAGCGGAACTCGAAACGCGCCTTGGACAGGGCGTTGTCCTGAATCTGGGCGCCGGGCAGGCCCTTGGCCAGATCCGCGGCATGGGCCGCCAGCTTGTAGGTGATAATGCCCGTGCGCACGTCCTCCTTGTTGGGCAGCCCCAGGTGTTCCTTGGGGGTCACATAGCAGAGCATGGCCGTGCCGTACCAGCCGATCTGGGCCGCGCCTATGCCCGAGGTGATGTGGTCATAGCCGGGGGCAATGTCCGTCACCAGGGGGCCGAGGGTGTAGAAGGGCGCTTCGAAGCAGTCATGCAGCTCCTTGTCCATGTTCTCCTTGATCATCTGCATGGGCACATGGCCCGGCCCTTCGATCATCACCTGCACGTCATGCTCCCAGGCAAACCTGGTCAGCTCGCCCAGGGTTTCCAGCTCGCCGAACTGGGCGGCATCATTGGCGTCCGCCAGGCAGCCGGGGCGCAGGCCGTCACCCAGGGAGAAGGCCACGTCATAGGCCTTCATGATCTCGCAGATTTCGCCGAAATGGGTGTAGAGGAAGCTCTCCTCATGGTGGGCCAGGCACCACTTGGCCATAATGGAGCCGCCCCGGGAGACGATGCCCGTGAGGCGCCGGGCGGTGAGGGGCACATAGGCCAGGCGCACGCCGGCATGGATGGTGAAATAGTCCACGCCCTGCTCCGCCTGCTCGATGAGGGTGTCGCGGAACATCTCCCAGGTCAGCTCCTCGGCCTTGCCATCCACCTTCTCCAGGGCCTGGTAGATGGGCACCGTGCCTATGGGCATGGGGGCGTTGCGCAAGATCCATTCCCGGGTCTCGTGGATGTTCTTGCCCGTTGACAAGTCCATGAGGGTGTCGCCCCCCCAGCGCGCCGACCAGACCATCTTCTCCACTTCCTCGGCAATAGAGGAGGTCACGGCGGAATTGCCGATGTTGGTGTTGATCTTCACCCGGAAGTTGCGCCCGATAATCATGGGCTCGGCTTCGGGATGATTGATATTGGCGGGAATGATTGCGCGGCCCGCGGCCACCTCGTCACGCACGAACTCGGGGGTGATCTCGTCGGGCAGATTGGCGCCGAAGGACTGGCCGGGATGCTGTTTGAGCAGCTGGGCATAGCGCGGATCGCGGCGCAGCTCGTCCAGCTTCATGTTCTCGCGGATGGCCACGAACTCCATTTCCGGGGTGATGATGCCCTGGCGGGCATAGTGCATCTGGGTGACATTGGCGCCGGCTTTGGCCCGCCGTGGGCTGCGGATATGCTCGAAGCGCAGGTGGGCCAGATCCGGATCGCTCTGGCGCTGGCGGCCGAATTCGGAACTGGGGCCGGACAGCTTCTCCGTATCCCCCCGTGCCTCTATCCAGGCCTCGCGCAGGGGCGGCAGGCCCTTGAGCAGGTCGATTTTCGCGTCAGGGTCCGTGTAGGGGCCGGAGGTGTCATAGACATAGATGGGCGGATTTTCCTCGTCGCCGCTGAAGCCATGGGTTACGTCCTGGGAAATCTCGCGCATGGGCACCCGCACGCCGGGATGACGGCCTTCAACATAGATCTTGCGGGAGTTGGGAAAAGGCCCAGTCACATCTTCGGACAGACGTGTGGTCTGGTTGACGAAATCTTCGGGAATCGCGCTCATGATGTTCTCCAGTCGATCAGGGAAGCAAGCGCAATCGGAAACGCAGCTTCCCTCGGCGCCGGTATTATCCGGATCAGGTTCAAAGGGTATATCTCAGCCCACGGGGCACCCCCAGCTCAGGAAAGCATTGTAGCAGTAAATTCGTTCGGAAAACCCGGAGCCAGGCATAGGTTGGCGGAAGTACAAAAAATGCCGGAGCACACCGGCCAGTCCATCCATGAACATGCACCGTTTCGGCCTTCCCTGGCCTCTCGCGGCATACGACCGCCATGGACGGCGGAAGTGCAGAAAATGCAGGAGCTATTTTCTGCCAGTCCATCCCTGGACATGCGCCGCTCCGGCCATCCCTGGCCTCTCGCGGCATACCGTCCATCCCTGGACATGCGCCGCTCCGGCCATCCCTGGCCTCTCGCGGCATACCGTCCATCCCTGGACATAAGAAAACCCCGAAGCCAGAGGGGGGGCAAGCTTCGGGGTTTGGGGTGCCGGTTGGCCCGGCGGGCCACCAAGGGAGGGGGGTGACCCAACGTTTTCCTAACGTCTGTCAATATGACCCTGCCCGTTTGCAAAAGTTTCCCTTCTGCTCCACGAACCACGGAGCCGGGCTATGAAAAACATGATGCAAGTCACGATTTTCAGCAACGAGAAACCATAACTTATTGTTTTAACAAAACTAATTCCTGTCGCGCCACCCCTTCCCCCGATTCCCATGTTCTACAGGTGGTTATGTCCGATCAGGAAGAACAGGAAACAGAAAGGGCGCTGGCCCAGTCAGGGGGCAAGGCGGCATAGGGTTCATTTTCCGGCTGTTCGTCGAAAGGGCTGGCCAGCAGCGCCAGGAGCCGGTCGATTTCGGAATAGTCCCCGTTCTCCGCCCTGTCGATTGCCTGCTGAGCCAGGTAGTTGCGCAGAACATATTTTGGGTTGACCCGGTTCATGGCTTCAGCCCGCTCCTCGTCCCGGCGGTTTTCCCGCGCCAGGCGCCCGGCATAATCCTCCGACCACCGATGGAAGGCTTCCCTGTCCACGAACTCGTCCGCGGCTTTACAGGAACGGCCTCGGTCCTCCCGCCTGAACCCCGCCAGGGCGCGAAAGACCCGGGTGTAATCGGCCCGGTTGGCGGCCATGATGTTCAGCAGATCCGTGACCAGCCGGTGATCTTCCGGCTGCGGGGTCTGCAGCCCCAGCTTGGCCCGCATGCCATCGGTATAGACTGCCATGAAGGTCGGCTCATAACCGTCCAGCGCCTCCTGGGCCAATTCCACCGCCGCCTGGGGCTCCTCGGCAAACAGGGGCAGCATGGCCTGGGCCAGGCAGGTGAGATTCCAGCGGCCGATGGCCGGCTGGCGGTCGAAGGCATAGCGCCCTTCATGATCCGAATGATTGCAGATGAAGCCGGGATCATAGGCATCGAGGAAACCAAAGGGCCCGTAGTCCAGGGTCAGCCCAAGCATGGACATGTTGTCGGTGTTCATCACCCCGTGGGCAAAACCTACCAGCTGCCAGCGGGCGACAAGCGCGGCCGTGCGCCTCACCACCTCCGCAAACAGGGCCAGGGACGGGTTGTCCTCATTCGACAACTGCGGATAGTGGTGGGTCAGCAGGTACTGCGCCAGCCTTTCCAGGGGCTCATGCTGATCCCTGTAATAGAACACCTCGAAAGAGCCAAAGCGCAGGTGGCTGGGCGCCATGCGCGTCAGCACCGCGGCTGTCTCGATCTGCTCCCGGTATACCTCCTCGTCACTGCCCACCATGCACAAGGCCCTGGTGGTGGGAATGCCCAAACCATGCATGGCCTCGGAGCACAGGTATTCACGGATGGTGGAGCGCAGCACCGCCCGGCCATCGCCGCTGCGGGAATAGGGGGTCATGCCCGCGCCCTTGAGCTGCAGCTCCCACAGTTTCCCGTCCTCAGCCCGCCATTCGCCAAGCATCAGAGCCCGGCCGTCACCCAGCTGGGGCACGAAATGCCCGAACTGGTGACCGGCATAGAGCATGGCCAGGGGACTGGCACCGCGGGGCAGACGGTTACCGGCAAAAACCTCCAGCACTTCCGGTTTCCGGAAATCCGTTTCATCCAGGCCGAATTTAGCCGCCAGGCGCGGATTCAGACTCACCAGCCGGGGCTCAGGCAGGGGTTCCGGCCGAACCCGGCTGTAGAAGGTTTCCCCCAGGCTGGCGAAACGGCCATGGGTTTCCAGGTGAATGCTCATTCCCGGATGCTGAAGCCCGGAAGCCTGCCGCGCAACCCCGCCAGATTCACGGTAATGGCCCAGCGGAACCTCCGGGGTCGGAGTCAAATCACCACAAGCCATTGATTTCAACAAATATTACCCTGATTTGACTCCGACCCCTCCCTGACACGACCCCTTCCTGACAGGAAATAGTCAAAATCAATTGGCTATATGAATAATTACAAATTTACCTATTGATAGTCATTGGCAATAATACATCCACATTGATTAGACATTAACTAAACATCACGAGGATATTTCCAATGAAAAACATCGAAGGCCAGAAAATTCCCCAGGTCATTTTCAAGACCCGCCAGAACAATGAGTTCGTCGATCTGAACAGTGACGACATCTTCAAAGGCCGCACCGTGGTGGTGTTCTCCCTGCCCGGTGCCTTCACCCCCACCTGCTCATCCACCCACCTACCCCGTTACAACGAGCTGGCCAAGAGCTTCAGGGAAAACGGCGTGGACGAGATTGTCTGCATCTCAGTCAACGATGCCTTCGTCATGGACGCCTGGAAAAAGGACCAGGAAGCGGAAAACGTCACC
>JALVEW010000144.1 GCA_027030425.1 Sedimenticola sp.
CGGCCACCAGCCAGTTCTTCATCAATCACAAGGACAATCCCAATCTGGATTATCCCAGCTACGGCGGCTATGCCGTGTTCGGCAAGGTGACCAAGGGCATGGAGGTGGTGGACGCCATTGCCGCCACGCCCACCAGTGTGAAGGCCGGCCGCCGGGACGTGCCCGTGGAAACCATTTTCATCAAATCCGTCAAACGCGTGGAAACCGAAAAATGATTACTCTGAAAACCAACAAGGGCGATATCGTCATCGAACTGGACGAGGAAAAGGCGCCCGTCACCTGCGCCAACTTCAAGCAATACGTGGAGGACGGCTTCTATGACGGGCTGATCTTTCACCGCGTCATCCCCGGCTTCATGATCCAGGGTGGCGGCTTCATGCCCGACATGATGCAAAAAGCCACCCGCGAGCCCATCGAGAACGAGGCGAAGAACGGCCTGAGCAATGTGAAATACAGCATTGCCATGGCCCGCACCATGGACCCTCATTCCGCCAGCGCCCAGTTCTTCATCAACACCAAGGACAATGCCTTCCTGGACTATCCCGGTCAGGACGGCTGGGGCTATGCCGTGTTCGGCAAGGTGGTGGAAGGCACGGACGTGGTGGACGCAATCGAGAAGGTGCCCACCGGCAACAAGGCCGGCCATTCCGATGTGCCTGTGGAGCCGGTCATCATCGAGAAGGCTGAAATCAGCGATTGAGCCCGGCCGGGCATTGGTTCTGGGGCTGGTGGCCATTCGGGCCACCACCCCGGAAGTTGGACAACATTGACGCAAGATGAGCCGCAGTCTTTTCATCTCCGATCTTCACCTTTCCCCCCAAACGCCGGAACTGAATGCGCAGTTCCGGCGTTTTCTCCAGAGCGCCGCACGGGAAGCCGATGCCCTCTATATCCTGGGTGATCTGTTCGACGCCTGGATTGGCGACGACGATCCATCACCGTTCGCCCGCCAGGTGAAAGACGAGCTTGCCGCCCTGACCAGGCACAGGCCCGTGTTCATCCAGCACGGCAACCGCGACTTCCTGCTCGGCGACAGCTTTGCCAAAGAAACCGGCATCACCCTGTTGCCGGAAGAATTCGTGCTCCAGACTCCGGCGGGGCCTGTTCTGCTCACCCATGGCGACCAGCTGTGCACCGACGACACGGACTACCAGCAGGCCCGCAAGCTGTTACGCAGCCCGACGTTCAGGGCCCAGGCCCTGTCCATGAGCATTCCGGAACGCATGGAAAAGGCCGCCGAGATGCGCCGCATGAGCGGCGAGGCCCAGGCGGCAAAAGCGGAAAACATCACAGACGTGAATCAGCAGGCCGTGGAAGAAGCCATGCGCCGGAACCAGGTTCACTGGATGATTCACGGGCACACCCACAGGCCAGCCGTTCACGAATTCACCCTGGATGGTCACCCGGCGCGGCGAGTGGTGCTGGCGGACTGGAAGAAGGAAGGAAGTTTCGCCATGGCCATGGACGACAAAGGCAAACTGGAGCGGCAGGCTATCCTTACGCCATGATCGTAGGTCGGGCTTCAGCCCGACAACAATAGCCCCAAGGAAGCATTGTCGGACTGAAGTCCGACCTACGAATACGATTTATTCTTATCCGGGCGTGACCAGCAATTAACGAGCCCATGTGGAACAACACCGACTCCTCTCAGTTGCCATCCAAGGGAGGCGGAACCACACGCTCGTAGCTTTCCGGGACCTGGAACATTTCTGCCGGAACGGAATGATGGCGGCGGAAATCCACCAGCAGACGCCGCTTCTCCCCCATGACATCCCACAGGGGAAGCCCATGTTCCCAGGCCCGCTGGGGCGCGTACACGAACTCGCTGAGTTCGCAGTCGCTCATATCGTTGCCGGGCATGTGAGCCGTGGGATACTGAACTCTGGCCAGTGCCTTGTACAGCTCCCGCAGGGCGGCTATGGCATCGGCCATGCCGTTGTCTATCACCAGGAGTTCCCGGCAAACCTTTTCGTTAGCCAGCAGCCTGACGCTGACAGGCTGCTTTCCCTCCACCTGGGGGGCCTTCTTCTCCACCTGGGTCTGAATGTCCAGTTTCATGGATTCCGGAGGTGTGGGTTGCAGTGATGGCGGCTCGAACACGATCACTGTTTCCTCCTCCGTATCCACGTTGAAGATCAAGCCTGTCTTGCGATCGTAGATGGTATATCCCCCCGTATCGCTGCCCTCGTCCATGCGCAGGCGTGTGGGCGTCACCAGGATACGGCTGAAATAGTTTTCCACCCCCGGCTCCTGAACCTTGTACACGAGCAGGTCGGCCTCGCCCGCCCGGGCAGCCAGGGAAAAGCAGGCAAGCAGCAGAACTATCCAGCGCATAGGGCCTCCAGGTGATTCAACTCGCTTTCAGAAAAACCGGCAGCCTTTCTCGCTTCCTTGTGCAGGGGGCAACTGATGTGCCCCGCGAGATACTGGTCTATGAGGGAGAAATAGGTGGATTCACTGTCCAGCCCCCGCTGGTCACACAGGAAATGGAACCAGCGCGACCCCGCCTCCACATGCCCCACTTCATCCCGCAGGATGACCTTCAGCACATCCACGCTCCGCTCATCGCCAATGCTCTCGAACTTGCGCATGATGTCCGGCGTGACGTCCAGGCCGCGGGCTTCCATGACCCGGGGCACCATGGCCATGCGCACCAGGGGATCATGGGCTGTCTTGCGTGCCAGCTCCCACAGGCCGTTGTGGGCGGGGAAATCGCCGTAATCAAAACCCAGGTCCCGGAGCCGCTGGCGCACCAGCCCGAAGTGATAGACCTCCTCTGACGCCACACGAATCCAGTCGCCATGAAAATCCGCCGGCAAATCCCCGTAGCGGCAAACCGCATCCAGCGCCAGGTTGATGGCGTTGAATTCGATATGGGCGATGGCATGCAGCATGGCTGCCTGCCCCTCCACGCTGCCAAGTCTGCGCCTGGGCACATCACGAGGAGACACCAGCACCGGGCGCTCGGGCTGGCCCGCATCGAGCATCTGATCCATGGGCTGCGGCCAGTCCAGCGCCAAGGAACCGGCCTTCCAGTCCTTTTCCAGGATCTCCACGCAACGCATCTTGCCGTCGGGATCAGCTTCCAGCAGACACTGCAGGGCACGGGTCTGAACACTGTCTTTCATGGAAAGATTGTAACAGGCGCGGCGCCTCCCATGCAGCGCCATCACCAACAGCGGCAGGACCACGTCATCCAACCCCCTTAAGTTATTGATAAGGCTGGAGTGGTTTAGATAACGTGACCCTGCCAACAGCGGGACAGCATCAGGTCATTCAAACTCATCGGCAAACAGGGGCTGGCACTCCAGGTCAGGACAGTATTCATAGGCTCCCATGTCCGGCACGCTGGATTGGGAACGAGACTCCGCCGCGGCATGTTTCACATACTGCAGAGTCACGGGATAGGCTGCGGCATCGGCAGCCAGAGGCCCCGCCTTGTCGATGACAGGCGAAGTGGACACCAGGCTGAAATCCTGCGCGGCAGCATCCTTGAAGCCGGGAGAGACACCTTCGATATTGCCTCCATAGTCGTTCACCTGGCCGGAAAGATAATCATGGCTGTCCACCCAGCCCGAGGAAAACCAGTTGTTGCGGATATCAGCAACGCCGTCTTCATCGAGCAGGCCCAGCGCATTTCCGCCTGCCGTGGCATAGAAGATGTTGTTGCGGATGTCCGCATGCTCGTCATTTGTTGAAAGGCGCATCAGCGTCGTGTTTCCTGCGCGCGTGGACACCACGGTGTTGTTGTAGAAATGCAGCACGCCCTTGCGGTAGATGGCCGTATCTCCGCTGTCTCCTCCATAGTGAAGAATCTGGCTGTTGCCGGCACCATCGGGTTCGATGAGAATGTTTCCATAGACGTAGGTTCTGTCGTAGGAAGGGTCGTTGACGATGACATCGGAGTCCTCCGCATCCACCAGGTCCAGCTGGCGGTTGCCGGATTCGATCCAGTTGTACCGGACCACCAGCCCGGCGGAGCGATCTTTCAGGTTGTTGCCATCCGCCCCGGTGCGCAGGGGACCAAAGTAGTTGTACTGGTATACCATGCCAATGGCGGATGTATAGGCATTGTGCTGGTAGATGGAACCGTCGATGCCATTGTCATAGATACGGTTCCCCTCCACCAGGATATCCCTGGTTTCACCATCGAAGGCACCGATGAACAGCCCGTTGCCCGAGTCCCGCAATATACAGTTGCGGATGGTGAGATGCTGCCCCACCTCCACGTACACGGAGGCGGCATTGCTGGCATAACTGCTGACGGCGCCATTGTCACCGGTGAACGAATAAGCCGGCCGCCCGGAGCGGATGTCCAGGTTTTCCAGAACCACGTACTGGGGGGGCGCCTCATCGGCATTCATGTCACCTCCAAACTTTATCACTCCCCGCGACTCATTCCAGAAACTGACATTGGCCGGCGTGACCGCATCCCTGCCATCGATGACCGGCAGCTCGCCGGAGGCTCCCGGAACACCTGAAACGACTACGGGCTGGGAAGCCGTTCCCCGGGCGGAGATGATCCATTTTTCCTTGTAGGGTTCGGAACGCCAGTGAATATAAACATGATCTCCCGGTTGAAGATTGCCCCAGGGAACCTCAGCGATGGCAGACAAGGCCTGCCCCGGCCCCACATGATAGTCGGCCGCAAGGATGGAAGCGGAAAACAACAGGCCAGCGGCAAGGCCCAACAGGGTTCGATACAGCATGAATGGCACTCTCGGCGATTGACAGCGTAAACAGGGATGGCAGTAAGAGGAGTGAAACTAGCAGAAGTTCAGGCTGTCGGCCGTGAACTGCCCGGCAAAGCCCGAGAACGCCAGACGGGTCACACTTTTTCGGATTTTTCTTTGGAAACAGGCACTCGCAAGCCAATGAGCAAATCCATGACATTGGTGCCCGTGGGGCCCGTGTGAACCAGGTCACCCGTGGCCTCCAGGACACTGCCACTGTCTGCGGCTGTCAGTGCCTGGAGAGGATCAAATTCTTCATCGACAGCCCGCTGCCAGGTTCCACCATCGACGAGAGCGCCGGCGTCATTGCTATTGCCGTCACTACCGTCAGTGCCCGCCGCGAGGATCAGCACGTCCTTCCGGCCCCGAATCTCCCCCGCGGCCGCCAGGGCCAGGTGCTGATTCCTGCCGCCGCGCCCCGGTGACGGCGGCAGATTCACGGTGGTTTCCCCGCCCATGACATACACACCGGGTTGCGCCTGGCGCATGTACCGGCCGAATGCCCTTCCCTGCTCTGCCGCGTTTCCTTCCAGGAAGGGAAAGCCGGCGACCGCCTGATAGCCCAGTTGGCGGGCCGTCTCAACGGCAGTGGCCACCGCATCAGAATTTGCGGCAACGATGTGGTGGGGAATGCCTGTATCTTGCGGAAAACCGGGTTCGACAAGAATACGGCTCAAGCTGGCGGGAAGTGGCGGCAGCGAGGCTTCACCTGGC
Source organism: Sedimenticola sp. (assembly GCA_027030425.1). Classification (GTDB taxonomy): domain Bacteria; phylum Pseudomonadota; class Gammaproteobacteria; order Chromatiales; family Chromatiaceae; genus Thiolapillus. The sequence goes on from JALVEW010000144.1 coordinate 5,448, forward strand.
AGCGGATAGAGCAGGCCGGAACCGACAAAGGCAGGATCATCCCCGGGAACGTCGGAAATGAGCAGCACCCGCGCTTCCCTCCCCTCCAGGAAATCCCCGAGCTGCCCGCCCTTGATCCGGGACAGACGGCTGCGTACCAGGTTCATGGAACAGATATCCAGCCCACTGGACAGCAGCCAGCGGTTGAGGGCCTGCAGGTCTTCCAGGGAACGGCCTTCCGGCAGGACTTCGACAAGACTGGACGTCCCGCCGGAGAGCAGAAAGAGCAGCGGACGATTCCCGGGCTGGCCGGCAATGAAGCGCAACAGCTTTTCACCCGCTTCCAGGCTGCTGGCATCAGGCACGGGATGTGACGATTCCACCTGGACGACTGCCGGGTTTCCCGCCAGCCGCGGATCAACATTGCCCTTCCGGGTAATCACCAGCCCCGCTGCCACCCGGTTTCCCAGGGCTTGGCAGGCACCGAGCATCATCGCCGGGGCCGCCTTCCCTATGGCCACTACCGCCAGTGAGGCAGGATCGGGTTCATTGGCTTTCAGCCAGCGGAAAACGGCTCTGTCACCTGCCACCCGCGCCAGGGCCGCCTGGTAGATGGTCAGGAGATCCGCCCTGTATCCATCCGGCTGGCGGCTGCCGGCGAAATGCGTCTCCATGTACTAACCCAGGACGACTGAAAGAAAGCCTTTCTTGTACCAGAAACCAGCATCTCCTGCACGGGCTAGCTGGTAACCACGAACTGCCCCATCATGCCGGCATCTTCATGCTCCAGTATGTGACAGTGGTACATATAAGGCGAATCCGGATCAGAATAGTCCCTGAACTGCATCATCAGCAGAACGCTTTCCCCCGGCTGGACAAGCACCGTATCCTTGAGACTGCGCTCGCTGGGCGGTGGCGTAACGCCGTTTCGCGCGTGAACGCGGAACTGCACATCATGGACATGGAAGGGATGGGCCATGGGAGAACGGTTGATCACTTCCCAGGCTTCTATGTCACCCACCCTCACCGTCTCGTCGATGCGGTTCATATCCATGTACTTTCCGTTGATGGTCAGGGCCCTGGGACCCATGGGCCGCCTGCCGCCACCGAGAACGAAGCGTCTTCTTCTTGCTGCATCCCGGGGTTTCCAGGAAGGAATGTTTTCGGCCAGTTTCACCGGAGGCGGGCCAACCAGGGCGCCAGCCACCCCGCTTCCATCAAAATGCATGATATCGCCAAGGCCACCAGCTCCCATGCCATTACCAGGCACGGAAACATCCCGCAGGTACACATCATCGTCCCAGTCGAACACCACCACGATTTCGGCACGCTCTCCCGGCGCCAGACGAAGCCGGCGCAGGGGCACACGCCTGCGCAACAGCCCGCCATCACTGGCTATCTGCAGAAAACGCCGGCGGTCGGAGAATTCCAGGTTGTAAATCCTGGCATTGGAGCCATTGAGTATACGGAAACGCGTGCGCCTGTGCCTGACCCTGAGCTGCGGGAAAGCTACGCCATTGATCAGCATGACATCTCCCATCATGCCTCTCATGCCGGGACCGGGACTACTGTCATAGAAAAAGCTGCCGTCCGCATTGAAGGCCCTGTCCTGAAGCACCAGCGGTATGTCATCGACGCCATATTCCGACGGTAGATCAAGACTGTCAGCGTGCTCATCTTCCACGTAAATGAGCCCCGCCAGACCCGAATAGACCTGGCGGCCGGTTTCATGAAGCATATGCGAGTGATACCAAAGAGTAGATGCAGGCTGCCTTACCTGGAACTCTGGATGCCAGCTGTCACCGGCGGCAATCACCTGGTGGGGCCCGCCATCCATCCTGGCGGGAAGGTGGACACCATGCCAGTGCAGGGTGGACGCTTCGGCCAGGGTATTGCGGACATTCATGCGGACCCTGTCATTGGTCCTCAGGCGTATGACCGGCCCAAGGTAGTCACCATTGATTCCCATCGTAGGTGTCTGGCGCTCTTCAAGGAAATCCCGGCTGCCGTAACGCAGCAGGAGATCGAAGTTCAGGACACCATCCTTGTCCATTTCCCCTTCCAGCAAGGGCGGAATGTCCAGGGCTCTGGTAAAACGGCTTTCCCCGGCCGCCCATGTCAGCCGGCCAGCCAGTGGAAGCAAAATGCCACTGGCGCCCAGGGTCGCGGTCTTCAGGAAATTTCGGCGTGAGTACAGGTTTTGCTTCATGGATTCTTCACTCCAGCATCAACCAATCAGGTCCTTTTTCTTGCTTTCGAACTCTTCCCGGTCGATTTCACCACGGGCATAGCGTTCCTTGAGTATTTCCAGAGCAGATCGCGGACCATCAGAGACCCCGTTGCCTCCGCTACCACGTACAGCGGCCATAAGGCCCCAGAACAATGCCAGGATCAACAGAATCCAGAACAACCACATAAAACCTCCTCCAAACCAATGTCCTTCGTACATGTTTTCTACCTCGTTACAATCTATCGATATCTTTACACGAAGCACTAATCATGCCATCCGGACACAGCAACAGATTTCAATGGCTTAGGGAAAGAACACGCCATGAATCCTTCGCACTCCTTCGACGATTCATTCAATAATTGATGGATTTGTGCAGGACTGGAGCGGAATGATGGTGCCAGTGCCTCCGGAGCAACGCCTCACATCCGTCTCAGGTAAGCAATGAGCTGCCAGATCTCCTGTTCTTTGAGAACATTCTTGAAAGGCGGCATGGCGCTGTTCACCGGCGTGCCGCCCTCACTGATGGTCCAGTAGAGGTAAGGATCGGATGCCATGGGCATCTTCGCGAAGCGGGCGATATTGGCCGGCCGGGGATTCAGATTCTCTCCCGCGGGGCCGTCTCCCTGCCCCTGCGCGCCATGGCAGGCGGCACAGTTGGACTGGTACAGGGTTTTACCCCGGGCCAGGTCTTCAGCACTGTTACCCAGGGGGTTGCGCTTGCCCGCATATTCTCCAGGCAGACCATTGCGCATGACATAGTGATGGCGCTGCATGGACATGTTCATCATCCCGCCACGCATCATCCCTGGACCACCCCCTTGCATCATGCCCATCTGCGCCTGACTCAGGCCAGCCAGCAAGACCAATGCGCCAGAGATTGCCAGTACGGTCTTCATATTCATGTTTCAACTCCTGTGGTTTGCCTGGATGAATCGCGATTGCGGCGACTGCTGCCCCAGAGAAGAAGTATCGCCAGCAGAATAAGGCCCAGCTGTACCCCCAGGCCCTGCAGGCTGGGGTAGATGCCCAGCAAATCAATGCGGGGAAAGCTGATGAGGCTGGATGGCAGTTTGCCGGCTTCCTGCAGGGCAGCCACGCCTTTGCCGGCAAAAACGATCGCCAGCACGAACATGAACAGGCTGGTGACCGAGAAGAACTGCCGCAGGGGGAGCCGCGTGCTGTAACGAAGAATCAACCAGGCCAGCAACACCAGAATGGCGGAAGCCGCCAGCAGGCCGCTGATAATCATGCCCTGCCCTTCCTGTCCGGTTTGCAGCCACAGAGCCTGATAGAAAAGCACGGTTTCGAAGATCTCACGATAGACGGCAATGAAGGCCAGTCCACTCAGTCCCCACAAGGTACCCTTGCCCAGCGCTTTCTTGATACTGCCCTGTATAAAGGCTTTCCACTGCGCAGCGCTGGTCTTGCTGTGCAGCCAGAATCCCAGATAGAACAGCATGGCAGCGGCGAACAGCGCGGCAAAGCCCTCCGTCAGCTCTCTTCCGGCACCCCCAATCTGCACCAGGTAGGTGGATGCATACCAGGTGGCGGCGCCCAGGGCCATGGCGCTCCCCGTTCCCACATAGAGATAGCGCAGGCCTTCACGTCGATCAGTTTTAATTAGAAAAGCCGCCAGGGCCGCAATGACCAGGATGGCCTCCAGGCCCTCTCGCAACAGAATCATCAGGGCGCTGGCAAATGCGGTGGAAGCAGAAAGCTCGGTGCTGCCAAGTTTCTCCTTGGCCTCGGACAACCAGGACTGAAGATTCCTTACCTGAGTTTCCAGATCACTCAGGGGCGCGCGGATCTTGATGAGTTCCCGGTAGCGGGTCATGCCTTCTTCGATTTTCAGCCGCAGGGAATGATCGATGGCATCCAGGCTGTTTTCCACCATCTCGAAACCTTCCAGATAGGCCGTGACCGCCAGATCATGTGCCTCTTTTACATCCCCTTGCTCATAGGCCTCCAGACTCTTGGACAGCGTGTCCACGGCAAAGGCCACGCCGGCGCCGTGGTGGCGGGAAAACAGGATTTCCGGATGTGCTCTCAGCCAAGCCACCATGGCTTCCCCATCGGGGCCAAGCTTTTTCCCAACCTCGGCGGGCGTCAGTGTCGTGAGATCCAGCTTGCCAAGGGCCAACTCCCCTGTATTGCCAGCCAGGAGCGCCTTGCCCCTCTCCCGGATCCGGGCATCCGTAGCCATTTGTCCGATATAGAAAGCCAGCGCCCAGCGGTCATTGTCACCAAGATCATCGTAAGCCCGCATGGCAGTGCCTTCCACGCCATGGCTGATGGTGCTGTACAGTCCCTGCAAGGTGCGTTGACGATAGCGTTCCGGGTCCGTGAAATCCACGGGGGGGGGATCCATTCCGGCCGCCGCCGGGCCATCTCCGGCACCCATTGGGCCATGACAGCTGGCACACTCGCTGGCATAGAGACTGGGAGCGCGTTCCAGGTCGGGAACCCGTCCCGGCAGCACCGGCAGCGCAAAGCCAGTGAGGAGCATTTTTCGCATCTTTCCGGTAATGGCAGTCACCTGGGATGCATCGGCTTTGCGCATGACCGCCTGTTGCAACTCGACGGCACTTTTCGCCACGGCTTCCCGCTGTG
>JALVEW010000145.1 GCA_027030425.1 Sedimenticola sp.
GATTTCTACCGCGCCGCCCCCGGTGGTGTGCCCAGTCAGGAAGCTTTCAGCCAGAACAAGCGTTACCCGGACCTGGACCTGGATCGTGAGCAAGGCTGCATCCGCGACAAGGCCCATGCCTACAGCCAGGACGGCGGCTTGGCGGTGCTCTATGGCAACCTGGCGGAAAACGGCTGTATCGTCAAGACCGCCGGGGTGGATGAATCCATTCTGAAGTTCAGTGGCCCGGCGCGGGTGTTTGAGAGCCAGGAAGCGGCAGTGGAAGCTATCCTCAATGATCAGATAAAAGCGGGTGATGTGGTCATCATCCGCTACGAAGGCCCCAAGGGCGGGCCCGGCATGCAGGAGATGCTCTATCCCACCAGTTATCTCAAGTCCAAGGGCCTGGGCAAGGATTGCGCCCTCATCACCGACGGACGTTTCTCCGGCGGTACTTCCGGCCTGTCCATCGGTCATGTTTCGCCGGAAGCGGCGGGCAAGGGCAACATCGGCCTGGTGCAGGAGGGTGATATCATAGAAATCGATATTCCCGAACGCAGCATCCGTATTGCCGTCAGCGACGAGGAGTTGGGCCAGCGGCGCAACGCCATGGAACTGAGTGAACATCCCTGGAAGCCTCTAAACCGGGACCGCCAGGTTTCCGCCGCCCTGCGCGCCTACGCGGCCATGACCACGGATGCCGCCCAGGGGGCGGTAAGGGATGTGAGCCAGATTGAAAACTGTAAGTAGAACAGTTTTGGCGGTGACAGCTGCGGGGATATTATGGGCGCTGTCTGTCCAGGGACGGGCAGCTTCCCTGGCCGAACGGGTGCCCCAGGAACTGTGCGACCAGGCGCGTTTTTTGGGCATTATGGGTTCACCCCGTTATCAACACCAGTCCGGTGCCCTGTGGGAATGTTCCAGCGTGCGGAAGAAAATGCCCCAGGGTGAGCCCGCGTCTGTCAGCGATTTCCAATACCGGGTGCAGGGAGATCAGGAGAAGGCGCAACGCCTGATCCTTGAGTTGCGCATGCGCTCCTACCGACAACCCCAAGGGGTGCTGCGTGCGTTTGCGGACGCAGCGAGGCGGCTGTTTCAACAGCTGCAGGAAACTGTGCCCGAAGGTTTGAATGACGCTATTACCGGTCCGGTTGAGAGCGTGTGGGTCACGGACAATTTCCGGGTTAGGCTGGAAAAACGTTTTAGCAAAGGGCCCGTCTACGATCTGTTGTTGCTGCTTGAAACCCCCTGACCTGATGGAAAACGCCTTTCTCGGTCGTTCAACCGCGGAAGTAATGAATGTGGTGTTTCTCTTCCTTCATTAATAACGGCTTACAGCAATAGCAGCATATTTCGCTAATACCATAAAAAATTTATGGATAATCTTTCTCTGAGTTGACGGGAGTCAACATACCCCCAAGGAAACTGTTCTAGGGTAAAACTGTCAGCCTGAGCGGGCTGAAGGTTTTGGGGTTGTATTGAGCCAAAGGGAGGTACCACGATGAATAATGAAAAAATAACAAGGCGGGTTTCTGGCCTGTTGCTGATCCTGGGCGTCAGCCTGGGGGTTGCTCCATTGGTAAGCGCAGACTCTGGATGTCTCGCCTGTCACAAGGGTATCGAAGACATACGCGATACCAATAGCGTCATGATGTCCATGATCAAAAGCCTTGGACAGCCCCATGGCGATTCGGAAGGTTGCGTCGTTTGTCACGGCGGCAATCCCAAGGAAACCAAGGACAAGGTCAAGGCGCACAAGGGTTCACCCAAAAAACTGGCCGCCGCCAAGGGGCCGCAGACTTTCTATCCTGATCCTGGCGCCATGGATATCAACAGGTACACCTGCGGCCAGGCTGCCTGCCACCAGGGATATCCCGACCGTCTGGAAAAAGCTCTGATGAACACCGAAGCAGGCAAGATCCAGGGCAACCTGCATACTTGGGGCATCAAGGAAGTGCAGAACCACAAGGTGCCCTGGGCCAACTACGACGTGAAGGATGGTGACGGTCCCGTGCCTTCCGTTGGGACCGCGGAGTACAAGGCCTACATGAAGGATATGATGGAGGCGCACAAGGATCAGTTCCCGTCGGAAATGAAGCAGATTCCGCAGCCCTCCGTCGATGAAATTGAAAAAGATCCCAAGCTGGCCGGGTTCACCTACCAGCGCCAGCAGTGCCAGCGTTGTCATGTGACCGTCAAGGGGCGGGAGAAGCGTGGCGACTACCGTGGCCAGGGTTGCTCTGCCTGCCACATTCCTTACGGCAATGAAGGGCTGTACGAGGGCAATGATCCCACCATCGATAAGAAGCAGAAAGGGCACTTGCTTACCCACCAGATCCAGGCCACGCGCAAGTCCGTGGTTAAGACTTCCCATACCGAATATTCCGGTATTCCCGTGGAGAGCTGCAATCACTGCCACAACCGCGGCAAGCGCATTGGCGTGACCTACCAGGGTCTGATGGAGTTCCCCTATGGCTCCCCCTGGAACGAGAAAGGGATGAAGCAGCCCAAGCTGCACACCAAGAAGTACCTGTTCATCTCTGATGACCTGCATCACCAGTACAACCAGAGCCGCCCCGGCAATCCCAAGGGTGGTATGCTGTGCCAGGACTGCCATACCACCATCGACATGCATGGTGACGGCAACCTGCCGGGTACCACTCTGGCCCAGGTGGAGATCGAATGCCAGGACTGCCATGGCACCCCCGAGAAGTATCCTTGGGAACTGCCCCTGGGTTATGGGGAGGAGTTCAAGCAGGATCTGAGCAAGCGCAAGCCGCGTGGACTGGCTGACAAGCTGCTGCAGGAAACCGCGGCCTTTGCCACGGTTTATGACAAGGGCGACGGCTACCTGAAGACCACGCGGGGCAATCCTTTCGGCAACGTGGTCAAGAAAGGCAAGAAAGTGATTCTGCATTCGGCTACGGGCAGTGATTTCGAAGTACCTGTGCTCAAGCAGATCAAGCTGGACGACAGCTGGAAAAATGTGGATTCCATGGTGGCCATGAGCAAGGTCAGGAAGCACAACGACAGCCTCGAGTGTTACGCCTGCCATGCGTCCTGGGTGCCCCAGTGTTACGGCTGTCATGTGCAGATGAACTACGGCAAGGACAAGAAAGGCAAGCCCTACCACGATACGGACTGGATCGCCTCGGGCACCAAGCGCAATGCCGATGGTTCCACCGCGGAGTCCACCCTGGGCGTCAAGGGCGTCCAGAGCCCGGGCAAGGCTTTCGAAACCCGTTCCTATCTGCGCTGGGAAGATCCGGTGCTGGGTATCAATGGCGAAGGTCGCGTAACGCCTCTGATGCCGGGTTGCCAGGTGGTCTACACGGTCATCGACCGCAACAACAAGACCATTGCCCTGAACCAGGTGGCCAAGTCCGAGGACGAGCGCAAAGAGCTGGGCCAGAAACGTACCCCCCTGGGTATCGACATGGCGCCGGTGCAACCGCACTCCGTACAGCGCAAGGCACGGACTTGCGAATCCTGCCACAACAATCCCAAGGCCATGGGCTATGGTATTGCCGGCGGGGTGTTCCAGACCCGCTATGTGGAGGATATCGTCGAAGACCTGATCGACCAGAAGACCGGCAAGCCCATTCCCAAGCCGGGCAACTACAAGATCCAGATCCCGAAAATCGGGGACATGGACTTCGACTGGTCCACCATCATCAAGGATGGTCAGCAGGTACAGACGGTAGGCACTCACTGGCCGCTCTCCCGGGCCCTGCCCAAGGAGATGCGTGATGCCATGGAGCGTACCGGCCTGTGCATGGGCTGCCATCGTGAGATGAGCAATGCCGAACTTTGGGCCAAGGTTTCCACGCCTGGTCAGCTCACCGACAAGCAACACATCGAGATGCTGAACAAGATGCTGAAGACCTACGCCGAGTCCAAAGGCAAGTAAGGGGGGGCGTCTTTCGGGATGACCTGGTGGGGAAGCCGTCATTGTGGCGGCTTCCCTTTCCTTTGGCGGGCAAAGCGGGAATGTTGTCCCGAAGCAGCTTCCGCCCGTACCATTCATTTCTGTGCAAGACATCCTGGAACCGGGAGAACCGACCAAATGAAACCAATTATTTGTTCACTGGCTTTTGGCTCCATGCTGTTGGGTTCTGCGGTCATGGCAGGGGATATGCAAATGCCCATGCATATCGATCCGCTGGACGAGGACCGGGCATCGGCCTTGCACCGGGGGCCCAATCCCCATGCGAAGCTGACGCCTGAGCAACACATGGAAGTGGCAGCACAACACATGGCCGCCGGCAGAAGGCCCCAGGCCATGGCGGTATTGACACAGGCTTTGGCCAGGTATCCCCGCAATGCACAACTCTTCAATATGCGTGCTGCCCTGGAAATGGAGCAGAATGATATAAAGAGCGCCCTGGCTGACATGGAACAGGCCGTGAAGCTGGTGCCGGACAATCCCTTGTACCGGGTGACGCGTTCCAGCCTTTATCTGCGTTTCGAGCGCAAGGATGAAGCCCTGGCTGACCTGAACAAGGCGGTAGAACTGTCTCCCGACCTGGTGGCGGCTCGCTTCAACCGGGGCAGCCTGCTGGCAAATCTCGGCAGGGAAAGAGAAGCCCTGGCGGACTTCGACCATTGTGTGAAGACAGAGCCCGGTCTGCCGGCTCCCTGGTTCAACCGGGGGTCCATGCACTGGGCGCTGGGCGAGAAAACCAAGGCCCGGGCCGACATTCGGCATTTCATCGAGCTGGCGGAAGAACCCGGGTGGAAAAAGGCGGGGGACGATTTGCTCAGGGCCTGGGAAGAGCAAGAAGGCAAGCAGGCCGAAGCTGTATCGGGAGGCCATAAGTCATGACCTGGTTCAGGCCTCTCGCCGTGTTGCTGATTGTTCTGTTGCCAGCCATTGCCGGTGCAATCGAAGACATCGATTTTCAACAACTGCTGGAAGAAGGTGGACTGGAATTTCTGCCGCCGCAAGATATGCGGGCCATGAAGGTGGAGCCAGCCTATGTTATGCCTTATGAAGCCAGGTATGTGTCGAAAGGGGGGGATTTGGAGGTGCGTTATGCCATTCGTCCCCTGCGGCGCATAGAAATCGATTACCAGGATCCTCATAACGCCGCGCCGGCTCCCAATGACCTTTTCAACATGCTGTTCCGCACCCTGAGTGAAACCCTGGCCAGGGATCACCAGGTCATGAGCCGCATCTATCCCGCGAACAAGGCCCGGGAGGAATACCGGGCGGGCTGGGCGGCCGTTGCTGTGTTTGACCTGTCGCCGGATGTCAGCCAGGAATACAGGGAGGCGATGCTAATTGCCATTCATCAGAATGACAAGGCCGATGCCTATACCTTGTTTCTCACCAATGATCTCGCGGCGCAGAAGACGATCATCAAGAAACTGCGCGGCAATCTGAGGTTCAGGGTGTTTGAGAAGGTGAATACTGCAAGCGGGGTGGGAACACCCCGGTAGTCGCCCCTGATAAACGAGAAGGGTTGACGGCCCTTGGTTATAGCGAGCCCCAGGAATCCCTGCGCTTCTTCACCCGTAGATGGGGAAGCAGCAGTCCGAGAATGATGCCGCCGAACAGCACGCCGCCGCCGATGAGAAACCAGCGCTGGGTGGAACTGTTTTTGAGTTCACGGATTTCCTGCTCCTGGTTGGCCAGGTCGCGGCTCATGGTGGCCACCTGCTTGCGCAGGCGCTTGCGCTCCTGGGCGATCTGCACGGCATTGGCCGAGGTGCGCTTGAGTTCTTCCAGTTCCTTCTGGATGCTGTTCTTTTCCTGCAGCAGGGCGGCATGCTTTTGTTTCAGGTCGTCGTGTTCCCGGGACAGCTTGGCCAGCTTGGCGCTCAGCTCGCCGGGGGAAGCTTCCAGTTCCTTGATGCGCGCCTCCAGCTTCACGATGCGGTCCCGGGCTACCGGTTGTGTCAGGAGCTGACGGGTGAGCACATAGCCTGTCTTGCCGTCGGCCAGGCGAACCTTGCTGTAGCCGGTGGCCGGGTTGCTGCTCAGCACGGTGACGGGGGTGCCGGAAGGCAGCATTCTCACGATGCGGTGCTTGGCGCTCTCACCGCTGCGCATGGTGATTTTCAGCTGATCCGTGACATAGCGGGTTTCAGCCTGTACCGCGAAGCTGGCCAGCAGCAGGATTATCGTGAGGAGGGATTTGGGTTGCTTGAGGTCCATGGCAGCTTGCAGTCCGGAAGGAATGGTTGCCTATTGTACTGGCATGCCGGTGTCAGGTCAGCAGGAATTCCAGCAGGGCTTTCTGGGCGTGCAGGCGGTTTTCCGCCTCGTCCCAGACCACGGAGTCCGGCGCGTCGATGACTTCGGCGGCGACTTCTTCCCCGCGATGGGCGGGCAGGCAGTGCATGAACAGGGCTTTTTCGTCGGCCTGGGCCATGAGGTCAGCCGTGACCTGGTAACCGGCAAAGGCTCTTTCCCGCTGCTTCTGTTCCTCTTCCTGGCCCATGCTGGCCCAGACATCGGTTACCACCAGGTCGGCGCCCGTGGCGGCCTCCATGGGGTCGCGGATGATCAGGCAGCGCTCGCCGGCGGCGGCGAGGATCTGCGGGTCCGGGTCGTAACCTTCGGGGCAGGCGATGTTCAGGTTGAAGTCCAGCTGCCGCGCGGCGTTGATGTAGGAGTGGCACATGTTGTTGCCGTCCCCCACCCAGGCCACGGTGCGGCCCTGGATATCGCCCCGGTGTTCAAAGAAGGTCTGCATGTCGGCCAGCAGTTGGCAGGGATGCACCAGGTCCGTGAGACCGTTGATCACCGGCACCTGGGAATGGGCGGCGAAGCGCTCCACGTTTTCGTGATCGAAGGTGCGGATCATCACGCAGTCCACCATGCGCGACAGCACCCGGGCCGTGTCCTCGATGGGCTCTCCCCGGCCCAGCTGGGTATCCCGGGGGGAGAGAAACATGGCAGCGCCGCCGAGCTGGGTCATGCCCGCTTCGAAAGACACCCGGGTGCGGGTGGAGGATTTCTCGAAGATCATGGCCAGCACTTTGTGCTTGAGGGTTTCCACCACAGCGCCCCGGCGTTGCAGGCGCTTGAGTTCGCAGGCCCGCCGGATGATGTCACGGAATTCCTCGGGGGAGATGTCCAGCAGGGTAAGGAAATGCCGGGTCATTGCTTGGCCTCCAGGAATTCCAGGATCAGGGAGGACAGACTGTCCGCCAGGCTGTCGATCTGTTCATCGCTGATGATGAGGGGGGGCAGCAGCCGCACCACGGAATCCGCCGTGACGTTGATGAGCAGCTGCTTTTCCAGGGCCTTGGGCACCAGTTCGCCGCAGGGGCGATCCAGCTGTATGCCCAGCATCAGGCCCAGGGAGCGGATTTCCATTATGCCGTCGGTATCGGCCAGTCTGTTGGCCAGGGCTTGGTGCAGCCTCTTGCCGGCTTCGGCTGCCCTGTCCCAGAGTTTTTCGGTTTTCATGGTTTCCATAACGGCCAGGGCGGCGGCGCAGGCCAGGGGATTGCCGCCGAAGGTGCTGCCGTGATTGCCGGGGCCGAACAGCCCAGCGGCCTTGCCCCGGGCAAGGCAGGCGCCTATGGGCATGCCGTTGCCCAGGGCCTTGGCCAGGGTCAGGACGTCGGGCTGGAGCTCATGGTGCTGAAAGGCAAAGGCCTTGCCCGTGCGGCCCATGCCGGTCTGGATTTCATCCAGCATCATCAGCCAGTCGTGCTCGTCGCACAGGGCGCGGATGCCGGGGAGGTAGTCTTCCGGGGGAATATTGATGCCGCCTTCACCCTGAACAGGCTCCACCAGCACGGCGACAATGTCCTTGCGATTGTCCGCGGCGGTCTTCAGTGCCTCCAGGTCGCCGTAGGGTACCCGGGCAAAACCCTGCACCAGGGGCTCGAAGCCGGCTTGCACCTTGCGGTTGCCGGTGGCGGTGAGGGTGGCCATGGTGCGGCCATGAAAGCTTTCCTCCATCACCAGTATCACCGGGTTGTCGATGCCTCTGGCGTGGCCATGCAGGCGCGCCAGCTTGATGGCAGCCTCGTTGGCCTCGGCGCCGGAGTTGGCGAAGAATACCCTGTCCATGCCTGCCAGCCCTACGAGCTGGGTGCCCAGCTGCTGCTGGTTTTCTATGCCGTACAGGTTGGAGGTGTGCACCAGCTTGCCAGCCTGTTCGCAGATGGCGCGGGTGACGGCGGGGTGAGCGTGGCCCAGGCTGCATACGGCAATGCCGGCAATGGCATCGAGATATTGCTTTCCCTGGTCGTCGTACAGGTACAGGCCTTCGCCCCTGGCGAAGCAGACCGGCAGCCGGTTGTAGGTGTTCATCAGAGTGTCTTTCATGGCGGTGATTCCGCGGTATCCCAAAAAGAAAAGGCAGCGCCGTTGCCGGTGCCACCTGCGCTTTTCGAACCCCCGGTTCGAAAGCAAAGGACGGACACTACCCAATATTTCAGGGTTTTTCAAGTGCATTTTTTCGGGAATTGGTGGTGCTCTGGTGCTGGAAATCAGCGGCCTTTCCCCGCCGGTGGATTCATCAGGGGGGAGGGGTCAGCGTACATCAGGTCCGGTTCCGAAGAGGGGATCAGACGTTCCACGAAGTCGATGAGGGACAAGGCCGGCGTGCCCCGGTAGAAGCGCGCCATGGAACGGTCCATCCAGATGCGGTCAGCATACAGGTAGACGCGATGGGGCTGGTCGCCGATGCCGTCCTTGTCCAGGTCGAAGCCGCTGTAACTGTCCCAGTAGTTGTTTTCCCAATTGTTCAGGCGGGAGGTGCCCGTGGTGCTGCCCATGACGTCCACGAAATTGTCGATGAACAGGTTGCCGTGGATTTCATGACCGCCCTTCTCACCATAGAAATAGGTAGCCACGTCGTTGAAGGTGAACAGGTTGTTTTCAATGGTGAGAATGTTCTCCGCCTCCAGGGGCGAAGTAGCCAGCAGGCCAATGGCGCAATGGGCAATCTCGTTGCCGTCGATGTGTATCTGGTAGCTTTCCTTCACCGATATGCCGTAGCCCGTGAGCTTGCGCATGTCCAGCATGTGGTTGTCCTTGATGACCAGTTCATCGGAATAAATGACGGTGACGCCGTTGTAGTTGTCCTCGAAGGTATTGCCAAGGATCTCGTTCTCCGGGGAGAACACCAGCTCCATGCTGATGCGGCTATGACGCATGCGGTTGCCGATGATCCTGTTCTCCCTGGCGTTGGACAGCACCAGGTCCCGGGAGTATTCGATGTCGTTGTCCTGCACCAGGTTCTCGTGGCTGTACCACAGGCGTATGCCGTCGCCGCGCAGGGTCACGTCGTCGCCCCTGGAGCTGATGCGGTTGCCGATGATGCGGTTGCCGTGGGCGCTGCTCAAATGGATGCCGAACAAGGTGTCGGTGATGGTGTTGTTCTCGATGAGGGTGTCGTTGGCCTTGACCAGGATGCCGGCGTCCACGCTATCGTGGGAGTTTCCCGAGTTGTGGATGAACAGGCCCTTTACCACGGTGAAATCCGCCTCTACCGTAATCACGGTGCCGTCGCCGCCGCCGTTCACCCGCACCTTGCCCTTGCCGTCCAGGGTGATGCGCTTTTTTATCACCACAGGGCCGGAGTATTCCCCGGGGGGCGGCGTGAGGGTGCCCCCCTCCGGGGTCAGTTCCACGTACAGCTGCAAAGGCGGAAGGGCCCATGCCGGGGGCAGGGCGGCCAGCAGCAACAGCAGGAGCAGGAACTTGCGGGGATGCATGATTCCCGGGTGAGTGGTTGGAAAGGAAAAAGCTTGCGGCAGCCATGTTTTTCCTGCATTAATCCATGTCAATTATTAATCCGGCAACCAAATATATCGTCCTCAGCCGCCCTGTCCGCGCGGGTGGCAAGGCATCAACGCGCCGCTGTAGTCCCCCTATAGCAAGTGTTGATAACGCAGTCCACCCGCGCGGACAAGGCGGCCTTCCTTTTATTTTCAATCTGTTAGGTGCTTCAAACAGGGCGCCTCTCTGCGTGGCCTACATGGATGTAGGTCAGGGGCGTGAGCAGGAGCGGAAGCTTTGCGGCTTTTGACAAGAGCTTGCCACAAGGTGAATCGCGTAGCGAGAGAAGGCCCCCTGGGGGGCTTGCAAGCCGCGCCTTGATACGCGCCCTGTTTGAAGCACTGAGGGCGACATATTTGGTCGCCGTGTTAATACATATATTTGTTTGGAATCCTCGTCATGTCCTCGACAGCACCGTCGTCATCAAGGGGTTCAGACGAACAGATTTACGTCTGCCTCCAAGGCCCTTGGAAGGAAACTTGCCGCGCCTACCCATTCCTCGATCTCCGG
>JALVEW010000146.1 GCA_027030425.1 Sedimenticola sp.
GAGATAGCCTGTCTTGGCGTCCACCCAGACATAGACCACGTCATCCGGCGGCAGCAGCCCCAGCGGCTGGGGCTTCAGGGCTTTCATCACCCGCCCCCAGAGGGTCAGGGCACCGGACGAGCCGGTCAGGCCCGCGGGCCTGTTGTCGTCCCGACCCACCCAGGCCACGGCCAGCCAGTCACCGGTGAAGCCGGCAAACCAGCTGTCGCGCAGCTCATCCGTGGTGCCGGTCTTGCCTGCCACTTCCAGGTTCTCCGGCAGGTAACGGCGCACCCCGCGCCCGGTGCCTTCGCGCATCACTTCCACCAGGTTGCGGCTGAGCAGGTACAGGGGACCGGGTTCTGCCACCTGTTTCACCTCCAGGGGATAACGCTGCAAAGGCCTGCCCTCGCTGTCGGTGATCTCGCGGATGGCACGCAGGGGCGCGCGGAAACCACCAGAAGCAATCACCTGATAGAACTGGTCCACCTCCAGAGGCGACAGGGAAACCGCCCCCAGCAGCAGGGACGGCAGAGGCCGCACAGGGCGTCCCACTCCCATGGCCTGCAGCTGGCGCACCACTTTGTCCAATCCCAGGGCCAAACCCAGGCGCACGGTGGCCAGGTTGTAGGAATGGGCCAGAGCCGTATGCAGGGGCACCAGGCCATGGGCCTGGCCATCGTAGTTCTTCGGCGACCAGACCCGCCCCCTGGCATCCTTGAGGCTGACGGGCTCGTCTTCCAGCAAAGTCACCAGGGAGTATTCCTGGGGCCGGGAAAGCGCCAGCAGATAGATCACAGGTTTGATCAGGGAGCCGATGGGACGCACGGCATCCAGGGCGCGGTTGAAGCCGGCGAAACCGGCGTCCCGCCCGCCGCTGAGGGCGCGAATCTCGCCGCCCTGGGGCGACACCAGCACCATGGCCGCCTGCAGGCTTCCTGCGGGCAGCTTCTTCCGCGCCTTTTCCAGGGCGCTCAGTCCCCGGGCAATCTGGGTGTCCAGCACCTGCTGGGCCCAGGGGTCCAGGGTGGTGAAGATGCGCAGGCCTTCGGAAGTGAGGTCTTCTTCCTTGTAGTCACGCTGCAGCTGGCGGCGCACCAGGTCGATGAAGGCGGGGTGCCGCGCATTGGAGCGCCGCCCCTTGCGCCCTACGCCCAGGGGCAGCTTCATGGCCTTGTCCGCGGTGGCCTGGTCGATGAAGCCCTGGTCGGCCATGAGCTGCAGCACCAGGTTGCGGCGCTTCAGGGCGCGCGCCGGGTGACGGCGGGGATCATAATAGGACGCGCCCTTGAGCAGGCCCACCAGCAGGGCCGTCTCGTGCAGGCGCAATTCGCTCAGGGGCCGGTTGAAGTAGAAATAGGCGGCCAGGCCGAAGCCGTGGATGGCCCGCTCGCCGTCCTGGCCAAGGAACACTTCGTTGGCATAGGCTTCCAGGATTTCGTCCTTGCTGTAGCGGGCATCGAGTATGATGGCCATGAGGGCTTCGTTGAATTTGCGCCACAGGCTGCGCTCGGGGGTGAGGAAGAAATTCTTCACCAGTTGCTGGGTGAGGGTGCTGCCCCCCTGCACCGCCTTCCCGGCCTTGATGTTGGCCATCATGGCCCGGGCGATGCTCAGGGGATTGACCCCGTGATGATGAAAGAAATCCCTGTCCTCGGCGGCCAGCAGGGCGGCCACCAGGTGATCGGGCAGGTCTTCCCGGCGCACCAGCACCCGGTCTTCCTTGTGGGAGGGATAGATGGAGCCGATCTGTGGCGGCTCCAGGCGCAGGATATCCAGATCCCTGCCCGTGGTGGCATCCTTGAGGGCGGCCACGGCGCCGTTGCTGATGCGCAGGCCCACGCGGCGGGAAGGCTCCTCGCCATCCCAGAACAGAAAATCCCGGGTCTGGAAAATGAAGCGCGAGCCTGACTGGCTCCATTGGGCGGGCTTCACCGCCTGCTTCACCTTGCGGTAGCCCAGAGCCTGAAGCTCGGCCTTGAGACGCTCCACGGTGAGATCGGCCCCCACATAGAGTTCCAGGGGACGGGCATAGACCCGGGCGGGAATGGCCCAGCGCTTGCCCTCGAACTTGACTCTTACGATCTGGGACAGGTACAGGGAATAGGCGCCCAGGGCGAGGACGCCCAGCAGGCTCAGGCCCAGCAGCCAGCGAAACCACGGAAAGCCCCTGCGGGAAGCCTTCTTTCTCTTGCGGGAGGCTGCCGGCTTGCGGCGCACGACCTTTTTCCGCGCCGCCGCCTTCTTTTTACGAACCGTCTTTTTCTTGGCTGGAGGCACGGCTCAGCTCCACCATCCGGCGGTGGGCGCAGGCGGGTGCCCGGCCCGCTGCTCCCGGCCCGCGGCAATCAATCGAAGGGATGCTCCAGCACCAGGGTTTCTTCCCGGTCCGGGCCGGTGGAGATGATGTGTATGGGCGTCTCGCACAATTCCTCGATCTTCTTCAGGTAGGCCTGAGCGTTCTCCGGCAGCTCGGCGAAGCTGTTGGCGCCCCGGGTACTGCCGCTCCAGCCGGGCATCTCGATGTACACGGGCTTGCAGCGCTCGAAGGCGTCGGCGCCCGCCGGCGGAATGTCCACCCGCTCGCCGTCGAAATCATAGGCCACGCAGATCTTCAGGGTATCCAGGCCGTCCAGCACGTCCAGCTTGGTGATGCACAGGCCGGTGACGGAGTTGATGGCCAGGGAGCGGCGCAGGGCCACGGTATCCAGCCAGCCGCAACGGCGCTTGCGCCCGGTGGTGGCGCCGAACTCGTGTCCCTTCACCCCCATGTGGTTGCCGGGGCCGTCCTCGTCGAACAGCTCCGTGGGGAAGGGGCCGGCCCCCACGCGGGTGGTGTAGGCCTTGACGATGCCCACGATGTAATCCAGCTCCCGGGGCCCGGTGCCCGTGCCTGCCGCCGCGCCGCCAGCGGTGGTGTTGGACGAGGTCACATAGGGATAGGTGCCATGATCGATATCCAGCAGGGCCCCCTGGGCGCCTTCGTACATGACGCTCTTGCCTTCCTTGCGCAGGCGGTGCAGGGTACCGGGCACGTCTTCCACCAGGTCACGCAGCTTGTCCGCCTGGCCCAGGCATTCTTCCAGCACCTGGTCGTAGTCCACCCTGGGCTGCTTGAAATAGTGCTCCAGGGCGAAGTTGTGGTATTCCATGACCTCCTTCAGGCGCTCACGGAAATGGCCTTCGTCCATCATTTCGCCCAGGCGGATGCCGCGGCGGGACACCTTGTCTTCGTAGGCGGGACCTATGCCCCGGCCCGTGGTGCCGATGGCTTTCTTGCCCCGGGCGATCTCCCGGGCCTGGTCCAGGGCGATGTGATAGGGGAGGATAAGAGTGCAGGACTCGCTGATGCCGATGCGTGAACGCACGTCAACGCCGGCGGCCTCCAGCTCATCCAGCTCCTTGAGCACGGCTTCGGGAGACAGCACCACGCCGTTGCCGATGAGGCAGCGCACGCCTTCGCGCAGCACGCCGGAGGGGATCAGGTGCAGAATGGTTTCCTTGCCGTCGATGACCAGGGTGTGACCGGCGTTGTGACCGCCCTGGAAACGCACCACGGCGTCCGCCTTGTCCGTGAGCAGATCCACGATCTTGCCCTTGCCTTCATCACCCCACTGGGTGCCTATGACTACTACGTTCTTGCCCATCTGTATTCTGTCTCGTCTGTATGGTTACGGAGGGTTGGGGAGGGCGGAGCTTTTGCCCCCTCACCCTAACCCTCTCCCCCGAGGGGAGAGGGAACTAAAGCCATTATTTAGAGGCGTGGCGTATCCACCCCTCATGAATTGAAACCGATATCCTTAACCTGCCACTCGCCATCCTCGCGTACCAGCACGGCATCGCAGCCCATGGCCGCGGCATCGCCCTCCTGTCCCGGCAGGTGACGGATCACCACCCTGCCCTGGCCGCGCAGTTCGGCAATCTTTTCTTCCAGGGCCGCATCCCCGCCGGCGGGCGCGAAAATACGCTGTTGGCGTTCCACCGGCGCCACCTTGCCAAAGCGCATGAGGGTCTTGAGATCGGCGCTGAAGCCCGTGGCCGGACGGGAGCGGCCGAATTTCCCGCCCACGTGATCGTAGCGGCCTCCCCGGGCGATCTCCTTGCCGGAGCCGGGCACGAAGGCGGCGAACACCAGCCCTGTCTGGTAGCGGTAGCCACGCAGTTCCGCCAGGTCGTAGTGCACGGGCAGCTCCGGCAGGCAGGCCTGCAGGCGCTGTCCGGCCTGTTCCAGGTAATCGATGGCCGCGGCCACCTCATTACTGGCGTCCGCCAGTTTCTCCCGGGCCTGGGCCAGCACATGGGCCTTGCCATTGAGGCCCGCCAGATCGATGAACATCTGTCCCATGACTGCATCCAGGGAGAAGCTTTCCACCAGCGCCCGGATTTCCGGCACGGCCTTGCGCTGCAGGGCGGCGAACAGGGCGCTCTCCTGCTCTGCATCCAGCCCGGCCTGCCGGGCCAGACCCTGGAAGATGCCCACGTGACCCAGGTCCAGGAAGACGTTCTCCACCCCGGCCATGTCCAGGGTGGCCATCATCAGGCAGAGAATCTCCAGGTCGCTCTCCACCCCGGCATGACCGTACAGCTCGGCGCCGATCTGCAGGGGGCTGCGGGTGGCGGAAAAGCCGTCGCCCCGGGTACGGAACACGCTGCCGATATAGCACAGGCGGTTGGGCTCGTCCCGGCACAGCTGGTGGGCGTCGATACGCGCCGCCTGGGGCGTGATGTCCGCGCGTATGCCCAACAGGCGGCCGCTGATCTGGTCGGTCATCTTGAAGGTCTGATGCTCCAGATCCTTGCCGGCCCCGGTGAGCAGGGAATCCAGGTACTCGATGAAAGGGGTGATCACCAGCTCATATCCCCAGCTGCCGAACTGGTCCAGCAGGCGGCGGCGCAGGGCTTCCAGGCGCGCGGCCTGCTCGGGCAGGAGCTCGTCTATGCCCTCGGGCAGCAGCCAGTGTTTGTGTGAACTCATGATCTCACCAGATACAGCAATCCCAGGCCGGCGAGCATGCTCACCAGGCCGATACGGCGCACCAGGGCATCATCCATCTCGTCCAGCATGCGCACCATGCTGCGGAAACGCCCGGGATTCAAGAACGGCAGTATGCCTTCCAGCACCAGCATCAGGGCGAGGGCCGCCCATAAATCCTGCCATGCCATGACTCGACTCCCATCGCCAGAAAAAGCCGGGGCATGCCCCGGCTGAATGCGGTATTTTCCCAAACTTGGGCCTTATTGACCAGCGCTGTCCCGGAAATAGCGGAAGAAGGGCGAATCCGGATCCAGCACCATCATGTTGGCGCCCGAGGAAAATACCTTGCGATAAGCCTTGAGGCTGCGCCAGAAGCTGTAGAACTCGGCATCCGTGGCGAAGGCCCTGGCATAGATGCCCGCCGCTTCGGCATCGCCCTTGCCCCGAATCTCCTCGGACTCGCGGTAGGCCTGGGCCAGAATCTCAGTCTTCTGGCGATCCGCCTCGGCGCGGATGCGCTCGGCGGCTTCCGCCCCCTGGGCGCGCAGTTCCCGGGCCACCCGCTCACGCTCGGTGCGCATGCGCTCGTACACCCGGTTGCTGATCTCTGGCGGGAAATCGATGCGCTTGATGCGCACGTCCACGATCTCCACGCCCAGGTCGGCGGAGCTTTCGTCGGCGCGGCGGGTCAGCTCGTCCATGATCTGGGTGCGTTCCCCGGAAATCACTTCGGAGATGGTGCGCTTGCCGAACTCGTCACGCAGGGCGGCGTTGATGCGCTCGCCCAGCAGCCGCGAGGTGGTCATCATGTCGCCCCGGGTGGAGCGGTAGTACTGGGCCGTGTCGTCGATGCGCCACTTGATGTAGGAATCCACCACCACGAACTTCTTTTCACTGGTGAGGAAATGCTCGGGCTTGGCATCCAGGGTCTGCAGGCGCTTGTCGAAACGCTGCACGGTCTGGATCACCGGCATCTTCACATGCAGGCCGGGCTTGAAGTCGGAATCGACGATCTTGCCCAAACGCAGCAGCAGGGCCGTCTCGTTCTCCTTCACCACGAACAGGGACATGGAGCCCACGATCAGCAGGATTATGGCCGCCACGGCGGCAAACATCATCTTAGGAGAGTTCATCAGCGGTTCCTCCTGGCACGCTCACGGTCCCGCGCCACTTCCTGGCGGCGGTCCCGGGCGTCCTTCAGCTTGCGGGACTCAGACTCGGCCTGCAGGCTCTCGTAGCCAGGCAGCTGGGCCGCGGCCGCGGGCGTACCGGCGCCAGGCTGCATCAGCTTGTCCAGGGGCAGGTAGGTCAGGGTATTGCCGCCTTCCTTCACGTCCAGCAGCACCTTGCCCGTGTCCGCCAGCACTTCCTGCATGGTATCCAGGTAAAGGCGTTCACGGGTCACGTCCGGCGCTTTCCGGTATTCATCCAGCAGCGCCAGGAAGCGCTTGGTTTCACCCTGGGCCTCGGAAACCACCTTGAAGGCATAGGCCTTGGCGTCCTCCACCTGACGGGCGGCGGCGCCCCGGGCGCGGGGCACGATATCGTTGGCATAGGCATCCGCCTGGTTCTGCACCCGCTCCTTGTCCGCCATGGCGCGGGTGGCGTCGTCGAAGGCTTCCTTCACTTCCTCCGGCGGATTGGCGTCCTGAATGTTGACGTTGGTCACCACCAGGCCGGTCTTGTAGGTGTTGAGCAGGGCCTGGGTGTTCTGCTTGACCATGGCGGCCACGGCGGAACGGTTCTGGGTGATGATCTCGTCCAGGGTGCTCTTGCCCGTGACCTCCCGCAACGCCGATTCCACGGCACTGTAGATGGTCTTCACGGGATCGGCATCCTGGAACAGGAAGTTGGCCGCGTCCTGCACACGGAACTGCACCGTGAGGGTCACGTCCACGATGTTCTCGTCCTTGGTGAGCATCTGCGCCCGGTGACCGAACTTGTTCACCTGATCCACGTTGATGATGGTCTTGGTATCGATAAAGGGAATCAGGAAATGCGGCCCCGGGGTCGTCACCGAGTGGAAAGCGCCCAGGCGCTGCACCACGGCCCGCTCGGCAGGCTGCACGATGTAGAAACTCTTGACGCCCAGCAGCACCAGGGCGACGATGACGATAAGGGCAATAACCAGCTTGCCGCTGCCAGCGCCACCGCTGCCGCCGGCGGAACGGCCACCGCCCTTTCCTCCGAACAGGCCGCCCATCTTCTTCTGCAGGTTCTTTACGACTTCGTCGAGATCCGGCGGCCCCTGATCCTTCCCCTTGCCACTCCAGGGGTCCTGATCGTTGCCGCCTGGTTCATTCCAGGCCATGTTTCACTCCGGTGTTTGGTCTGTTGCGCCGCGGGCCCATGCCTGCGGGTCGAATCGTTGATTGTACCAACTTCAGGCGGAAATGTACTCCGGGATGACCCCGCGGAAGGGGTGGATGCATGGCTCCCGGCCCCTCTCCCTGGCCCTCTCCCCGGAAGAGGGTGTCGCAATAGGCGGCCGCCTCCAGCCTGCCGGGGGAATCAGCTGGCCAGCAGCTTCTCTGCCAGGTCGGGCTCCTTCTTCATCAGGCGCTCGAAGTCCGTTACCGTGAGCTCGATTTCCATTTCACAGCCGCCATCTTCCAGGTTCTCCAGCTGCAGCACCTGGGTCTTCTCATGAAGCAGGGCCCGCAGGCGTCCGTCCGCCGGTTCGAGATGCACATGACGCCGTACATGGGCCTGGTGGAAACGCTCCTGCAGGGCATCCACCAGCAGGTCCATGCCCTCGCCAGTGATGGCGGAGCACCATACCCGCGTCACCAGGCCGTCATCATCCCTGTCCACATGGGGGTCAACGTCATCCATGAGATCGATCTTGTTGTACACCTCGATGCGCGCCACTTCATGGGCGCCGATCTGCCGCAGCACGTCCTCCACTTCAGCCATGTTCTCGGCCCGGCGGTGACTGGCGGCATCGATGACATGCAGCAGCAGGGAAGCCTCCACGGTTTCCTGCAGGGTGGACTTGAAGGCTGCCACCAGTTCGTGGGGCAGCTTGGAAATAAAACCCACGGTGTCCGCCAGCACCACCTGCTCACCTTCCGGCAGCTTCAGGCGTCGCAAGGTGGGATCCAGGGTGGCGAACAGCTGATCCCGCGCATACACATGGGCATGGGTGAGACGATTGAACAGGGTGGATTTGCCGGCGTTGGTGTAGCCCACCAGGGAAACCGTGGGCACCTCCGCCCGGCGCCGGGCCTTGCGTCCCTGGTTCCGCTGACTGTCCACTTTTGACAGGCGGCGGCGAATCTGGTCGATGCGCTGGTTGAGCAGACGCCGGTCCGTCTCCAGCTGGGTTTCGCCGGGTCCGCGCAGGCCGATGCCGCCCTTCTGGCGCTCCAGGTGGGTCCAGCCCCGCACCAGGCGGGTGGACAGGTGGCGCAGCTGGGCCAGTTCCACCTGCAGTTTGCCCTCGAAGGAACGGGCGCGCTGGGCGAAAATATCCAGGATCAGGCCGGAACGATCCAGCACCCGGCACTGGAACAGGGCTTCCAGGTTGCGCTCCTGGCTGGGAGACAGGGCATGATCGAAGATCACCAGTTCCGCTTCCCGGGATTCCACGATGGCATGGATTTCCTCGGCCTTCCCCCGCCCCACATAGTAGCGGGGATCAGGGCTGCGGCGCACGCCGGTGACCAGCTCCGCCACCTGCGCCCCGGCGGATTCGGCCAGTTCGCGAAACTCCTGCAGCTCGTCAGGATCGGGCGCGCCCTGCGGGGACACATGCACCAGGATGGCCGTCTCACCGGCTTTGGGGCGTTCAAACATCAGAACAGGCTGGACAGCCCCCCGCGGGAAGCGGGGGACCTGGGGAAAGAATCAAAGATTGCCGGGATCAACCTGATCCGTATCCTGGGGAGGGGTAAGACGGACATTGCGCGCCGGCACCACAGTGGAAATGGCATGCTTGTACACCATCTGGCTGACGGTGTTCTTGAGCAGCACCACGAACTGATCGAAGGAGTCTATGGTGCCCTGCAACTTGATACCGTTCACGAGAAAGATGGAAACGGGAATACGCTCCTTACGCAAAGCATTAAGGAAAGGGTCCTGGAGAGATTGCCCTTTTGACATGTTATTTTTCTCCTTTGAGATCTTGTAGTTATCTGATTCTGGCCGGACAACCGGCCTGGTAGTTATTGTGAAACTGCTTTCCCCCTCTGCCGCGAAGGCCTTGGCGCAAGAGGTCATTTACATTATTTATCCTATCGCTAATATAACATAGGAAATATTTCGGGCAATGCCCCTGAAAGCTGCGAGAGAATCTTCCCGCCAGATTCATAAAACCATATTACTTTCAATAACTTTAACTGCCTGCCCTAACAAGTTTCCACTTTCTTCGTCCAGCCATGTGGCGTCAAGTTCCCGGCGCAGCCAGGTAAATTGACGTTTGGCCAGCTGACGGGTGGCGGCCACGGCCTTTTCGCGCATTTCATCCTTGCCCAGCCGGCCCTGCAGATGGTCTATCATCTGCCGGTAACCCACAGCGCGCATGGACGGCAGTTCCGGGGAAAAACCGGGCCGGGCCATGAGCCGTCTGACTTCATCCTCGAACCCGAGCTCCAGCATCCGCGCAAAGCGCTTTTCGATACGCTCATGCAGCAGCTTCCGCCGGGCCGGGGCCCGGATCAGCTTCACCAGCCGGTAAGGAAGCCGGCTGCCCTTGTTTTGCTCCTGCAACAACGACAGGGGCTGACCCGTCAGTTCCATCACCTCCAGGGCGCGCAGTATCCGCTGGGGATCATTTACATGGATGCGCCCCGCGGCAGCCGGATCCACCCGCGCCAGCTCGGCATGCAATACTGCTGTACCCTCTTCTTCCAGGCGCTGCTGCAGCCGCCCACGCACCTGAGGATCGGATGGCGGCAGTTCCGACAGGCCGTGTTCGAGGGCGCGAAAATACAGCATAGTGCCCCCGACGAGCAAGGGAATTCGTCTCCTGGCGGTGATTTTTTTCATTTCCCCCAGGGCGTCGTCCCGAAAACGGGCGGCGGAATAGGCATCTTCCGGCTCGCAGATATCCACCAGGGCGTGAGGCACCTGGCACAGAAGCTCGGGTTCCGGTTTGGCCGTGCCGATGTCCATGCCCCGGTACACCAGGGCGGAATCCACGCTGATGACGTCCACGGGCAGCTCGGCGGCCAGGTCCATGGCAAGATCGGTCTTGCCCGCCGCCGTGGGGCCCATGAGAAAGATGGCCGGAGGCAGGGAGGCCATCATCAGCGGCCCCGCAGAAACAGCTTGTCCAGTTCCGCCATGGACAACTGGGTCCAGGTGGGACGACCGTGATTGCACTGGCCGCTGCGCTCGGTGCGCTCGATGTCCCGCAGCAGGGCATTCATCTCCTCCAGGGCCAGGCGCCGGTTGGCGCGCACGCTGCCATGGCAGGCCATGGTGGCCAGCACCTCGTTGATGGCCTGGCGCAAGCGCCCGCTGCTGCCGTGGGTGACCAGGTCGGCCAGCAGGTCACGCGTCAGCCCCTCGGCATCGGCGCCTTCCAGCAGGGCGGGCATGGCGCGCACCACCAGGCTGTCCTTGCCCAGGGCGTCCACTTCCATGCCCAGTTCGGCAAGGAGGCGCCGGTTTTCCAGGGCCAGCTCCACTTCCCGGGGGCTGACCTTCACGGACACCGGCACCAGCAGGGGCTGGCTGCGCATGCCCTGGCCTTCCAGGGCCTGTTTCATGCCCTCGTAGGTGATGCGCTCGTGGGCCGCATGCATGTCAACCAGCACCAGCCCCGCCTGGTTCTGGGCCAGGATATAGACCCCATGCAACTGCGCCAGGGCGTACCCAAGGGGGGGCGTCTCTCCGTCTTTTTCCCCGGGCAATTGCGGGGACGGCACCCGGGCCGGTCCCCGGTCGGTCCGGCTGGAGGCCGGCTTCTGCCATTCCAGGGATGGCTGGTAGGCAGCGGATTCCTCACGGACAGGCATCTGGCGGGGTACTGCCGGACCGGTGGACGGCGGGAGCATTTCCCGCAGTGCCTGTCCTCCATCCCCCAGCACGTCTTCCGGACGGGCGTCCGCCAGCACCTGGTGCAGGGTGCGGAACAGGAAGTCGTGCACCAGCCTCCCCTCGCGGAAGCGCACCTCGTGCTTGGTGGGATGGACATTCACGTCCACCAGCCGGGGATCAAGTTCCAGGTACAGCAGAAAAGCCGGGTGGCGGCCATGGTAGAGCACGTCCTGGTAGGCCTGGCGCACGGCATGGGTCACCAGCTTGTCACGCACCATGCGGCCGTTGACGAAGAAATGCTGCATGTCCGCCTGGGAACGGGAAAAGGCCGGCAGGCCAATCCAGCCCCGAAGGCGCAGGCCTGCCGCCTCATGCTCGAAACGCAGGCTGTTGTCGATGAAGGCCTGCCCCAGCAGCTCGGCGATGCGTTTTTCCCGGTTCCGGGTGTCCGGGGCGGGTCTGGCGGAAAACACCTGCCTGCCGTTGTGGGTCAGCTTGAAACCCACGTCGAAACGTCCCAGGGCCAGGCGCCGTAGCACCAGCTCCAGGTGGCGGAACTCGGTCTTCTCGGTCTTGAGGAACTTGCGCCGGGCCGGGGTGTTGTAAAACAGATCCCGAACGTCCACGGTGGTGCCAACCGGATGGGCGGCGGGCGCGGGCTCGCCATCCTCACTGTCGATCTGCCATGCCTGATCCGCGTCCTGCTCCCGGGAGGTAAGCGTCAAACGGGACACGGAAGCAATGCTGGGCAGGGCCTCGCCCCGGAAGCCCATGCTGGTGATGCCTTCCAGATCCGCCAGGGAAGCCACCTTGGAGGTGGCGTGACGGGACAGGGCCAGAGCCAGGTCTTCCCGGGCGATGCCCATGCCGTCATCCCGCACCCGCATGCGCTTCACGCCCCCTTGCTGCACATCCACGTCCACCTGGCGCGCGCCGGCGTCCAGGCTGTTTTCCACCAGCTCCTTGATCACGGAAGCCGGGCGTTCCACCACCTCGCCGGCGGCGATCTGGTTGACGAGCTGGGAAGGCAGGGCATGGATGCGGCGGGTCATGGGCGTATTGTGCCACAGGCTCCGCGCCACCAAACAAAAAAGGCACCGCCCTGCGGTGCCTCGAAATGTCCCGGCACCGAAGCGCCGGGTAGTTACCAGAGCGTCAACCAAATACGTCAGCGGTAATATTGTTGAACCAGGAGTGAGCATACTGCTCTTCCCTGGCGCGCATCTCGGGATCAAACTCCTTGGGCGTGAGACCGCCAGAGCCCTTGACCTTGATGATCTTGCCGTCCTTGTAGGCATAGACCATGGCCACGGAGATGCCATCCCCTGGCGCGATAATGCTGTAACAGGTGTTGACCCAGGAAGGCTGGGGCGCCTTGCCGCCCCCCAGGAGGGCCACGATGGCCGCTGCGCAGACCTTGGCCTCGGAGTTGGCCGCGTAGCCGGACTTGGGCAGGGGCTTGGCCACCGAGGAATCGCCAATCACATGGATATTCTTGTGAATGGTGGATTCGAAGGTCTTGCCATCGATGGGACACCAGCCCTTGTCATTGGTCAGGCCCGCATCGAAGGCAATCTTGCCGGCCTTCTGGGCGGGAATGATATTGATGACGTCGGCCTTGAAGGACTCCACCGCCGCCTGCACGGTCATGTTCTTGGCGTCCACGGACTCGACCTTGCCGCCGGCGGCGCCATTGATCCAGGTAATCATGCTGTTGTCGGTGCCATAGCCGTAATGGCGCTTCCAGCCGTCCATGAACAGGCCGAACTTGGAGAACTTGTCCTTGGGATCAAGAATGATGATCTTGGACTTGGGCTTGTGCTTCTTCAGGTAATGCGCGATCTGTGAAGCCCGCTCATAGGGTCCGGGCGGGCAGCGGAAGGGGTTGGGAGGCGGCGCGATGAGCACGGTGCCGCCGTCCTTCATGGCTTCCAGCTGCTTGCGCAGGGTCACGGTCTGGGAACCGGCCTTCCAGGCATGGGGAATCTTCTCCGCCACCTGGGCATCATAGCCTTCGATGGTATCCCAGCGGAAATCCACGCCGGGAGACAGGATACAGCGGTCATATGCAAAACTCTGGCCGCCCTTGGTCTTGACCACCCGCTTGTCCGGATCGATGGCGGTGACCCAGTCATGCACGATATTCACGCCACGGGCCTTGAGGCCGCTGTAGTCGAAGTGGATGGAATCCATGGAACGCTCGCCACCCAGCACCTCGTTGCTCATGAAACAGGTGTAATAGTCCTTGTTGGCCTCGATGAGGGTGACGTCGATGGAGGGATCCATCATGCGCAGGTACTTGGCGGCAGTCGCGCCACCGATACCACCACCTACGACGACCACTTTTTTCTTGGCGCCGCCAATGGCAAAGGAGCTGAAGGTCAGGGCGGAAGACGCTGCTGCCGCCGCGCCGGTTACCTTGAGAAATTTTCTGCGTGTAAATTGACTCATTTTTGAAATCCCCCTCACTTCCTGCTGGCGTAGTAGTTGATGAGCTGATCGATGCCGGCATCACCAGCCTTCTTGTGCAACTTCTTCAGCTTTTTCTTCATCTTCTTGGGCACATGGCTCTTGCCAGCCATCATGTCGGCGAGGGTGTATCTCAGGTAGGGGGTCCACTGCCCAGCCAGGATGCCCGCATCGTCCTCGGACGAGGTGCCGCCATCGGCATGACATTTCTCACAGTACTTGTCATGCAGCTTGGCGCCCTTCTTGGCCAGCTTGGGATCAAATTTCTGTCCCTTCGCAGGAACGAATTTCTGCTTGGAGAAGAAATCGGCAATGCGCTCGATTTCTTCCTTGGAATAGCCCTTGGCAATGCGCCCCATGATGGTGGAGGCGCGCTCGCCCGTCTTGTAGTACTCCATGACATCGATGATGTAATCCTTGGACGCGCCCGCGAGGCTGGGCGTGGCCGGCCCGTTGCTGTTGCCATTGGTGCCGTGGCAGCCGGCACAGGTATAGGCAAGCATGGAAGCGCTGGGCGTCTCGGCCAGGGCGCTGTTGCCGAGGGCAAGCCCGCCGGCAACCAGCACAGCACTGAGAGCTGTTCTTTTCTTCATAGATCCTCCTTCAGGATATCCGCTGGTTCAATAACACTGGATACATGATCCAGGTAATTTTTTTCTCGTGTCCGCAAGCCGCACGCCATTCGGCTCTCCAACGATGGATCGCGGAAGCGGCTCGTGGTATTCAGAGAAAATATTGTCGACTGGCGTTATCTTGTTGTTATGGGCGATTTATACCATGCGAGTTCGCCCAATACAAAATATTTTTATACACGCAAAAGGTGAGAAAATAAGAAAAACACAGGACAGCAGGCTGTGACTCCTGTGCCATCAGACGCTGGAGAAGCGCAGCAAGTCAGGCCACCTTCCGCTGGCAGGTAGCACAAGGATGCGGCGGGCCGTGACACCGTTCCACCGCATTTCCGGGCCGGATTGCCATTTGTTCAGTCAGTCGAAAACATCCGCAGTGATGTTGTTGAACCAGGAATGGGCATATTGCGCTTCCCTGGCGCGCATTCCGGCATCGAACTTCAGAGGGGTCAGTCCTCCCGATCCTTCCACCTTGACGATGCGTCCCTCCCTGTAGGCGTAGATGGTGACCGCGGAGATGGCATCTCCCGGCGCGAGGGTGCTGTAGCAGCTATTGATCCAGGAAGGTTGGGGTGCGCTGCTGTCATTGAAATCGGCAACAATGGCAGCTGCACAGACCTTGGCCGCCGTGTTGGCCACGTATCCCCCCTTGGGCATGGGGCTGGCCAGGGCGGAATCCCCGATCACATGGATTCTCGGCTGCAAGCTGGATTCAAAGCTGAGAAAATCGATGGGGCACCAACCCTGTTCATTCGTCAGCCCCGCCTGAAAGGCAATACGACCAGCTTTCTGGGGCGGGATGATATTGATCACATCCCCTCTGAAGGACTCCACATCCGCCTGGATGGTCATGTTCTTGACATCCAGGGACTCGATACTGCCCCCCTCAGCGCCACTGACCCAGGTAATCAGACTGTTGTCCGTGCCATAGCCGTAGTAGCGTTTCCAGCCGTCCAGGAAGAGATCAAACTTGGAGAACCTGTCCTTGGGATCGAGGATGATAATCTTGGACCTGGGCTTATGCCTTTTCAGGTAGTGCGCAATCTGGGATACGCGGTCATAGGGCGCCGGAGGACAACGGTAGGGATTGGGAGGCGGCGCAATGATGACGGTGCCGCCATCACGCATACCTTGGAGTTGCCTGCGCAGAATCCGGGTCTGGGAACCGGCTTTCCAGGCATGAGGAATCTTCTTAGCCACCTCAGCGTCGTAACCCTCGATGGCATCCCAGCGGAAATCCACGCCGGGTGACAGGATGCAACGGTCATAAGCGAAACTGTAACCGCCCTTGGTCTTGACCACCCGCTTGTCCGGGTCGATGGCGGTGACCCAGTCATGCACGATATTCACGCCACGGGCCTTGAGCCCGCTGTAGTCAAAGTGAATGGAATCCATGGAACGTTCGCCACCCAGGACTTCATTGCTCATGAAGCATGTGTAGTAGTCCTTGTTGGCCTCGATGAGGGTAACGTCGATGGAGGGGGCCATCATGCGCAGGTACTTGGCCGCCGTAGCACCACCGATGCCGCCCCCCACAACCACCACTTTTCTTCTGGCGCCACCGATGGCGAAGGAAGTGATCCCCGACGCCAAAGCAGCAGCAGACACCATACCCCCAAACCGGAGAAACCTTCTGCGCGTCAGTGAACTCATACCCGGCTTCCCTTATCTTCTACTGGTGTAGCAATGAATCAGGTATTCGATACCGGCATCACCGGCTTTCGTGCATGTTTTCATCAGCCTCTTCTTCATATTCTGGGACACATGGATCTCATCCACTACCATTTCGGCCAGGATTGATCCCGGACAAGACATCCGGGATACATCCGCTGTATCTGAACGACCAGATACGAATCCAGCAACGATCATGGCATGCGCAAGAAACCCTCATCCTCGTTTCTTATTAACCCGGCAAAACCTGTAAAGTAACAGATGGCTGATCCAGCGCTATTGCGCAACAAAAAAACGCTGCCGAAGCAGCGCTTTTCAGGTATTGCATGGAATCATGCTTACTGCTGACTTACATAGAACTCGATCAGCGCTTCCACATCGCCATCCTTGAGTTTCTTGATCTTTTTCTTCATTTTCTTGGGCACGTTCCGCTCGCCGGAAACGATGAGATCGAACTGGCGCTTCAAATAGCCCTTCCACTGCCCAGCAAGAATCGCGGCATCGTCCTCGGCATTGGAGCCGTTCTCGGAATGGCATTTCTCGCAACGCTTCTTGTGTACCTTGGCCCCCTTTTTTGCCAAAGCGGCATCGAAAGGTTGCTTATGGGGCATGAATTTTTGCTGAGAATAGTGGGCTGCAGCCTTTTTCACGTCCTCATCGGACAGCTTCTTGGTGATAGCGATCATATCCGTCTCCTCGCCATCTTTGGGCTTGTATTTGTCCGCGGGACGCTCTTCGTCCTTGTAGGCAGCCATGGCATCTTCAATCACCGCCGATGAGAAGCCCGCAATACTGGGTACCTTGTCATCTTCGCTATTACCGTTCTTTCCATGGCAACGGTCGCATTTATCCGTCAAGTCGTCCGCTTGCGCCATCACCGGCACCGATATCGCCAACGCCAGGCCAACCAACAGTTTTACCAGGGATTTATTAAGTTTCTTCATTGTCGCTACACCTCCACCTCATTAGCGTTTTCCTTAGATTATTGGAGGGAGAGTTTACGAAATGCGGAAAAGCATAGCAACAGAACCGCCATGTCGTCAGACACAGCAGGACATCAGGTGCTCGGGATCCTCAATACCTGGCCTACCCGGATATGGTCACTGCTGATCCGGTTCTCGTTACGAAGATCGGCAACACTGACACGATGTTTCTGGGCGATAGTCGACAGGGTATCGCCGGGCTTGATGACATACTTGGCAGCCGGCTTGCTTTTGCGCTGTTTCTCCATGGCGAGGCGGGTTCCCAGGGGAGGCTCCGCCCGGAAATAATCACGAATGCCCTTGAAGATGGCCCGGGCCACCTTCTGCTGGTAGGCGGAACTGGCCAGCTTGCGCTCTTCCACGGGATTGGAGATGAAACCCGTCTCCACCAGCATGGAAGGGATATCCGGCGACTTGAGCACCACGAATCCGGCGTTCTGCACCTTGTTCCCGTGCAGCCTGCCTATTCTGCCCATCTCCCTGTGCACACTGCGCGCGGCGCGCAGGCTGGCGGCCAGGGTCCCCGTCTGCGCCAGATCCAGCAGCACGGAAGCCAGCACATCATCCTTGTCATCCAGGCTCACGCCGCCCACCATGTCCGAGGCGTTTTCCCTCTGCGCCAGCCAGCGGGCTGCCTCGCTGGAGGCGCCGCGATTGGACAGCACGAATACCGACGAGCCACGCGCCTTCTTGTTGCGGAAGGCATCGGCATGGATGGAGACGAAGAAATCCGCATGGTGCCGGCGGGCAATCTTCATGCGCTTGCGCAGGCCAACGTAGTAATCCCCCTTGCGCGTGAGCACGGCGCGCATCCCGGGCTCCGCGTCGATGAGCTTCTTGAGCTTGCGGGCAATGGCCAGGGTAATGTGCTTTTCCCGGGACTTGAGCACCCTGCCCCGGGCGCCGGGATCCTCCCCCCCATGACCGGCGTCGATGGCGATCACCACGTCACGGCCTCTCCCGGAATCCGGGGTTTTCTTTACCGTCTGCACCACCTTGGGCTGTTCTCCCCGGTCGTACAGGTCGATGACCAGGCGGTGGCCATACTGGCCGCTGGGCCGCAGCATGAAGCTGCGCGGACGCACAGGCTGTTTGAGGTCCAGCACCACCCGCAGCTTGCCGTCGGGCTGGCGGGCATAACGCAGGCCGGAAATATGGCGACTGTTGAACTGGTCTTTCTTGAGCCGTGTCTTCAACTCCGATTTCTCGAAATCGATGACCAGGCGATCAGGCTTGTGCAGGGGAAACAGGTGATGCTGGATCTGCTTGCTGACATCGAACACCAGGCGCGTATGATCCGGCGCATTCCACATGCGCACCCCCTGAATCTGGGCGTCCGCCGCCACCAGGGCGGGCAGCAGCAGCCACAGCAGGCAGCAGCCGTACAAAACCTTTTTGATCAATTGCGCGTTCGTGACCACCATGAAAAAACCGGATTCCCCTCCATGCCTCATTGAAAAATAGCACAGGAATTTATGTTTTTCCAATTAATTCTTAAACATAAGGCATTTTTCTAAAGTTTATCCTCAAACTCAGGCGGGGTCGGAGTCAAATCGGGAGAATGTTTGGCCAGATACAATGGTTTGGGAACCGTCCGATACCATTTCTCGCAATGGCCCGGTGTGATTTGACTCCGACCCCTGGGGTAAGTCGTCATAAACCGGCTTGGGCCGGCGGCTTGAAGCCGGCTTTAGCCAGAACCGCACTTACAGTGCGTAATACTCATGCCACCGGCTTGCAGCCGGTGGTTTGTTGACTCCGACCCATAGGGTTCATCCGGTCTATTATTTCCTGCCCAACATCGGAATGAGCCTGCAAAGTGATACGGCGTCCGTTTTCTTCGTGGACGAGCCGCAGCTCCAGATCCGGTTGTGGCAGCCATCCCCGGCCCCTGTCGGGCCACTCCACCAGGACCTGGTTGTCGCCGCTGAAGATTTCCCGTCCCCCGAGAAACTCGAGTTCCTCGGAGTCGGAAAGACGATACAGGTCCAGGTGATAGACAGAAACCGGAGACAAATCGTAAGGCTCCACCAGGGTATAGGTTGGACTGCGCACGGCCCCCTGGTGTCCCTGCCCACGCAGGAAGCCTCTCACCAGGGTGGTCTTGCCCGTTCCCAGGTCCCCCCACAGGAACACCAGGAGGGGACGATCGCCAATGGCCCGTGCCAAAGCGGCACCCAAGGCCATTTGCTCCTCCTCGGAACCGGCAAAAAGGGGGAACTGTTCAGCCATGTCCGGGATTCGCCAGACGCCGAAGGTGAGACATTAGATCACTGGCCAGCAGGCCCCGCTCACCCGCCCTGGCGGCCTTGTCCGCGGCGGCCGCGTGCAGGCAGACTCCAAGCTGTGCCGCCTCCCTTGCCGGCCAGCCCTGGGCCAGCCAGGCGGCAATCACGCCAGTAAGCACGTCCCCCATGCCACCGCTGGCCATGCCCGGATTCCCGTCGAAACAGACGGCCGGGGGCTGATGGGCATCGCCGGCAATGATGCTGCCGGCGCCCTTGAGCACCACCACGCCGCCATATCGCTGCTGCAACTCCCGCGCCGCGCCAAACCGGTCTGCATGAATGTCGCGGGTGCTACAGCCCAGCAAGCGGGCCGCTTCCCCGGGATGGGGCGTGAGCACCCAGTCTTCCCGGCGCCTGGGTGCTTCCGACAGCAGGTTCAGGGCATCGGCATCCACAACCAGGGGAAGCTCCAGGCCCAGCACCTGCTCCCAGAGGGCCGCGCCCCAGTCCTGCCTGCCCAGCCCGGGACCGATGGCGATCACCGTGGCTCTGGCGGACAAAGGCGCCAGCCCGGATGCCTCCTCCACGGCATGGGCCATGATCTCCGGCCTGCCGGCAAGCATGCCGGAGAGGTGCTCCTGCCGCGTCGCCAGGCTGACCAGTCCCGCGCCGGTGCGCAGGGCGGCCTCGGCGCAGAGACGGGCCGCGCCGCCAAACCCGTGATCACCCCCCACGACCAGCACATGACCGAAATCTCCCTTGTGCGCCGTGCGCTTCCTGGGACGCAGCAGCTCTCTCTGCCTCGCCCAGTCCAGGCGGCGGGCCGAAAGCACCTGGCTGGCATAGACTCTGGCGGGCACGTCCAGGGCATGAAAATGGATTTCACCGCAGCAGTCCGGCCCGTCGGCGGTAAACATGCCCTGCTTGAGGGCAATGAAGCTGATAGTGGCATCGGCGCACACCGCCGTGCCCAGGATCACGCCCGTATCCGAATGCAGGCCGGAAGGGATGTCAAGGGAAAGCACGGGAATACGGGCCGCGTTCACATGCCCCAGAATCCGCGCCCAGCGGCCTTCCACCCGGCGCTCCAGCCCCGTGCCCAGCACCGCATCGACGATGAGATCCGCATCCTGGGGCAGGTCGTCCCCGCAGGGCTGCCAGTCACCGGACAGGGCGGCATAGCGCATAGCATTGGTGCGGGCATCACCGCTGATGCGCTCCCGGTCACCCAGCTGCAGCACCCGCACCTCCAGCCCGGCCTGCAGGGCAAGGCGCGCCACCACGAAGCCATCCCCGCCATTGTTGCCAGTGCCGGTCAGCACCAGGATACGTTTTGCATCCGGCCAGCGCCGGCGCAGCAGATCAAAAGCCGCCTGCCCCGCCCTCTCCATGAGGGTATCACCGGGAATGCCGTACTCCTCGATGGCAAGGCGGTCCATCTCACGCACCTGGTCTGCCCGGTAAAGGGCGGCTGGCAGGCAATCCTTGTCAGGCATGGAACGATATTCGGTCATGGCGCGGACGGATATTTGAAATAAGGTATTCTACCGCCATGCCACGCACAGCACAGCAACAGGATTTCCGGCAACTCGCCCGGCAGATAAAGAACTGGGCCAGGGAACTGGGCTTTCAACAGGCGGGAATCACGGATACCGACCTGGAGCAAGCCGGGGAGCGCCTGCGCCACTGGGTTGCCCAAGGGCGTCACGGCGACATGGACTACATGTGGAAACACGGCAGCAAGCGCTACCGGCCGGAGGAGCTGGTGCCAGGCACCCTGCGGGTGATTTCCGTGCGCATGGACTATCTGCCCCCGGATGACGACCCGGAAGCAATACGCCGGGACAAGGCGGCGGCTTTCATCTCCCGCTACGCCCTGGGCCGCGACTATCACAAGCTGATGCGCAAGCGCCTGCAGAAACTGGCCCGGCGGGTGGGCGAGGCCGTGGGGGAATTTGGCTACCGCGTCTTCGTCGATTCCGCCCCGGTGCTGGAAAAACCCCTGGCGGTGAAGGCGGGACTGGGCTGGATGGGCAAGCATACCTGCATCATCAACCGTGAAGCCGGCTCCTGGTTCTTCCTCGGCGAGATCTACACGGATCTCCCCCTGCCGGTGGATGACCCGGTGAAAGACGAACACTGTGGGCGCTGCACCGCCTGCATGGACATCTGCCCGACCCGGGCCATCGTCGCCCCCTATGAACTGGACGCCAGGCTTTGCATCTCCTGGCTGACCATCGAGCTGCACGGCCCCATCCCCGTGGAACTGCGCCCGCTCATGGGCAATCGCATCTATGGCTGCGACGACTGCATGATGGCCTGCCCCTGGAACCGCTTTGCCACCCCCACGCCCGAAGAAGACTTTCTCCCCCGCCAGGGGCTGGACCGGGCCACCCTGCTGGAACTGTTCGCCTGGAACGAGGAGGAGTTCCTGAAACGCACCGAAGGTTCTCCCATACGCCGCATCGGCCATGAACGCTGGCTGCGCAATATTGCCGTGGCTCTGGGCAACAGCGCTGGCGGCAGGGAAGTCATGGCGGCCTTGCAGGCCCGGCTGCCCCAGACCAGCGAACTGGTGGCCGAACACATCCGCTGGGCCCTGCAACAGCTGGAATCAAGCACTGATTTGTAGGGTGCATTGAGCCCGCGAAACGCACTGCCTTAACCGGCAGGCACCAACTCGAACCAGCCACTGGTCACGGCCTGTTCCAGCACCGAGATGCGCTCGTCCAGATCCTCGCTGACGGCGGATACGGCGCGCCTGGCCAGTTTCGGACAGTTGTTCTTCTCGCTGAGATGCCCGATGACCAGGTGCTGCAGCTGCTGATGACGGATACGCGATAGCAAAGCCGCCGCCTGATCGTTGCTCAGGTGGCCATAGTCTCCGCCCACACGAGCCTGCAGGCGCGGCGGATACGGACCATTGCGCAGCATCTGGGCATCATGATTGCATTCCAGCAACAGGCCGTCCACCTCGGCTATGGCCGACACCACATGGGGGGTATAGCTCCCCGCATCCGTGAGTATGCCCAGGGTCAGGCCGCCATGGCTGAAAGTGAACTGTATGGGTTCCCGGGCGTCATGGGGCACGGCAAAGGGCCGCACCTCTATATCGCCTATGCGGAAGGCCGGCGTGTGGGAACCGAAAAGCTGCAGTTCGGGTATGTCACCACAGGGCGCGTTACGCCAGGTGCCATGGGTCATCCACACCGGCATGCCGTAGCGGCGCGCCAGGGGACCAACGCCCTTGATGTGATCACCGTGCTCATGGGTCACGAGCACGGCGTCGATGTGATCCGGCTCCATGTCCAGTCGGGACATGCGTGCTTCCAGCTCCCTGAGGGAGAAACCGCAGTCCAGCAGCAGGCAGGTGTTCCCCGCCTGAATCAGGGTGGCGTTGCCCTTGCTGCCGCTGCCCAGGGAAGCAAACTTCATGTTGCCGGCAAATGGCCTATTTCAGTTGTTCCTTGATCAGGGTCAGGATGCGCAGGTCCGTGCCGGAATCCAGGCCCTTGCCGTTCTCGTCCAGCACCCGCACTTCAGTGCCGTCATCCACGGACTGCACGCGCACCATGTACAAGGCCGCCTCATCCACCTTGTCATCGCTGCGCCAGAAGGCCAGCTTGGACAGCCAGCCGCCCTTGTCGGTATCAGCCATGGGATCGTTGTAACGCACGTAATAGACGCCATGGGAGCGATCCCTGTCCTCCACCACGAAGCCGACGCGGTCCAGGGCCAGCCCCGTCAGGCGCCAGGCCCGGGAGAAAGGCTCGCCAATGAACAATGAAGCCCCATCCTGACGCTTGAGCAGACGGGTTTTCACGCCTTGCAGCTCTTTGGCGGAGGCCAGAGCCGCCTTGGCCTCTGCTTCGGCCAGCCCCAGATACACCATGATCCTATTGAGCATGATGGCTTCCAGGCCCGGATCCCTGGGACGGATCTTCCAGAAAATCTGGTCTTCCTCGTTGGTGGTGCTGGTCTTGAAATCCTGTTCCATGCCGAAATGCACCAGGTACAGCTCAGTGGTATCCGGGTCGTCCCCACGCTCGAAACGAATGCGGAATCGGTCCCGCAGTCCGGCGTCATAAGCGCCTTCGAACACTTTCTGAATGAAATCCGTGATAAATCCGTTACTCACATTGGCCTTGTTCTCCAGCCAGGTGGTTTCCATCACGCCTATGCCGGGATCCTGCAGGTCGAGGAGGATGCCGTTCTCCTGCCAGAAATCGACCACCTTGTCCCACACCGCATCCACCGGCGCATTGATGACCAGCCAGCGGTCTCTTCCTTCGCGCACCACCTTTATATCGGGATTCTGCGGCAACACGGTCTGGCGCAGGCTGCGCATGCCACCGCCTGCCTTGGCGTTACGCACGCCGGCATACTCGGAATAGGTGGTAGTGCCACCGGCCAGACCCGGAATGCGGTTCTCGATCCGGCTGGAGGACAGATCCGGTGGAACCTCAAGCTGCTTGTCGGCAATGGTCTCCCGCTTGTATTCCACCTGTTTGTCCGGAAGGATCTTGTCCAGACCTGTGGAACTGCAGGCGCCGAGCAGAAACAGGGGCAGCAGCAGGACAGGAAGTATTTTTACACTGAGATTCATGGTTCGGTTTTCCTGGCCGCCAGGGGGCCGCGGTAATGATTCATTGCTCAGGCGATACCGGCGCGGATCATGGCCCGGCGCAGGGGTTGATGGTATTTTTCCGACAGCCAGGTCAGGGGCAGGCGTATGCCCTTCTGTATCCTGCCCATCTCCGCCAGGGCCCATTTCACCGGTATGGGATTGGATTCGAGGAACAGCTCGCGATGCAGGTCCGCCAGGCCGGCGTCGATCTTCTCCGCCGTTTCCCTGTCGCCCGCCAGGGCCGCCTCGCACATCCGTGCCATCTGGCCCGGCGCTACGTTGGTGGTTACCGAGATCACGCCATTGCCGCCGCGCAGCATGAACTCACAGCCGGTGGCGTCGTCTCCGCTGTACAGGGCGAAATCCTCCCCGGTCAGGGAGCGGATACGGTCCAGGCGGTCGAGATCGCCCGTCGCTTCCTTGATGCCCACGATATTGCTTATCTCCGCCAGGCGGCCCACGGTCTCCGGCAGCATGTCACAGGCGGTGCGGCCAGGCACATTGTAGAGAATCTGCGGGATGTCCACCGCTTCGGCAATAGCCTTGTAATGCAGGTACAGACCTTCCTGGGTGGGTTTATTGTAATAAGGAGTAACCAGCAGACAGGCGTCCGCGCCTGCCTCCGCCGCGCAACGGGTCAGGCTGATGGCCTCGGTAGTGGAATTGGCGCCAGTGCCGGCAATCACGGGGATGCGCCCCGCCACGTACTCGACGGTACGCCGGATCACTTCACAGTGTTCCTTTTCGTCCAGGGTGGCGGACTCCCCCGTGGTGCCCATGGAAACGATGGCGCTGGTGCCCTGCTCCATGTGCCATTCCAGCAGCTTGTACATGGCGTCCAGGTCGAGACTGCCATCCGGCGCCATGGGTGTTACCAGCGCCACCATACTCCCCTGCATCATCTGTTCGACACTCCATCACTTGGAAATCGGGTTTGGAAATGCCGCCAGGGCATTACCCACAAGAGGGGTATTCTATCCTGTGGCAAAATTCACTGACAAGGAAAACCCTGTGCCTTTCGAGGGGTCGGAGTCAAATCAGGATGATGTCATGTGGATTCAGCACCTCGAGGGATTTGACGCCGCCCCCTCAAAGCTCCGACCCCTGAGAGTCGGAAAAAGCGTAATGAAACACGGTTTGCAGCAAGGAATAATCACAGGAATAGGATAAACTTCCAGAACATGAACAAGCCAAACAATCAACTCGTACTCTCCGCCCTGGGCAAGGACAGGCCGGGCATCGTGGATGAGCTGTCGGAGGCCATTTTTCAGCTCGACTGTAACATCAGCGACAGCCGCATGACGGTACTGGGCGGCGAATTCGCCATCCTGCTGATGGTCGAAGGCCCCTGGAACCAACTGGCCCGCCTGGAGAGCCAGCTGCCGGAGCTGGAAAAGAAACTGGGCCTGACCATCATCGCCCGCCAGACCACGCCGGTGGAAGCTGCCGACGACGCCCTGCCCTACCTGGTGGAGGTCGTTTCCATGGACAATCCGGGCATCGTGCACCGGCTGGCCAACTTCTTTTCCCGGCGCAACATCAACATCGTGGATCTGGTGACCAGCACCTACGCCGCCCCCCACACGGGTACCGCCATGTTCGCCGTGCAGATGAACATCAGCGTGCCCGCGGGAACGCCCATTGGCGAGCTGCGCGAGGAATTTCTCCAGTTCTGCGACGAGATCAACCTGGACGCCGTACTGGAGCCGCACAAGAAACCACTCATCTAGACATTCTGATTTGGGGGAACAACAACGATGATCAAGGTTGGCAAGAAAGTCCCGGACGTGGAACTCCTGCTCACGGGTGACAAGATCCGCCGGCTTTCCGATTACCAGGGGAAATGGCTGGTACTCTACTTCTACCCCAAGGCCAGTACCCCAGGCTGCACCCAGGAAGGCCTGGACTTCAAGGACGCCATCTATAAATTCCGCCGCCAGTCCACGGTGATCCTGGGCGCTTCAAGAGACAGCCTCAAGGCCCAGGAGAATTTCAAGGCCAAACAGGGCTTTCCCTTCGATCTGGTATCCGACAAGGAAGAAACCCTGTGCCAGGCCTTCGATGTCATCAAGATGAAGAACATGTACGGCAAACAGGTGCGGGGCATCGAACGCAGCACCTTCCTCATCGATGACCAGGGCATACTGCGTCACGAATGGCGGGGTGTGAAGGTCAAGGGCCATGTGGAAGAAGTGCTGGAAACGCTGAAAGCGCTGAAAAAGGCGGGATGAAAGACATGCCTGACTCTGCCGGACGGCAACGCCTCTTCGTTCTCGACACCAACGTGCTCATGCATGACCCCACGGCTCTGTTCCGTTTCGAGGAACACGATATCTTCCTGCCCATGGTGGTGCTGGAGGAACTGGACAAGGGAAAGAAGGGCATGTCCGAGGTGGCGCGCAATGTACGCCAGGCCAGCCGTTTCCTGGACGACATCGTGGCCCACTCCACCAAG
Organism: Sedimenticola sp.; assembly: GCA_027030425.1. GTDB lineage: Bacteria > Pseudomonadota > Gammaproteobacteria > Chromatiales > Chromatiaceae > Thiolapillus. Next base: position 26,002 of record JALVEW010000146.1, read on the forward strand.
TCCGAGATAGAACAGGGCCTGCCCATACCCAACTTCGGCAGCAGCGAGGACCTGCCCCAGGCACGGGGACGGCTGTTCTTCCAGACCCAGAGCCTCATCAACCATCTGCCGGACTCCCTGCCGGGAAAAACACCGGACAATTCCATCCTCGCCGCCGCCCTCGCCCTTCAGGAGAAGCGTCCCGACCGTCACGTGGTGCTCATCTCCAAGGACATCAACCTGCGCATCAAGGCGGCCATCGTCGGCGTACCCACGGAAGACTACAGCAACGACCAGGTCCTGGATGACGTCAGCCTGCTCTACAGCGGCACCCGTGAACTGCCCGGGGATTTTTGGGAAAGCCACAGCAAGGACATGGAATCCTGGCAGGAATCCGGCCACACCTGGTACCGCGTATCCGGCCCGGACACCAGGGACTGGTATCCCAACCAGTGCCTGTACATGGACGATGACAGTGGCTTCCAGGCCATCGTGCGGGAAAAGGACGGCGATGACGCCCTCATCGAACTGGCCGAGGACTTCAGCAGCGCCAAACATTCCGTGTGGGGCATACAGGCGCGCAACCGGGAACAGGATTTCGCCCTGAACATGCTCCTGGACCCCAACATCGATTTCGTCACCCTGCTGGGCACGGCCGGCACGGGCAAGACCCTGCTGGCCTTGGCCGCCGGCCTGGCTCAGGTGCTGGACAAGAACCTCTACAAGGAAATCATCATGACCCGGGTCACGGTGCCCGTGGGCGAGGACATCGGTTTCCTGCCCGGTACGGAAGAGGAAAAGATGACTCCATGGATGGGCGCGCTCATGGACAACCTGGAAGTGCTCACCCAGACCGGTGGCGGCGACTGGGGCCGGGCGGCAGCGGACGATCTATTGCGCTCACGCATCCGGGTTCGCTCCCTGAACTTCATGCGCGGCCGCACCTTTCTCAACAAGTACATCATTCTCGACGAGGCCCAGAACCTTACCGCCAAGCAGATGAAGACGCTCATCACCCGGGCCGGCCCCGGCACCAAGGTCATCTGCCTGGGCAACGTGGCGCAGATCGACACGCCCTACCTGACGGAAACCACCTCGGGTTTGACCTATGTCGTGGACCGTTTCAAGCAGTGGCCGCACAGTGGCCACATAACCCTGTTGCGCGGCGAACGCTCGCGACTCGCTGATTTCGCATCGGACACCCTTTGACGCTCATGCACAATCAAGTACCGGAAAAGAACATCAAACTCATGCGCCTGATGAAGCAGGCCATAGACGAAGACCTGCTGGTTCCCGGTTACCACCCCCTGCTGCAGACGCGGTTTCCCGATCGCAAGACCTACCTGCTGAGCTGCCACCTGAAGACCGCCACCGGGCAGCTGATTCCCTACAACAGCCTGCGCAAGCTGGCCGGCATGTCAGACATGGCACCAGCGCTGGACCGTTGGATGGCAGGTGCCGGTCTGCAAGCCCTCAAACGCATGCACCTGGAACAGCCGGAAGCCACCATCGTCATTCCCCAGTCCATCTCCGCCCTGCACAATCCCGAATATCCCCGCTGGCTGGACCGCCAGCGCCAGCGGGAAGACCTGTCCAGCCGGGGGCTGGTGATCACCTTCCGTCTGTCCCAGATTGCCAAGGACCTCAAACGAGCCAGGGATTGCATCGAGGCCCTGCAAAAGCTGGACATCGAAACCATGATCGATCAGTTCTCCGACCATCCGGCGGCAGTCAAAATTCTCAAGGTGATGCGCTGCCGCTACATCAGCGTAAACAGCAAGCTGCTGAACGCCGACAACGACACCGTGAATCGCATCATCAACGTCTGCCATAAAAGGGGCGTGCGCATATTGCTGCCGGGGATCAGCCGCCCCCAGGACGTGAACCTGCACTGGTCTTCCGGCGCGGATATTCTCGAAGGGCCCTATATCCATCCCGCCACGGACGACACCAGCTTCAGCTTCCCTCCCGTGGTCAGCTGACACCACCATGAAACCGGAAACGGAACCGTTCAGGACACTTTTCCCGGAACTGGGCAGCGACGATCAACTGGTACGGGCCGTGCTCTCCGCCGGCAGCCAGGTACAGCTGTCCGCCGGACAG
>JALVEW010000147.1 GCA_027030425.1 Sedimenticola sp.
ATGACCTGATGCGGGATCTGAAGCGGATCGGCGCCACCAATGCGGCCTCGGAAAGAACAAGGGGACTTACCGGCAAGGCGCGCATGCAGGCCATGCGCGAGGCTTATGAAGCCTTCCGTTGCGATGGGGTGCTGCCGGCCAGTTACGAAGTAGTGTACGGCCACGCCTGGGCGCCGGAGGACAAGGGCGCGCCCCAGCGGGTGAGTATCAAGGTTTCGGATTTGAGCTAAGCCGGGGCAAAGGGGTCGGCGTCAAATTCCACCCAAGGGTTACAAGGAACGGAATCCAACCTGTTCCATGCCACCGGATTTTCCCGACATCCTCCCCATTTGACTCCGACCCCGCCGCAGAATCAGCATTCCGTTGCAACGACGGGAAGGCTGAGATAGGTGGACACCGTGTCCGCCCGGGGGCTGTCCAGGCGCGGGATGCGGCCCAGCAGGGGGGCACGGATACGGCGCTTGAGGGTCTGGATGTTGTCTTCGGCCAGCGCCATGTTGGCGTCGATATGGTTGGCCACCCAGCCCAGCAGGGGAACGCCGCTGGACTCTATGGATTCCACCGTGAGCAGGCTGTGATTGATGCAGCCTAAGCGCAGGCCCACCACCAGCACCACGGGCAAGTTCAGCCGGCGGCACAGGTCCGCGCTGTCCTCGTCTTCGTTCAGGGGAACCCTCCAGCCGCCCACGCCTTCCACCACCACGCATTGGTGGGATGCCGCCAGCTTTTCGTAGGTCTGTTCCAGGATGTCCAGGTCGATGCTGGTGTCTGCCTGGGCCGCGGCGAGATGAGGCGCCACGGCGGGCTCGAAACAGTAGGGGTTCACGGAGCGGTAGCTCAGGGGAGGATCGCACTGTTCCTGGATGGCCAGGGCGTCGGAATTGAGCAGACCTTCCCGGGTGCGCAGGGCGCCGGCGGCCACGGGTTTCATGCCCGCGGTGCTCAGGCCCCTTTCCCGGCAGAGCTGCATGAAGCCCAGGGTGACCAGAGTTTTGCCGCAGTCAGTATCGGTGCCGGTGATGAAGTAGCGCATGCTTTGTCCTGCCTTGTCGTGGTCCGCTTGTATTGCCATTGGGCAGGGTAGGTCGGGCTTCAGCCCGACACTTCCCGTTTTCTGTGCATCGCCGCTCCTGCGCGTGACCTCCATGGACGGAGGAAGTGCCGAAAACGCAGGAGCAGTTTTCGGCCCGTATATCCCTGGACATGCGCCGCTCCTGCGCATCCCTGCGCCCGCGGCATACCGTCCATCCCTGGACATAAAAAAGGCCTGCGATGCATTGCAGGCCATTTTTGGGGGATTGTCAAGAAAGTGTCTGATCAGGCGGCAATTTTCTCTTGCAGCTTGTTCATGGCGGCCTTCTCGATCTGGCGGATGCGCTCGGCGGAGACGCCGTACTCATCGGCCAGCTCGTGCAGGGTGGCTTTCTTCTCGGAAAGCCAGCGGCGGCGCAGAATGTCCTGGCTGCGTTCGTCCAGCTCCTGCATGGCGGCATACAGGCGCTCGTTCTCGTCCCGCTCCGTGTCCTCGGCCTCGATGATGCGCTCGGGCTCCATGCGCATGTCCGGCAGGTAGCTCACAGGGGCCACGTGTTCGTCGTCGCCGTCGCTGTCACCGGCATCGAAGGCCATGTCGTAGTTGTTCAGGCGGGCCTCCATGTTCCGCACTTCCTCGGGCTTCACGCCCAGATCCTTGGCCACGTCCTGGATTTCCTCCTCGCTGAACCACCCCAGGCGCTTCTTGCTGGAGCGCAGGTTGAAGAACAGCTTGCGCTGCGCCTTGGTGGTGGCGATTTTCACGATACGCCAGTTGCGCAGGATGAATTCATGGATTTCAGCCTTGATCCAGTGCACCGCAAAGGACGCCAGGCGCACACCCACCTCCGGATCGAAGCGGCGCACGGCCTTCATGAGGCCCACGGTGCCTTCCTGAATGAGATCCGGCTGCGGCAGGCCATAGCCGGCATACTGACGCGCAATGCGAACCACAAAGCGCAGATGACTCATCACCAGCTGGCGTGCGGCCTCCAGATCCTTGTTCTTGCGCCAACGCACGGCTAGATCATGTTCTTCCTGCTGGCTGAGCATGGGCAGTTGAAAGGCGGCGCTGATATAGGATTCCATGCTCCCCGTGGGCATGACGGCTGTTGCGAGTTGTTTGTTGTTCATTTTCTGTTTACCCCCACCAATATTCTCATACATGTTTAAGATAGCATTGCTTCGGCCAACTGGCCAGAAAAATTAGCACTCGTCAGGTAAGAGTGCTAACAGGAGAAAAAGTTCCCTGTGGATAACTAAAAAATATTGCGAAATATCAATTGTTTGTTGTGCGTGGGGTTGGTGGGGCGAAACTGGCGGGATGTGGGTGGCCGGGGCATTGCAAGACTCAACTGCCCGGTTCGATGGCGCCCAGGTGCTGGCTGACGGCCGTCCAGGCGCCGAGAACGCCCAGCAGGATGCTCAGGCCCAGCACCGTGATGGCGGTGGCCGGGTCCAGGCCACCCAGGCGGAAATCGCTCTGGTAGAGTTCCGCCAGGTGACGCACCGGGTCCTGCAATGCCAGGGAGGAGAGCCAGACCAGGACAATGGCGATGCCGCCTCCCAGCAGGCCGTACCAGAAGCCTTCATAGAGAAAGGGCCTGCGGATGAAGGCATTGCTGCCGCCCACCAGCTTGATGATTTCGATTTCGTCCCGGCGGTTCTGGATTTCCAGGCGGATGGTGTTGCCGATGATGAGCAGCACCGCCAGGGCCAGTAACAG
>JALVEW010000148.1 GCA_027030425.1 Sedimenticola sp.
CGCGTCCGCGGGGACGCTGACCTTGCCTCTGACCTTGCCGTTGACCTGCACCACGTATTCGATGCTGTCCCGGCGCAGGGCGTCCTCGTCCACGGCGGGCATGCCGGCCTGGAGCACGTCCTCGCCATAGCCCAGCTCCCGCCACAGCTTGTGGCTGATATGAGGGGCGATGGGGGCCAGCAGGCGCAGGACGATGCCCAGGCCCTCACGCAGCACGGCGGCATCGTCCAGCTTGTTGAGGATGTTCACCATGCTCATGCAGGCGGACACCACGGTGTTGAACTGCTGCCGCTCGTAGTCGAACAGGGCTTTTTTCAGGGCGCCATGGATTTCCCGGCGCGCCTCCCGCAGGGCCTCGTCCAGATCGGCGCCCAGCTCTCCGGCGGAACGGATGATTTCCGCCCGGTCATGGGCCAGATTCCACAGGCGGCGCAGGAAACGGTAGGCCCCTTCCACGCCCTCGTCCGACCATTCCAGGGACTGGTCCGGCGGCGCGGTGAACATGGTGTAGAGGCGCGCCGTGTCCGCGCCGTAGCGGTCGATGAGGACCTGAGGGTCCACGCCGTTGTTCTTGGACTTGGACATTTTCTCCACGCCCCCGTGCTGCACCGGCAGGCCGTCGGACTTGAGCACGGCGCGCAGCACCCGGCCCTTTTCGTCGCGCTCTATCTCCACATCGGCGGGGTTGAACCATTCTTTGGAGCCGTCTTCCTTCTCCCGGTAGTACACGTCCGCCAGCACCATGCCCTGGGTGAGCAGGCGGGTGAAGGGCTCGTCGCAGTTCACCAGGCCCTCGTCACGCAGCAGCTTGTTGTAGAAGCGCGCGTAGAGCAGGTGCAGCACCGCATGCTCCACCCCGCCGATGTACTGATCCACGGGCAGCCAGTAATGGGCGCGCTCGTCCAGCATGGCCTGGTCGTTGTCCGGGCAGCAGTAGCGGGCGTAATACCAGCTCGATTCCATGAAGGTGTCGAAGGTGTCGGTCTCGCGGCGCTCGCCGTTGCCCAGATCATAGAACTCGGGCATCTTCTTCAGGGGCGAGCCGGAGCCGTCCACGATGACGTCTTCCGGCAGCTCCACGGGGAATTCCTCCGCCGCGCGGGCCCTGCCCTTGCTGTCGTAGATCACGGGAATGGGGCAGCCCCAGTAGCGCTGGCGGCTCACGCCCCAGTCGCGCAGGCGGAAGTTGACCCGCTTGCCGCCCTTTTCATGTTCTTCCAGCCAGGCGGCAATGGCGTCGAAGGCCGCCTCGGAGGTCAGGCCGTCAAAAGGCGCGGAATTGGCCAGCACCCCTTTTTCCGTGTACGCGGCTTCGCTGATGCCCGCCTCGGCGCCGTCGGCGGGGAACACCACCTGCTTCTTGGGAATGCCGTATTTCTCGGCGAACTCCCAGTCCCGCTGGTCGTGGGCGGGCACGGCCATGACCGCGCCGGTGCCATAGCTCATGAGCACGAAGTTGGCGGCATACACGGGCACGGCTTCGCCGGACACCGGATGCAGGGCGTTCACGCCCAGGGGAAAGCCCTTCTTTTCCATGGTTTCGATTTCCGCCTCGGACACGCCGCCCTGGCGGCATTCCTCGATGAAGGCTTCCAGTTCCGGGTTGGATTTGGCGATCTGCAGGGCCAGGGGATGCTCCGCCGCCACCGCCACGTAGGTGACGCCCATGAGGGTGTCCGGGCGGGTGGTGAAGATTTCCAGGCGCTCGTCCCAGCCCTCGATGTCGAAGCTCATCTGCACGCCCTCGGAGCGGCCGATCCAGTTGCGCTGCATGGTGACCACCTGCTCCGGCCACTGGCCCAGCTTGTCCAGGTCGTCCAGCAGCTCCTGGGCGTAGTCGGTGATCTTGAGGAACCACTGCTCGATGTCGCGCTTCTCCACCAGGGCGCCGGAGCGCCAGCCGCGGCCGTCTATGACCTGCTCGTTGGCCAGCACCGTCTGGTCCACCGGGTCCCAGTTCACCGTGGCGGTCTTGCGGTAGGCCAGGCCCTTCTCCATGAGGCGGGTGAACATCCACTGTTCCCACTTGTAGTAGTCCGGCTGGCAGGTGGCCAGCTCCCGCTCCCAGTCATAACCGAAACCCAGGCTCTTGAGCTGGGCCTTCATGTTGGCGATGTTCTGGTAGGTCCATTTCGCCGGGGCGGTCTTGTTCTTGATGGCGGCATTCTCCGCCGGCAGGCCGAAGGCGTCCCAGCCGATGGGCTGGAGCACGTTCTTGCCCAGCATGCGCTGATAACGGGCCACCACGTCGCCCAGGGTGTAGTTGCGCACATGGCCCATGTGCAGCTTGCCGCTGGGATAGGGAAACATGGACAGGCAGTAGAACTTCTCCCGGGCGGGATCTTCCACGGCTCTGAAAGACTGGTTTTCTTCCCAGAACGCCTGGGCTTCCGCTTCCACGGATTTCGGGTCGTAGCTTGCTTCCATCAGGGTTGGACAAAGTGTCGGAGACAATCCCGTAAGGATACAGGAGGGAGCGGGGTGGTTGGTAGGGGGAGGAGTCAAATCAAAGCGGTGTCGGGTATGGGGTCGGAGTCAAATCAGGGTAGCGTTGCGTAAATTCCGCCTCCTCGGGTGATTTGACTCCGACCCCTGTGGTTGCTTCCCCGGGGGATTTGACTCCGACCCCTGCGGCAATTGCGGTATGATGCAGCCTTTCCCGGAATTCCTGTTGTCCTGATGATGCATTCTGTTGCCAGAACCTGCCTCTTCCTGCCTGCCATCGGTCTGTTGCTGTCGGCATGCTCTC
>JALVEW010000149.1 GCA_027030425.1 Sedimenticola sp.
ACCCGCAAGGAAGCCGAAGTCCACGCCGCCCTGGTGGCCATCTACAAGGCCCTGGGTGGCGGCTGGCTGGTCGATCTGGAGCGGGATCTCGATGCCCTGGATTTTCCTTCTGACCCCCCTCACCCTGACCCTCTCCCCCAGGGGAGAGGGAAACACAGGCGGTTGATTCGGGGCAGTAACCCTCTCTCCCCTTCAGGGGAGAGGGCCGGGGTGAGGGGTGTGATAAGGGGTCGGAGTCAAATCACCCCAAGCAGTTGAATTTGATTGATATCGTCCTGATTTGACTCCGGCCCCTCGTGCTACAACGACTTGGCCATGGTTTTCGAGAGTAAGCCATAACCGCTGTGTTCGTAAAAGGCCAGGGCGCCCTGGTTGAAATTCATGACCGTCAGGTGAATCTGTTTGGCGTCTCGCTGCCTGGCCCAGTCCTCGGCGGCTTTCATCAGCTTGCTTCCCGTTCCCTTTCTCTGTTGATTCTCTGATACCGCGATGGTGCCGATGCGGCAGATTTTGTCGGCTGTGAAATAGGGAATGGCGTGGTTTTCCGAGATTTTTGCGGTGATGAAACCCACGATGCCCTCCGCATTTTCCGCCACCAGAAACAGCTGATCCTCGGTGGGAAGATGATCGAACCAGAAGTCCGAGGTGTCACCGATGTTTTCGGGATGCAGGAACAGCTCAGGAAGGGCGTGGTGATGCAGGAGGTTTGTGCTGTCGGAAATTCTGGTTATGGCGTCGAAATCTTCGGGACTTGCGGGACGAATGTGCATGGTGGTGTGAGAAGGTGAAAAGGATTCAGGGAACGTGTTTCAGGCAGCAGCGCCCCGAGGGGTTGCAGATCTCGCAGTCACACTGGCTGTCGCGTGTGCGCTCGATGACGAAATTCTTGAGATCTGGCCGTTCTGAAAAGGTTTTTCTGTCGATGCCGAAGCAGTAGCAGAGCAAGGCGTCGCCATCCTCGCGCTTGATGCCCACGGGCGTGCGGATGTCTGCCTGGGTAAAGACGCCTTGGTCGGCAAGAAAATAGATGACCTCGCAATCCGGGTTCTCGCAGAACCAGGCGTTCTGGCTTTGCCATTCCCAGGGCTGTTTCAGATGATGCAGCAGGGTCCGCGCGCCAACCGCCACGCCGGGTTGCCCGCAGCGGGGGCAGGGGCGTTTCCGGGCGGGGGGCGTGGCGCAGCAGCCGGACATCAGCGCAGCCGTTTGACCCGCATGCTGCGGTTACTGCCAGCGGGCTTGAGTACAAAGGAACCCAGGGCGCCCCTTTCGATGATGACTTTGTCGCCGGTCTTCAGCCGTGGTTGGGAACTGCTGCCCACCTGGCGCCACACCTGGCCGTTGTCCAGGTACAGGGTGCGCTGGCCCCGCGGGCTTTTGTCGATTTTGCTGATGCCGGCCTGGATGCCCTCGAGTTCATCCGCCGGGGACACCGCCGGCAGGCCAAAGGCGGCCTTCTGTTCTTCCACGGTGGGCGGGGTGTTCTTCTTTTCCAGCATCTGGGCGTAGTCGTCGTAGCAGGCCAGGCGTTCCCTGTCGTCGGACAGCTGACGGCATTCCTGCCAGCTGGGGGTGGCCAGGGCCATGCCGGTGAGGAGGGACAGAAACAGGGCGGTATTGCGCATGGAGCCTCCGGGAAGGAATCAGGGACATGATAGGGCAGATAATACCCCGCAAGGAGCCTGTGCTTCCAGATTGATAATGCCTGTATATCCTAGTATCGTGCGCAGAATCCATCTCAAGCCGGCGTCAGCGCATCGGCTGGGGCAGTAAATCGAAGCCATGAAAATTACCGTCAGCGAGCTGGTTGTGCGCTACATGGAGCGCCTGGGCATAGGGCATATCTTTGGTATGCCGGGGGCGCATATTCTGCCGGTGTACGACGCCCTGTACGATTCGAGCATCCAGACCGTGCTGGTGAAGCATGAGCAGGGGGCTTCCTTCATGGCTGGCGGCTATGCCCGGGTGTCCGGAAGCATCGGCGCCTGCATCACCACCGCCGGCCCCGGAGCCACCAACCTGGTGACGGGCATCGCCAATGCCCATGCGGACCGCCAGCCGGTGCTGGCCATCACCGGCGAGACCTCCACCCATATCTTTGGCCGCGGCGGTCTGCAGGAAAGCTCGGGGGAGGGGGGCAGTATCGATCAGATCGCTCTGTTCCAGGGCATCACCCGCTACAACCGCATCGTGGAACGTACGGATTACCTGGGCAATGTCCTCAACCGCGCCTCGCGCATTCTGCTGGCGGACGACCCCGGTCCGGTGCTCCTGAGCTTCCCGTTCAACGTGCAGAAGGAGAAGGTGGACGCGGCCGTTCTGGACGATGTGATGACCCGCGCCCATGTACATACCCATGAGCCGACCTGCGCCAATGCCACGGATATCGTAAACATGCTGCTCGAAGCCCGGCATCCGGTCATCGTCGCCGGTTACGGCTGCATTCGGGCCGGGGCCAGGGAACAGCTGGAGCGTCTGAGCCGCTGGCTGAACATTCCCGTGGCCTCCAGTCTCAAGGCCAAGGGCGTGGTGGATGAGTCCTCGGCCCTGTCCCTGGGCAGCCTGGGGGTTTCTTCCAGCGGCAAGGCTTACCGGCATATCGTGGAGCAGGCGGATCTGGTGATGGTGCTGGGGGCGGCTTTCAACGAGCGCACCAGCTATGTGTGGGACAGGGAGCTGCTCAACGGCCGCCGGGTGATTCAGGTGGACGTGAACCCGGAACAGCTGGAAAAGG
>JALVEW010000150.1 GCA_027030425.1 Sedimenticola sp.
CTGGAGCACGAAGAACATGACCAGCAGGACGGCAAACAGCAGGCGGAAGTACCAGGGCATGAGAATCAGTTCAGGGGAAAGGCATCCTTCCCGGCATAAACCGCCGCGTCACCCAGCTGGTCCTCTATGCGCATGAGCTGGTTGTACTTGGCCACGCGGTCGGAACGCGACAGAGAGCCGGTCTTGATCTGGCCCGTGGCCGTGGCGACGGCCAGATCCGCAATGGTGGTGTCCTCGGTTTCCCCGGAGCGGTGCGAAATCACCGCGGAATAGCCGGCGGCCTTGGCCATCTCGATGGCCTGCAGAGTTTCCGTGAGGGTGCCAATCTGGTTGAACTTGATAAGGATGGAGTTGGCCACGCCCTTGTCTATGCCCTCCTGGAGAATCCTGGTGTTGGTGACGAACAAATCGTCTCCCACCAGCTGCACCTTGTCACCCAGCATTTCCGTGTGCAGCTTCCAGCCGTCCCAGTCACTTTCGTCCATGCCGTCCTCGATGGAGATGATGGGATACTGGCGCACCCAGTTGGCCAGGTACTCGGAAAAGCCCGCGGAATCGAAACTGCGGTTCTCCGAAGCCAAGTGGTACTGACCATCCTTGTAGAACTCGGAACTGGCTGCATCCAGGCCCAGGAATATATCCTCGCCCGCCTTGTAGCCGGCCTTCTCGATGGCTTCAAGGATGACTTCTATGGCCTCTTCGTTGGAACTGAGATTCGGTGCGAAACCACCTTCGTCACCTACGGTAGTAGCCAGGCCACGCTTGCCCAGCACGGATTTCAGGGCATGGAAGACTTCCGCGCCATAACGCACGGCCTCGCGGATGGAAGGCGCGCCCACGGGCAGAATCATGAATTCCTGCAAATCCACGCTGTTGTCCGCGTGGGCGCCGCCGTTGATGATGTTCATCATGGGCACGGGCAGGCGGAAATCGCCCTTGCCCAGGTATTGGTACAGGGGCTGTTCGTTTTCCTGGGCAGCAGCATGGGCCGCCGCCAGGGAAACCGCCAGGATGGCATTGGCGCCCAGCCTGGATTTGTTCTCGGTACCATCCAGCTCGATCATGCGCGCGTCCAGGGCGGCCTGGTCGGTCACGTCCATGCCGCTCACGGCGTCCCGGATCAGGGTATTCACGTTCTCCACGGCCTTGAGCACACCCTTGCCACCGTAGCGCTTGGCGTCACCGTCACGCAGTTCCAGGGCCTCGCGGGAGCCGGTGGAAGCACCGGAAGGCGCTACCGCCCGTCCCATGGCGCCATCGGCGGTATATACATCGGCTTCGATGGTGGGATTACCACGGGAATCAAGAATCTCCCGGGCTCTTACGCTGATAATTTCCGACATCTTGTCGTCTCCAGATAGATTTTCTTGTTGCAAAAAATTCATAAAGGGGTCGGAGTCAAATTCCGCTCAAACTGTTACAGGGAACGGAATCCAACTGTTCCATGCCATCGGATCTTCCCGATATCCTTCCCATTTGACTCCGACCCCGCCCCCGCCAATTTCCAACCCATATGTTCCAAGGAACGGAATCAAACTATTCCATGCCATGGGATCTACCCAATATTCTCCCCATTTGACTCCGACCCCGCCAACAAAGGCCGTGAACTGTTCTGCCCTCATCGTCCCGCATTAGGCTGCGCTTCATGCGGGCTACGCCTGTTCAGGGCAAGCGCGTCCCGAGGGAAGCAAAAGCGGAATTCGGGGAACTCCCGGCATCTACAAGCCTGCTTCGATAAATCCCCGCTGCTTCACCAGCGCATCGATTTCCAGCAAAGTCTCCAGCAGTTCACGCATCTTCCCCAGGGGCCATGAATTGGGCCCGTCGCTCAAGGCTTTGTCAGGGTTTTCATGGGTTTCCATGAACAGGCCGGAAACGCCCGCGGCCACCGCGGCGCGCGCCAGCACGGGAACGAACTCCCTTTGTCCACCGGAAGACTTGCCCAGCCCTCCCGGCTGCTGTACCGAGTGGGTGGCGTCGAACACCACCGGACAGCCGGTGTCACGCATCACCGCCAGGCCGCGCATGTCGGAAATCAGGGTGTTGTAGCCAAAGGATACGCCCCGCTCACATACCATGATCTGCTCATTGCCCACGGCCCGGGCCTTCTCCACGACGTTGCCCATGTCCCAGGGCGCGAGAAACTGGCCCTTCTTGATGTTCACTGGCCGGCCTTGGGCCGCCACCCGTTGAATGAAATTGGTCTGGCGGCAGAGAAAGGCCGGCGTCTGCAATACGTCCACCACGGCTGCCACCTCACCCAGGGGCGTGTCTTCATGGACATCCGTGAGCAGAGGAAGGTTCAGTTCCTTCTTCACCTGTTCCAGCACTTTCAGGCCTTCTTCCAGCCCCGGACCACGAAAACTGTCATGGGAAGAGCGGTTGGCCTTGTCGAAGGAAGACTTGTAGATCAGTGGCATGCCCAGCTCAGCGGCAATCTCCTTCAGGGCGCCCGCCGTGTCCATGGCGGACTGCAGACCTTCCACCACACAGGTGCCGGCAATGAGAAACAGGGGCCGGTCCAGGCCGACCTCGAAGCCGCAGAGTTCCATCAGCCGGCGGTTTCCTTCTTCTGGTGTTCCAGGGCGGCTTCAATGAAGCCGGTGAACAGGGGATGTCCGTAACGCGGCGTGGAAGTGAATTCAGGATGAAACTGGCAGGCCAGGAACCAGGGATGATCCGGC
>JALVEW010000151.1 GCA_027030425.1 Sedimenticola sp.
ATGGCGCGGATGAACTTTTCGGCGGGTACAACCGCTATCTCTGGGCGCCGGGAATCTGGCGAAGATTTTCCGTCATGCCCCGGTGGCTGCGCCAGGGGGTGGCCCGGGCCATGGTGACGGCTTCCCGTGGCCTGAATCCGCAAGGCGGATTGGGCAAGGCCCTGTCCCGGCGCCTGCCCGTGGTCCGGGCCGGTGAACAGCTGCAGAAGCTGGGCCGGGTCCTGACCGGGGCATCCGACCTGGACGGCTTGTACATGAACCTGGTTTCCCAGTGGCGGGCTCCCGGGAATGTCGTTATCCATGGCCAAGAGCCGGCTACCCTTCTGTCAGGTAAGGCGCAATGGCCGGATCTGGAAGATGCCGAATCGCGCATGATGTATCTGGACGCCATGACCTACCTGGCTGATGACATTCTGTGCAAGGTGGACAGGGCGGCCATGGCGGTTGGCCTGGAAACCCGCGCGCCCTTCCTCGACCATGGAGTGGTGGAGCAGGCCTGGCGGCTGCCTCTGGATATGAAGATTCGCGATGGGCAGGGCAAGTGGGCCTTGCGCCAGATTCTTTACCAGTATGTTCCCTCCGAACTGATGGAAAGGCCCAAGCAGGGGTTTGGCGTTCCCCTGGGGCAGTGGCTGCGGGGGCCGTTGCGGGACTGGGCCGAGAGCCTTATCGGGGCGGCGCGCCTGCAAGAGGAAGGCTATTTTCGCGTGGAACCTTTGCGGCGGGCCTGGGAACAGCATCTGTCCGGAAAGCGCAACCATGAGCATGCCCTGTGGCCGGTGTTGATGTTTCAGGCCTGGCTGGACGCGTGGGACGGGGGCTGAGAAGCTTATGTGGCCCTACTGGCTGATGTATCTTCTGCCTGCCGTGCCGGCGCTCGTCACCGGGCGCCGGCCCCTGCGCCTGAGCTGGATGCCCTGGCTGGCGCTGGGCGCCCTGTTCGTGCTGCTGATTGGTTTTCGGCACCATGTGGGAGGAGACTGGGGAACCTATCTGATTCACTACCAAAGGGAGATTGGCTCATCGCTGACGGATGCCATTACCACGGGTGATCCCGGATATGTTCTGCTCAACCGGCTCATGGTGCAGCTGGATGGAGATATCTACGGCGTCAATCTGGTATGCGGGCTGATTTTCATCAGCGGCCTGATTGTTTTCTGCCGCGCCCAGTCCCGCCCCTGGCTGGGCTTCGCGGTTGCCGTTCCCTACCTGGTGATCGTGGTGGCGATGGGCTATACGCGGCAGAGCGTGGCCCTGGGATTCATCTTTTGGGCCCTCACCTATCTCGAGCGGGGGCGGTTCCTGCCTTATGTGCTGTTCATCGTGGCGGCGACCCTGTTTCACAAGACCGCAATCATCATGATTCCCCTGGGCATATTCCTGTACAGCAAGGGCTGGCTGCTGAGGATTATTGCCGTGGGACTGATCGGCTATGGCCTGTGGGACGCCTTCGTGGCTCCGGAACAGGAGAAGCTGTGGGATACCTATGTGGAACAGCAGATGCAGTCCGAGGGGGCGCGCATACGGGTGATGATGAATTTTGTGCCCGCGGTTTTCCTGCTTCTCAACTGGAAACAATGGAAAAGGTTTTATCCCAATGCCCTGCTGTGGTTCTGGATGGCCCTGGGGGCCATTGCCAGTGTGTTTCTGGTGGGGTTTGCCTCTACCGCCGTTGACCGGATTGCCCTGTATCTGACGCCGCTGCAGGTGGTGGTCTTTTCCCGGTTGCCGTTTCTGGCCCGGAAAAAGATTCGCCAGGAAACCATGACCCTTGGGCTGGTGCTTGGCTATGCGTTGGTGCTCTATGTCTGGCTCAATCACGCGACTCATGCCGTGTTCTGGCTTCCCTATCGGAACATTCTCTTCGAATAGCCCGGAGATTCTGATATTTCTGCCACTGGCGGTATGTTCCTTCCTGGGTGACAATCGTTGTCATGAAAGTCATCTTCTTCGCCAACACGGACTGGTACCTGTACAACTTCCGCCTGGATCTGGCGCGACACCTGGCGGCGCAGGGGGCGGAGGTGGTGATGATGTCGCCCCCCGGGGATTACGGGGAGCGCCTGGAACAGGAAGGCTTTCGCTGGATTCCCCTGCCCATGGAAAGGCGCAGCCTCAATCCTGTTCAGGAGCTGAGGCTGCTCAAGTTCATCCGGGATGTGTACCGCCGCGAACGACCGGATGCGGTGCACAACTTCACCATCAAGAGCGTGGTCTACGGGGGGCTGGCGGCCCGCTCCGTGGGTATCCGTTGCCGCATTCATGCGGTGACCGGCCTGGGGCATGTGTTTGTGAGCCGAACCCTCCGGGCGCGCCTGCTCAGGCCGCTGGTCAAGCGGCTGCTCAAGTTTGCCTTGCGGGGCAGCCACAGCCGCCTGGTGGTGCAGAACCCTGATGACCGCCAGCTGTTCGTCGATCTGAAGCTCATCGATCCCGGCCATATTCACCTCATAAAGAGCTCGGGCGTGGATACGGAAGTATTCGTGCCCACCCGGCACAAGCGGGGTGCGCGTTTCCGTGTGCTGCTGGCGGCGCGTCTGCTGTGGGAAAAAGGTATTCGTGAATATGCCCATGCCGCCGAGAAACTGGCGGTGCGCACGGACAGCATCGAGTTTCTTCTGGCTGGCGCGACGGACCCCGGCAACCCCAGCGCCGTGGAAGAGGACGATATCCGAGTATGGC
>JALVEW010000152.1 GCA_027030425.1 Sedimenticola sp.
GCGCGCAGATCGTCGGCAGCGGCCACCGCCGCCAGGGCTTCTTCTGTCAGTTGTTCGAGATCCATAGGTTGTTCCACCCGGAAATAAAGAAAGGGAAAGACCCCAAAGGCCTTTCCCCTCGTTCGCTTTGCCCGCCGCCACAAGGCGGGGCGCTATTCAGCCTGCCGCGAAGGCGGCAGCAACCGATCAACTCGCGAGAGCGGCCTTGGCCTTTTCTGCGAGCTGGCTAAACGCCGGCATATCATGGACAGCAATGTCCGCCAGCATCTTGCGGTCGATTTCGATACCGGCCTTGTCCAGGCCGTGCATGAACTTGCTGTAGGACAGGTCGTTCATGCGCGCCGCGGCATTGATGCGCTGGATCCACAGAGCGCGGAACTGGCGCTTGCGCTGACGGCGGTCACGGTAGGCATACTGACCGGCCTTGATGACCGCCTGCTTGGCGACACGATAGACCTTGCTGCGCGCGCCATAATAACCTTTGGCCTGCTTGAGAACCTTCTTGTGACGCTTGTGCGCCGTTACACCACGTTTTACTCGGGGCATCTTGTATCTCCTTTAACGAAACTTGAATCAGGCGTAGGGAATCATGCGGCGTGCAGCGGCCACATCGGCCTTGTGCAGCATGGCGGGTGAACGCAGCTGACGCTTACGCTTGGTGCTCTTCTTGGTCAGGATATGACGGCGATGAGACTGGTTTCGCTTGAAGCCGCCAGCAGTCTTCTTGAACCGCTTGGCTGCGCCCCGGTTGGTCTTTATCTTTGGCATTTTCTCTCTCCTGTAGTATTCAAGGATGAATTACGAGTGGCCCAGGCAATGCCTAGCGGGCCCGGCCACTGCTTCTATGTCCCGCGTGCGGAACGGTAACTATTTCTTGCGCGGCGCCAGCACCATGACCATCTGGCGGCCTTCCATCGCCGGGCGCTGCTCCACCTGGGCGATTTCTTCCAAGTCCTTTTCGATGCGTTGCAGCACCTCCAGCCCCAGTTCCCGGTGAGCATGCTCCCGCCCCCGGAAACGCATGGTGACCTTGGCCTTGTCGCCATTCTCCAGGAAACGTCTCAGGTTCCTTAGCTTGATGGCATAGTCCCCGGAATCGGTACGGGGACGGAATTTCATTTCCTTGACCTGAACCTGCTTCTGCTTCTTCTTCGCCGCCTGCTTCTGCTTCTTGGCTTCGAATACAAATTTGCCGTAATCCATGATACGGCACACCGGCGGTTCCGCATTTGGCACGATTTCAACCAGATCGAGATCGGCATTCGCTGCCGCCTCCAGTGCTTCTTCTATCGAAACGATGCCTACCTGCTCACCGTTCTCGTCAATGAGTCGAACTTGAGGAACGGTGATGTCGGTATTCAGCCGGTTTCTTTTGTCTTGTTTAGCTATAGCCAGGTCCTCTATATAAATTCAGTTCCTGCCCAGTGCATCTTTGCCCTAGGCTCTGTTTTCCAGGTCGTCCTGCAGGCGGGTGACGAATTCCTCCAGGGGCATTGCCCCCAGGTCTTCCCCACCCCGTCGGCGAACGGCAACAGCGCCATTTTCCATCTCCCGGTCTCCCACGACCAGCAGATAGGGAATGCGCTGCAATGTGTGCTCGCGGATTTTAAAGCCGATCTTCTCGTTTCTCAAGTCGATTTGCACCCGAAAACCCTGTTTTTTCAGCTTTTCGGCCACTTCCTCCACATATCCGGCCTGTTTGTCGGTGATATTCATCACCACCGCCTGAACAGGGGACAGCCAGACGGGCAAGGCGCCCGCATAATGTTCAATGAGAATACCGATAAAACGCTCCAGGGATCCAAGAATGGCGCGGTGAAGCATCACCGGAATCTGCTTGCTGTTGTCCTCGGCGATGTAGTGGGCTCCCAGACGCTCCGGCATGGAGAAATCCAGCTGGATGGTGCCCAGCTGCCAGACCCGGCCAAGGCAGTCTTTCAGAGAGAATTCGATCTTGGGTCCATAGAATGCCCCTTCTCCCGGCTGCAGCTCCCAGTCAAGGTTTTTGTGATTCAGGGCGTCTTCCAGGGATTTTTCCGCCTTGTCCCATAGCTCATCGGAACCCACGCGCTTTTCCGGGCGGGTGGAGAGCTTGATGAGCACTTCTTCAAAACCAAAATCCTTGTATACCTCAAACAGCAGATCGATGAATGCTGACACTTCAGACAGAATCTGGTCTTCCGTGCAGAAGATGTGAGCGTCATCCTGCACGAAATTACGCACGCGCATGATGCCGTGCAGCGTGCCGGAAGGTTCGTTGCGGTGGCAGGAGCCGAATTCCGCCAGGCGCAGGGGAAGATCCCGGTAACTGCGCAGGCCCCGGTTGTAGATCTGCACGTGAGCGGGACAGTTCATGGGCTTGATGGCGTAATCCCGGTGCTCGGAATGCGTGGTGAAGATCATGTCGCCGAACTTGTCCCAGTGACCAGACTTCTCCCACAGGCTGCGATCGATGATCTCCGGGGTATGCACTTCCTGATAGCCATGCTCGCGCAGCTTGCCACGCACATAGTCCTGGATGGTGAGATAGATCTGCCAGCCCTTGTCGTGCCAAAACACCATGCCCGGCGCCTCTTCCTGGGTATGGAACAGGTCCTGGGCCTTGCCGATCTTGCGGTGATCGCGCTTCTCGGCTTCTTCCAGACGATGCAGATAGGCCTTGAGTTCCTTCTTGTTGCGCCAGGCCGTGCCATAGATGCGCTGCAGCATCTCGTTGTTGGCGTCACCACGCCAGTAGGCGCCGGCGAGCTTCATCAGCTTGAAGGCCTTGGGCAGCTTGCCGGTGCTGGGCAGATGAGGACCACGGCAGACATCGAACCAGTCACCCTGACGATAGACAGAGACCTCCTCACCCTCCGGAATGGCATCGATGATCTCCACCTTGTAATGCTCCCCCAGATCGGCAAAGATCTTTTTTGCTTCCTCCCTGTCCCAAACTTCCCTTTCTATGGGCAGATCGCGGCCCACGATCTCGCGCATGCGGTCTTCGATCTTTTTCAGATCATCCGGGGTAAAAGGTTCTTCACGGGCAAAATCGTAGTAGAAGCCGTCTTCGATGGCAGGACCTATGGTCACCTGTGTACCAGGAAAGAGCTCCTGCACGGCCTGGGCCATGACATGGGCGGCATCGTGACGAATGAGCTCCAGAGCGTCATCGTCCCTGTCAGTGACGATGGCCAGCTCCACGTCCTTGTCAATGAGGGTGGAGGCATCCACCAGCTCACCATTCACTTTTCCTGCCAGGGTGGCCTTGGCCAGGCCCGGACCAATGTCGGCCGCCACTTCGGCAACAGTGACAGGATGATCAAAAACTCGCTTGGAGCCGTCTGGGAGTGTAATTTCCGGCATGGTTCTATTCCTCAGTGGTGACCCCTACCAAAGGCCACGTGATCGACAAGGCGCGTATTGTACTGTCCGCCTGCCCAGGTGTATACACAAAAAAACCGGCGTCCTTCGCAGGACACCGGCTTCTTGTCAGCGCCCTCACAGGCGCCGGGAAAGCGCCACCAATCAGTGGGTGGTGATTTCGATACGACGGTTCTGGGCGCGACCTTCTCTGGTCTTGTTGCTGGCAATGGGGCTGGTTTCACCCATGCCCTTGACAGAAATGGAATCGATACCCAGAGATTCCAGGTAGTCAGCCGCGGCCTGCGCACGACGCAGGGACAGCTTCATGTTGTAGTCCTCGGGACCCGTGCTGTCGGTATGGCCAATAACCGTCACGGACTCGTGACCAGGGCTGGCCTTGACCTTGTCGGCAAATGCTTCCAGAGCGGTCTTCATCTCGGGCTTGAGCACCGCGCTGTCAAAATCGAACTCTTCAACCACCAGGTTGATGGTCAGGTTTTCCACGATTTCACAACCGTCGGCGTCAACGGTAGCACCGGCGCGGGTGTTGGGACACTTGTCACGGCTGTTGGGTACGCCGTCATTGTCATCATCACCATCAACAGGAACAGGCTCAGCCTTGACTTCTTCCTTGGCAACAACATCACCACATTTTTCGATCAACTGCTTGACACCGCCCTTGGACTGCCAGCACTCGCCAAAAGCGTTTGTTACCACGGACTTTTCCGCATCCATGGCATAGGCGCGCATGGGATCATCGGCAGAAGCTACAGTTGAACCCATGATCAGGCCTACAGCCGCCGCGACCGTGGCGATTTTCTTGTTTGAATCGAACATCTTGTCTTTCTCCTGAAATGTAGACATATATTTTTCGTCGGGCTGCATCGCCCATCCTCTCAATCCGTTCCCAGCCTCTCTCCACGTAGCATCTACTATCACTAGGAGAACAGCCAGACAGAGCATACTTTTTTAAGTATAACGAACATCCGGCAAATTGTACAAATCCGTCTCCCTGCCAACAGAGCCGAAAGACCAAATGGGGCCAGAGGCAAACAGAACTTGCCAGTTTCAACCCGTGTTGCTATACATGAGCAGACCAGCCAGGAACTACGGCCCCCGAGGGGCGTCTAAAGGTTCAATAAATGAGAACAAGGGGCATTTTCAGTAACAGCGGGAGACGCCCCATAGGTGAATCAACTTTGAAACATAGAGAGGGTAGAGAACAATCATGAACAATGCTTTTGAACAGGCTGTCAGCCGATCGAGCCAGCAGACCTTTGCCACCAACAAGGTCATCAAGAATACCTACATGCTGCTGTCCGCCACCCTGATCTTCTCCGGGGTGATGGCCATGCTTTCCCTGTATCTTGCGGTGCCGGTGTGGACCTATACCGTATCCGTCATCATCGCTATGCTGCTGGGCATGTTCGTCCTGCCCCGCACCCAGGATTCCGGCGCCGGCATCGGTGTGATTTTCGCCATTACCGGCCTCATGGGCTTTGGCTTGGGCGCGGTTCTGAGCATCTATCTGCAGCTGCCCAACGGTCCCCAGACCGTGGCCCTGGCCCTGGGCGGTACCGGCGTCATTTTCCTGGGACTTTCCGGCTATGCTCTGAGCAGCCGGCGCGACTTCAGCTTCATGGGCGGCTTCATCTTTGCCGGCATGATGGTGCTGCTGGTGGCCATGCTGGCCAATATTTTTCTGCATATCCCGGCCCTGCAACTGGCCATTGCTGCAGGCTTCATTCTGCTCATGAGCGGCTTCATCCTGTTCCAGACCAGTCAGATGGTGCACGGCGGTGAAACCAACTACATCAACGCCACTTACGGGCTGTACCTTTCCATCTTCAACATTTTCATCAGCCTGCTGCAGATTCTGGGAATCTTCGGCGACGAATAATCGAAACTCCAGAAGCAGCCGCTCCCAAGGCCCGGGAGCGGCGATCTGCAGATCGTAGGTCGGGCTTCAGCCCGACGGCAGATATCACCGCGAGGCCGCTTTGAAATCCGACCTCGCGGCATCCAGGATAGGATCAAAGAATATGAATATCTGGCTTCAAATCGGCATGGCCGTCACCCTGGTCATCATGCTGGTGTTCATGTACCCGGCGGCCAAGCACTGGATGGAGAACTCGCCCAAAGCCGAAAAGGGCGACTGGCAGGCGGCCATCATTCCCCTGGCGCTGGTGGCGAGTTTTGTTGCTCTGCTGGTTCTTCTGGTGAAAAGCTGAGAACCGCCTCGCCCCAACGAGCTACCGGATTAGCTCCATCCCACCCATGTAAGGACGCAGCACCTCCGGCACCCGGACGCTTCCATCTTTCTGTTGATAGTTTTCCAGCACCGCCACCAGGGTCCGTCCCACCGCAAGACCTGAGCCATTGATGGTATGCAACAGCTCGGGTTTTCCGGTATCGGGATTGCGCCAGCGGGCCTGCATGCGCCGTGCCTGGAAATCCAGGAAATTGGAGCAGGAGGAAATCTCCCGGTATTTGTTCTGCCCCGGCAGCCAGACTTCCAGGTCATAGGTCTTGGCGGAGCTGAAGCCCAGATCCCCCGTGCACAGGGTCACCACACGGTAAGGCAGTTCCAGTTTTCGCAGCACGGTTTCGGCGTGCCCGGTCAGTTCCTCCAGGGCGTCGAAAGAATCTTCGGCACGCACGGCCTGCACCAGTTCCACCTTGTCGAACTGATGCTGACGGATCATGCCCCGGGTGTCCTTGCCGTAGGCTCCGGCCTCGGAACGGAAACAGGGTGTGTGGGCCAGCACCTTGAAAGGCAGGCGATCCGCCTCCAGAATCTCGTCCCGCAGCAGGTTGGTCAGGGGTACTTCCGCCGTGGGAATCAAATGCCAGCCCTGCTCACCTTCCAGGCGGAACAAATCCTCGGCGAATTTGGGCAGCTGGCCTGTACCATAGAGGGAAGCTTCGTTCACCATGTAGGGCACATAGGTTTCGCTGTAGCCGTGCTCGGTCGTGTGCAGATCCAGCATGAACTGGGTCAGTGCCCGGTGCAGCCGCGCCAGGCTGCCGTGCATCACCGCGAAACGCGAGCCCGTGAGCTTGGCCGCCGCCGCGAAATCCAGGCCACCCAGGGCTTCTCCCAGATCCACATGATCTTTCGGCTCGAAGTCGAAAGCAGGAATCTCGCCCCAGGTCCGTTCCTCCCGGTTGTCGGCTTCATCCTTGCCATCGGGCACGGAATCGTCAGGCAGATTGGGCATGCCCAACAACAGCTCACGCAGTTCGCCCTGCAGGGTCTTCAGCTGTTCCTCCGCGGCCTTGAGTTCATCACCCAGGCTGGCCACTTCATCCAATAAGGGCTGGATGTCCTCGCCCGCGGCCTTGGCCTTGCCGATGCCTTTGGAAATGGTATTGCGCTTGTTTTGCAGTTCCTGGGTTCGAATCTGAAGATCCTTGCGGCGCGCTTCCAGTTCATTGAAAGCGTTGGTATCCAGCTCGTATCCGCGGCGGGCCAGTTTGGTGGCCACTTCGTCGAGATTGCCGCGCAGCAGTTTCGGGTCCAGCATGTCAGTCGCTCAGGTTGGTGCGGGCCGGCCAATACACCAGGTGGCCGGGCTCCAGCTTCGTTTTCAGGTGTTCGATGACCGCGCGCATTTTTTCCGGCCGGTCGAAGAACTCGATCACCACTGGCATGTCCAGGGACAGGTCCAGCAGGGAGGCGGTGTGCATCTTACCGGATCGGCCAAAGCCTGCAACTCCGCGAAAGGCCGTGACCCCCGCCACCTGTTCTTCGTTGTGAAGGTAGTCGAGCATCTCTTTCAGTCGGTGCTCTCCTTCGGTGCAGTAGATGCGAACCATGATGACTTCGTCGGTCATAACTGTCTCCCGGCCATGACGCCAAACCAGGCGGCGGCGATACAGATCACCACGCTGCCCCCGGCGTTGAGCAAGGCCTTGCCGATTTGAGCTTCCTCGATGAGGTTGAAAGTTTCGATGGAAAAGGTGGAAAAGGTGGTAAAAGCGCCGAGAAAACCGATGAGCAAAAAGGCGCGCAGCTCCGGCCCCGTAGTCAGGCGCTCCAGAAACAGGATATAGAGCAGGCCCATGACGAAGGAACCCAAAACATTCACCATCAGGGTGCCCCAGGGAAAGCCGCGCCCCAGCCAAGCATAGGTGGCCGTGGACACCCAGAAGCGCATGAGCGCCCCCAGGGCGCCGCCCGCGGCAATGGCCAGTGTTTGTGTCATCGGTTTTCCCCGCAAGGCAAAAGATAACTCCTCAACATGATTGGCTTACAGGTGGTAAGTCATTGAATAGCCAGGCTTCGGCAGCAGGGAAGCTGCCGCATAGCTTAC
>JALVEW010000153.1 GCA_027030425.1 Sedimenticola sp.
GGATGTATTCACAGCGTCCTGGCTGTTCAATGCCTTACCACCATCTACTGAGCAGATACCGAAAAGTATCATTTTACCCCTTTCTGTCCGGCTTTCTCATCCAGTTCCCGCAACCGGGCCAGCTTTTCCGCGATGCGGATCTCCAGTCCCCGGGGCACGGGATGATAATACTGCCGCCCCGCCAGCTCATCCGGCAGATAGGTTTCTCCCGCCGCGTAGGCCTCGGGCTCATCATGGGCATAGCGATAGGCCTTGCCGTAACCCAGCTCCTTCATGAGTTTGGTCGGCGCGTTGCGCAGATGCAGGGGGACTTCCAGGGAACCCGTGTTGCGGGCGTCCTTCATGGCGGCCTTGAAAGCGGTATAGACGGCGTTGCTTTTGGCGGCGCAGGCCATGTACACCACCGCCTGGGCGATAGCCAACTCGCCTTCGGGGCTGCCCAGGCGTTCCTGCACCTGCCAGGCATTGAGGGCCAGTTCCAGGGCGCGGGGATCGGCATTGCCGATGTCCTCGGAAGCCATGCGCACCACCCGCCGGGCGATGTACAGGGGGTCGCAGCCGCCGTCGAGCATGCGGCACAGCCAGTACAGGGCCGCGTCGGGACTGGAGCCGCGCACGGACTTGTGCAGGGCGGAAATCTGGTCGTAGAAGACCTCCCCGCCCTTGTCGAAACGCCTGACCTGCCCGGCGCAGACCTCCTTCACGACTTCTGACGGGATATGTCCGTCCTCCGCCAGGCCGGCGGCGCTTTCCAGCAGATTCAGGGCGCGGCGGGCATCACCGTCCGCCGCCAGGGCGATGCGCTCCAGATCTTCATCGGCGATTTCCCGCACCTGATCGCCGAGTCCCCGTTCCCTGTCCTCCAAGGCGTGGCGCAACACCGCCAGCAGATCGTCTTCGGAAAGGGATTTGAGCACATAAACCCGCGCCCGGGACAAGAGGGCGTTGTTCAGCTCAAACGAAGGATTTTCCGTGGTGGCACCCACGAACAGGAAAGTGCCGTCCTCCACATGGGGCAGAAAGGCGTCCTGCTGGCTCTTGTTGAAGCGGTGCACCTCGTCGATGAACAGCACCGTGCCCTGCCCCGTCTCCGCCTTCACCTGCCGGGCCCGCTCCACGGCGGCGCGGATATCCTTCACCCCGGCCAGCACCGCGGACAGGGTGTGAAAGGCATAGCCGGAAGCGTTGGCCAGCAGCCGCGCCAGGGTGGTCTTGCCGGTGCCCGGCGGCCCCCAGAAAATCATGGAATGGAGCTGATTTCTTTCGATGGCCTGGCGCAGGGGCTTGTGGGGCCCCAGGATATGGGCCTGCCCCCGATATTCATCCAGGCTGCGGGGGCGCATGCGGTCCGCCAGGGGCCTGCCTGCCAACTGGTCCGCGGCAAACAGATCTCCCGTGTTCATTGGTCGAGAATGTCGTAGCCGGGCGGCGCCACGAACTTGAACAGCTGATCCTGCAGCTTGGGGTTACGTTTCAGCTTGAAAAAATCGAAACGGGTGACCTGGCCAAAGCGGTCGGCCATTTCCATGCGCGACAGCTTGTCACCCTCGAAAGCCAGCAGAATCTGCTCGAACTGGCTGTTTTCATCCCGGGGGCGCAGGCGCAGCCAGGAAAGGCCCATGCGTTCTCCCAGTTCCTTGACCTCGAAATCCCTGTCGATATCCACATCTTCCGCCAACAGCCCCGCCGGCGTACCCTTGAGGGCGGACTTCTGGGATTTCTGGCTGACCTGTTCCAGGTCTTCCTCCACCAGCCAGATGGTCTTGCCATCGGCAATGATGTAGTGAGGGTATTCACCTTCATACACCCAGCGGAAGCGGTCGGGCCGTGACAGATAGAACACGCCGTGGCTGTGGGAAATCTGGTTGGTTTCGTTGTCTATGACTTCCTGGGCGAATTCAGCGCGCAGGGTCTTCAGGCCGTCGAGAAACCGGTCAAGATGGGCGCGGGCGCCATCGGCGGCAAACAGGCTGTTGCTGAAAGCCAGCAGCAGTGGCAGGAAAAATCGGTACGCTTTCAAGTTCAGTCCTCGATGGGGGGTGGCGCCAGCACCTCCCGGTTGCCCTTGCCGTCCGGGGTGCTGACGATGCCAATGCGCTCCATTTCCTCGATGAGACGGGCGGCGCGGTTGTAGCC
>JALVEW010000154.1 GCA_027030425.1 Sedimenticola sp.
CGCTGCGGGTCATGGGGCCCGCCTGGTCCAGGCTGGAGGCGAAGGCAATCATGCCATAGCGGGATACCCGGCCATAGGTGGGCTTGAGGCCGGTGATGCCACACAGGGCCGCGGGCTGGCGGATGGAACCGCCGGTGTCCGTGCCCGTAGCGGCCACGGCCAGACGCGCGGCAACAGCGGCCGCGGAACCGCCGGAAGAGCCGCCGGGCACCCTGTCCCTGTCCCAGGGATTCTTCACCGGGCCATAGAAGCTGGTTTCGTTGGACGAGCCCATGGCGAACTCGTCCATGTTGGTCTTGCCCAGCATCACCGCGCCGGCCTCCTTGAGACGGGTCACCACGGTGGCGTCGTAGGGGGAAATGAAGTTGTCCAGCATGCGCGAGCCGCAGGCGGTTCTGACGCCCCGGGTGCAGAAGATGTCCTTGTGCAGGATGGGAATGCCCGTCAGGGGGCCGGCCTCGCCGGCCGCCAGGCGCTTGTCGGCTGCGGCCGCCGCGGACAGGGCTTCTTCCTCGGCGAGGGTCACCACGGAATTGAGTTCCCCGTCGAAGCGGCGGATACGATCCAGAAAATGACGGGTCAATTCCTCGCTGCTGTACTCTCCCGCCGCCAGCCCGGCGGACAGCTCGGCAATGGATTTCAGATGCAGCCCGCTCATCACTCGATCACCCTGGGTACCAGATAGAGGCCGTTTTCCACCGCGGGCGCCACCGCCTGGTAGTCCTCGCGATGATTCTCCTCGGTCACCACATCCGGCCGCAGGCGCTGGGGCATGTCCAGGGGATGGGCCATGGGCAGGATGTCACTGGTATCCAGCCCGCTCATGCGTTCCACCAGGTCCAGGATACCCGACAGCTCGCCCTTGAGGGCATCCACTTCGTCGGCGGTCACGGCAATGCGCGCCAGGTGGGCAATTTTCTCGACTTCTTCAGCGTCCAGACTCATCGATTTCCTTCCACGGCAAGGGCTTCAAAGGACGCAAAACTAGCACAAATCCCCGTGGATTTACATGCCGGAGGAGCTGGCCGCCCCCGGGCCAAGAAAAAATTCCCGCCTGCCATTGTCAACGGCTCGGGGGATTACCGACAGCAAATCAATGAACTAGCCCCCGGTTTGATGCTTCTCCCGCCATCCACCACAAGACAGGCCTTGCCCAAAGGTGTCCTCAATTGATAGATTACGGCTCCTAGCAGGATATTGAAAAAGCCCCTCCATGGGCTTTTTCAACCTGAGGAAGCTCTGATTAATTCTGGCATGAGCAGATTGTGGTGAAAAAGCGTTCAGTTCAAGGCGCAGACCGCACGTAATAGCAAGCTATTGCGAAGGTTTGCAACGCCGAAATGAACGCTTTTGCGCCGCAAGATGCCGTGTCACGAATTGATCAGAGCTTCCTTGAGGAAGCGGAAAACGCGGTTTCCCGCTTCATTCATTTTCAATGGCTTATAGCCATCGAAAATGGTGGCACATCCTTGTGCCACACACAGGCTGTCAAAAAACAATGTTTTTCAACAGCTTGTTAATTCGGGAGTTTCCGCGGCACCCCCCGTGCCTGCTTCCGGGCATTTCCCAACTTGAGAACCGGCAACCAGACCGGCGCAATGGACTTACTCGATGCTATTCAGACGTCTTCGCGGCTTTTTTTCCAATGATCTTTCCATCGACCTGGGCACGGCCAATACCCTTATATACGCCAGGGATCGCGGCATCGTCCTGAACGAACCCTCGGTAGTGGCCATACGCGAGGACCGGGGCCGGGGCATGAAGGCCGTGGCGGCCGTGGGTGAGGACGCCAAGAAAATGCTAGGCCGTACCCCGGCCAACATTACCGCCATTCGCCCCATGAAGGACGGCGTCATTGCCGACTTCACGGTCACGGAGAAGATGCTCCAGTACTTCATCCACAAGGTGCACGAGTCCCGCCTCATCCGCCCCAGCCCCAGGGTGCTGATCTGCGTACCCTGCGGTTCCACCCAGGTGGAGCGCCGGGCCATCAAGGAATCCGCCGCGGGTGCCGGGGCCCGGGAAGTCTATCTTATCGAGGAGCCCATGGCCGCCGCCATCGGCGCCAGCCTGCCCGTGGACGAGGCCCGCGGCTCCATGATCCTGGACATCGGCGGGGGCACTTCCGAGGTGGCCATCATCTCCCTCAACGGCATCGTGTACGCCAATTCGGCGCGCATCGGCGGCGACAAGTTCGACGAGGCCATCATCAACTACGTGCGCCGCAATTATGGCAGCCTCATCGGCGAGGCCACGGCGGAGCAGATCAAGCACCAGATCGCCACCGCCTGGCCGGGGAACGAAGTGCAGGAACTGGAGGTCAAAGGACGCAACCTGGCCGAAGGCATCCCGCGCAGCTTCACCCTGAACAGCAACGAGATCCTCGAGGCCCTGCAGGAGCCTCTGTCCGGCATCGTGGACGCCGTGCGCAAGGCCCTGGAACAGACGCCGCCGGAGCTGGGGGCCGACGTGGCCGAGCGGGGCATCGTGCTCACCGGCGGCGGCGCCCTGCTCAAGGGCTTGGACCGCCTGCTGGAAGAAGAGACCGGCCTGCCCGTCATCGTCGCCGAGGACCCCATGACCTGCGTGGCCCGGGGCGGCGGCAGGGCCCTGGAGCTGATGGACGAAAAGGCCGGGGATTTCTTCAGCGTCGAATAGAAACCCGGACCGGCTGGAGTACAGAAACCGCGGTAAAGGAGCCCCGTCATCAAATTCATCTTCGCAGAAGGCCCGTCCCAGGGGGCGCGACTCATCGCCGCCATGATCCTGTCCATTCTGCTCATGGTGCTGGATCACCGCTTCCACCAGACCGAAACCCTGCGCAACACCCTTTCCGTACTCACCTATCCCATACAGTTCCTGGCGGAGGTTCCCAGCGACATCGGCCGCTGGGTCACGGACACCCTGCAAAGCCGGCACGAGTTGCAGGAAACCAACCACCGGCTGCTACGGGAAAATCTCAAATTGCATGCTGAGCTGCAGCAGCTGGCCGCCCTGCAGGCGGAAAACGAAAGACTGCGCGACCTGCTGGGCTCCGCCTACAAGATCGGCAACCGGGTGCTGGTGGCAGAACTGTCGGCCATGGACCTGGACCCCTTTCGCCAGCAGGTGATGATCAACAAGGGCAGCCGTTCCGGCGTCTTCGAGGGCCAGGCGGTGCTGGATGCCCATGCCGTCATGGGCCAGGTCACCCACGTCAGCCCCATGACAGCCACCGTGCTGCTCATCACCGACGTGGAGCACGCCCTGCCCGTGCAGGTACTGCGCAACGGCCTGCGCACCATTGCCGTGGGCAGCGGGCGCATCAACCGCCTGGAACTGCCCTACCTGCCCAACAATGCCGACATCCGCAATGACGACCTGCTGGTCACCTCCGGCCTGGGGGGCAAGTTCCCTCCGGGTTATCCCGTGGCCCGTATCGTCGAGGTGACACGTCAGCCCGGCAAGCCCTTCGCCACCGTGGTGGCCCAGCCCCTGGCCCAGCTGGACCGCACCCGTGAAGTGCTGCTGGTATGGGAAATCAGCGTGCCGCCCCAGTTCCCCGAGCAGGAAGAAGCCACCGACATGCCCACACACCCGCGGCTGCCTGAAAACGAGACTGAAGCCCCATGAGCCCGGAAGCCCCCCACGGCAGAACCGTCATCGCCGCCACCCTGCTGGTGAGCCTGGTGCTCAGCGTCATGCCCATGCCGGAGAACCTGCAGCATTACCGCCTGCAGTGGGCCGCGCTGGTGCTCATTTACTGGAGCATGGCCCTGCCCGAACGCGTGGGCGTGGGCGTGGCCTTCTTCACCGGCCTGCTGCTGGATATTCTCACCGGCACCCTCCTGGGCCAGCACGCCTTCGGCCTGTCAGTGGTGGGTTTTCTGACGGTAAAGACCCACAAACGGGTGCGGGTGTTTCCCCTGTGGCAGCAGTCCGTGTTCGTCACTCTGCTGCTGTTCATCGACCGCCTTCTGTTCTTCTGGGTGGACGGCACAATTGGACGGCCCGCCGCCATGATGGAATCCTGGGTGGCACCCTTTCTCGGGGGTCTGCTGTGGCCCTGGCTGTTCATCGTGTTCCGTGATCTCAGACGCCGCTTCCATGTCAGGTAACCTGGAATTCAAGAACTACCAGCAGGAAGGCCGCCTGTTCACCCACCGGGCCATTACCGCCGGCCTGTTCGTGATCGTTCTGCTCGGCGGCATCGTGGGGCGTATGATCTACCTGCAGATCATCGACCATGAGCATTTCACCACCCTGGCCCAGGACAACCGGGTCAAGCTGATTCCCCTGCCGCCCACCCGCGGACTGATCTACGACCGTCAGAACCGTCCTCTGGCCCTGAACCGCCCGGCCTTCAACCTGGAAATCGTTCCCGAGCTGGTGCCCGACATCGAGCGGACCCTGGAAGACCTGGACGTGCTCCTGGGCATCAGCGAACAGGACAGGGAGCGCTTTCACCGGCTGCGGCGGCAGAAGCGCCATTTCGAGAGCATCCCCATCAAGCTGGACATCACCCAGGAAGAGGCTGCCCTGTT
Organism: Sedimenticola sp.; assembly: GCA_027030425.1. GTDB lineage: Bacteria > Pseudomonadota > Gammaproteobacteria > Chromatiales > Chromatiaceae > Thiolapillus. The sequence goes on from JALVEW010000154.1 coordinate 4,524, forward strand.
CGCGGTCAATCGCCACAAGTTTCCCGGCGTTTCCATCAAGGCCCGCCTGACACGCACCTACCCCATGAAAGAAATCATGGCCCACGTGGTAGGTTACGTGGGCCGCATCAGCCTGAAGGACCTGAAAACCATCGACGCTTCCAACTACGCCGGCACCACCTATATTGGCAAGACCGGGGTGGAACGTTCCTACGAAAACACCCTTCATGGCCAGGTGGGCATGCAGGAAGTGGAGGTCAATGCCCTGGGCAAGGCCGTGCGCGTGCTTCAGGAAACCCCGCCGCAGCCAGGCCGCAGTCTGCGCCTGCACGTGGACGCGGCCCTGCAGAAGGTGGCCCTGGACGCCCTGGGGGACGTGAACGGCGCCGTGGTGGCCATCGACCCCAGAAACGGCGGCATCCTGGCCCTGGCCAGCAAGCCAGGCTACGACACCAATCCCTTCGTCGAGGGCATAAGCTCCAAGGCCTACAAGGCCCTGCAGACCGACCCAAACAAACCCCTGTACAACCGCGCCGTGCAAGGAACCTATCCTCCCGGCTCCACCATCAAGCCCTTCATGGGTCTGGCGGGGCTGGAGCTGGGGCTATTGGATCTCAAGGAAAAGAAATACTGCCCTGGCTTTTTTCAGCTTCCCGGGCACGACCACAAGTACCGGGACTGGAAGAAGGGAGGGCACGGTCCCATGGACGTGGATGCCGCCATCACCCAGTCCTGCGACGTATTTTTCTACGAACTGGCCCACGAAATCGGCATCGACAAGCTGCAACAGTACCTGAAACAGTTCCGTTTCGGCGAAAAGACGGGCATTGACCTGGTGGGTGAGCGCAAGGGCATACGTCCCTCCCGGGAATGGAAGCGCCGGCGATACAAGCAGGTGTGGTTCCCCGGCGAGACGGTCATCATCGGCATCGGACAGGGCGCTTTTCAGGCCACGCCACTGCAACTGGCCGCCGCCACGGCCGCCATTGCCAACGGCGGCCACTACCATGAACCCCGATTGGTGGCCGAAGTGCTGGACGAGACCACTGGAGAGGCAACGCCTCAGCCGGGAAAGACCCATGACATCCCCGTACGCAACCCCTCTGACTGGGACAAGATACGTGACGCCATGGTGCACGTGGTGGAAGGCCCCCGCGGCACAGCCCGGCGCATCAAGAACGAACACTATCGCATTGCGGGAAAAACCGGCACAGCCCAGGTGTTCTCCGTGGCCCAGGACGCGGAATACGACGAGGAAACGGTAGCGGAGAAGATGCGAGACCATGCCCTGTTCATCGCCTATGCACCGGTGGAAGACCCGCAAATCGCCGTGGCCGTGATCGTGGAGAACGGCGGACATGGCGGCGCCACCGCGGCCCCCGTGGCCAAAAAGGTCATGGATGCCTGGCTGCTGGGCACCACCCCCACCGAACCCGAAGGAGCAAGCCAGTGAACCCGGCTTCCCGTTCTCCCAGCGGCCTGCCCGCCAGCGAACCCGCCCGTCACCGGGGGCTGCTGGCGCGAATCCACCTGGATCTGCCCCTGCTCACCGGCCTGTTGCTGCTCAGCTGCTACGGTCTGGTTATTCTCTATTCCGCCAGCGGCCAGGACCTGCACCAGGTGGAAAAACAGGCCCTGCGCCTGCTCATCGCCTTCGGCGCCATGTTCTTCCTCGCCCAGATTCCGCCCCAGACCCTGCGCCGCTGGAGCCCCTGGCTGTACGGCATCGGTGTCAGCCTGCTCATTGCGGTGCTGGTGATGGGCGTCATGGGAAAAGGAGCGCAGCGCTGGCTGGATCTGGGCTTCATGCGCTTCCAGCCGTCTGAGCTGGTGAAACTGGCGGCGCCCATGATGCTGGCCTGGTTCCTGTCCAGCAAGCCCCTGCCGCCAAACTGGAAGCAAATCATGGTCAGCCTGGTGCTGCTTGCCATTCCCGTACTGCTCATCGCCAAGCAGCCCGACCTGGGCACCGCCATCCTGGTGGCCAGCAGCGGCCTGTTCGTGCTGTTTCTCGCCGGCATCAGCTGGCGGCTCATCATCGGCCTGGGCCTGCTGGCAACCGCCGCGGCCCCGGCCATCTGGTATCTCATGCACGATTACCAGCGGCGCCGGGTGCTCACATTCCTCAACCCGGAAAGTGACCCCCTGGGCGCCGGCTATCACATCATCCAGTCCAAGATCGCCATCGGCTCCGGAGGGCTCTACGGCAAGGGCTGGCTCAACGGCACCCAGTCCCAGCTGGAGTTCCTGCCGGAACGGCACACGGATTTCATCTTTGCGGTACTGGGGGAAGAGTTTGGCTTCATCGGCGTCCTGGTCCTGCTGACCATTTTCCTGTTCATCATCCTGCGCGGGCTGTACATGGCCTCCCAGGCCCAGGATAGCTACAGCCGTCTACTGGCCGGGGCGCTGGTACTGGTGTTCTTTGTCTATCTCTTCGTCAACATGGGAATGGTCAGTGGCATCCTGCCGGTGGTGGGCGTTCCCCTGCCCATGGTCAGCTACGGCGGAACATCTCTGGTGACCCTGATGGCGGGTTTCGGTATGCTCATGTCCATACACACTCACAGGAAACTGGTGCCCAAATGAGAATCCTTTCCCTGCTGCTCTTGCTTGGCATTTCCCTGGCGGCCCAGGCTACCGACCCGGTGGAGGCTTTCATACAGCGCATGAGCAATACCCATGGGTTCGATGCCGCCGAGCTGCGCAAGGTCCTCGGGCAGGCGCGGATACGCCAGGACATCATCGACCGTATGAACAAGCCGGCGGAACGCACCCTTAACTGGGGCCAGTACCGCAAGATATTCCTCAAGGACAAACGCATCGCCCAGGGCGCGGCATTCTGGAAACGCAATCAGGCCGCCCTGGAAAAGGCCGAGCAGACCTATGGCGTGCCGCCCCAGTACATTGTCGCCATCATCGGCGTGGAAACCTTCTACGGTCGCATCGCCGGCAAGGACAGGGTACTGGACGCCCTCTACACCCTGGCTTTCCACTACCCCAAGCGCAGCACATTTTTCACGTCCGAGCTGGAAAAATACCTGATTCTGACACGAGAGGAAGGACTGGACCCCGCCAAACCCCTTGGCTCCTATGCCGGCGCCATGGGGTTGGGGCAGTTCATGCCCAGCAGTTACCTGGCCTACGCCGTGGATTTCGACGGGGACGGCAAGCGCGACATCTGGAATAATGAAACAGACGCCATCGGCAGCGTCGCCAATTATTTCGCCCGTCACGGCTGGAAAGCCGGACAGCCTGTCACCACTCCGGTATCCGGCGTAAAGGACATTCATCAGAAATTCCTGGATGCCGGCCTGAAACCCCGCTTCACCCTGGGTCAGCTTCGCAAGGCCGGACTGTCCCTGGACCCGGCCCTGGGAGACAACCTGGCCACGGCCCTGGTGAAACTGGTTACGGACAAGGGCCCCGAATACTGGGCGGGGCTGAACAACTTCTATGTCATCACCCGCTACAACCACAGCGAACTCTACGCCATGGCAGTTTATCAGCTGGGTGAAAGGATTCGTGAAGCCCGGAAGCCGTAATTCCATCCTGCGTCTGATCCTGCTGCTGGTGCTTGCAGCTTCCCTTGGCGCCTGCAGCATCCGCACCCACAGATTCCCGGACGAAGATTACGGGCCAGATGAACCCGTGGATGTCAGCCATGTGCCGGACGCCGTGCCCAGGAACGCACCCTACAGCCGCTATGGCAACCCGGATAGCTATACCGTCCGGGGCATCACCTACCATGTACTGAAAGACGGTCGGGGATACCGGGAAAGAGGGCTGGCTTCATGGTACGGACTCAAGTTCCACGGCAAACGCACCTCCAGCGGCGAACCCTACGACATGTACGCCATGACCGCCGCGCACAAGACCCTGCCCCTGCCCACCTGGGTCAGGGTAACCAACCTGGACAATGGCAAATCTGTGGTGGTGAAAGTGAATGACCGGGGCCCTTTTCATGCTGGCCGCATCATCGACCTGTCCTACGCTGCCGCCTCAAAACTCGGCATGCTGGGCCATGGCACCGCCCCCGTGGAAGTCGTCACGGTCACGCCGGACAGCGCCGGCTCTCCCCGGGAACAACACTTCCCGCTGTGGATACAGGCCGGCGCCTTCAGCAAGCCAAGGAATGCACAGCAGCTGCTGCAACGCCTGGAAGAGGCCGGCATTGGAGGACGCATCATCATCGAGGAAAAACCATCCGGCCCGGTTCACAAGGTATGGCTGGGACCGGTGTCGGATAGCGCCCGGCTGGAACAGATTATCGAACAGCTGCCCCACTGGGGCATTCACCAATACCACGTAGTACAATAGCGCCAAGCCCATTCAAGCCATGAACCCGATGAAAGCATTCCTCGCCCTGCTCTGCTGCCTGTTTCTCGCTGGCCAGCCCGAAGCCGCGCCCATGGCCTCACCGCCACGGATCGCCGCCACCGGCCACCTGCTCATGGACTTCCACAGCGGCAAGGTGCTGGCGGAAAACAACGCGGACAAGCGCCTGGAGCCGGCCAGCCTGACCAAGATCATGACCGCCTACACGGTATTCAAGGAACTGGAAGCCGGCAACATTGGCCTCAATGACATGGTGCTGGTGAGCAAAAAAGCCTGGAAGACCCCCGGATCACGCATGTTCATCGAGGTGGGCAAGAAGGTTTCCGTGGACGACCTGATCCACGGCATGATCATCGCCTCGGGCAACGATGCCTGCGTGGCCCTGGCGGAGCACATCGCTGGCAGCGAGGAGGCCTTTGCCATCCTCATGAACAAGCATGCCGTGGAACTGGGCATGGAAAACACCCACTTCGTGAATGCCACGGGCCTGCCGGATCCCGAGCACTACACCACCCCGGAAGACATTCTCAAGGTCACTCGGGCGGTAATTGCCGAGTTTCCCCAGTTCTATCCCCTGTATTCCATTCGCGAGTTCACCTACAACGGCATCACCCAGAAGAACCGCAACCGCCTGCTGTGGCGCGACCCCAGTGTGGACGGCGTGAAAACCGGTCACACGGAGGCCGCCGGTTACTGCCTAGTCACCTCCGCCAAGCGGGAAAACATGCGCCTCATGTCCGTGGTCATGGGCACCAAAAGCGACGAGGCGCGGGCCAGGGAAAGCCAGACCCTGCTCAATTACGGCTTCCGTTTCTACCAGACTCACAGGCTGTACAACGGGGGGGCGTCCCTGAAAACCGTACGAGTCTGGAAAGGCGAGGTGGAAAACCTGGGCCTCGGCGTGGAGGAGGACCTGTACGTGACCATCCCCCGGGGCAGTTACGACAAGCTCAAGGCCCGGGTGGAGATCAGGGACAGCATCATGGCTCCGGTAAGGCAGGGACAGCAACTGGGCACCATTACCCTGGAACACGATGGGGAAATCATCAGGAAAATCCCCCTGGTCGCCCTGCGCAGCGTGCGTGAAGGCGGGTTCTTCCACAACATGGTGGACAGCATGCTGATGATCTTCGAGTAAGGAACATGAGCCAGTTTCTCTATCTGAATGGCGAATTCATCGCCGAAGACCAGGCCCATATCTCGGTCATGGATCGGGGTTTTCTTTTCGGCGATGGCGTGTACGAGGTCATTCCCGCGTATGCCGGCCTGCCGTTCCGTCTGCGTGAACACCTGGACCGCTTGAACAACTCCCTGGCGGCCATCCGCATGACGCCTCCCCTGGACCATGAACAGTGGTCGCGGATTCTGCACAGGCTGCTGGAGCAGCGTGGCAGCGAGGACCAGCAGATCTATCTGCAGATCACCCGCGGCGCCTACGGCAAGCGCCTGCACGCCATCCCGGAACAGGTACGGCCCACGGTGCTGGCCATGGCTGGCCCCATCAACAGGCGTGACCCGGAACTGGTGGCCCGGGGCATGGCTGTCATTACCCTGGAAGACATTCGCTGGAAGCGTTGCGACATCAAGGCCATCACCCTGCTGGCCAATATTCTCGCCCAGAGCCAGGCCCGTGAAGAAGGCGCCGACGAGGCCATACTGGTGCGGGACGGCCTGGCCAACGAAGGCACGGCGTCCAACCTGTTCATCGTCAAGGACGGCCTGGTCATCACGCCCCCCAAAAGCCCTCATCTGCTGCCCGGCATCACCCGGGATCTGGTGCTGGAACTGGCCATGGACGATGGCATTCCCCATGCCGAGGCCGTCATTTCCGTGGAAGAGCTGGAAACCGCCGACGAGATCTGGATCACCAGCTCCACCAAGGAGGTTATGCCCGTCACCCGTCTCAACGGCAAGCCGGTTGCAAACGGCCGTCCTGGCCCCATGTGGGAAAGGATGGATGCCCTGTATGCCGCCTGCAAGGAGCGCCTGCGGCTGAGAACCAAAGCCAGCGAAGACTGTTATGAGTGAGAAAGAGAACCCTACAACCGCCGAACCCGAAGGCATGACCTATCCCTGCCGCTTCAGGGTGCGCGCCATGGGCCTGGACGAGGACGATTTCGACGCCCTGGTGGTGGAGATCATCCGCCGCCACTGTCCCGACATCCACGAAGGCGCCGTGAGCATACGCCCGAGCAGGAATGGCAAGTACGTTTCCGTAAGCGTGGACATCGAAGCCCAGAGCCGGGAGCACCTGGACGCCATCTACGACGATCTCACCGCCCACGACCGGGTGCTGATGCGTCTCTGACGGCATTCCCGTGGCAAACCCGGTGATCATACGGCAGCTCGGCCTGCAGCCCTATGCCGCCACCTGGCAGGCCATGCGCGACTTCACCAACGGTCGCACCCCCGGCACCAACTCCGAAATCTGGCTGCTGGAACACCCGCCCGTATTCACCCAGGGACAGGCAGGAAAAGCCGAACATATCCTCAATGCCGGCGACATTCCCGTGGTGCAGAGCGACCGCGGCGGCCAGGTCACCTATCACGGCCCCGGCCAGCTCATCGCCTACCTGCTGCTGGACCTCAAGGCCATCCGCCGGGGCATACGCGCCCTGGTCACGGACATGGAAGCATCTGTCATCAGCGTGCTGCAAGCGCATGGCATCCGCGCCTGGGCAAAAGCCGATGCCCCCGGGGTTTACGTGGATAAAGGCAAGATTGCCGCCCTGGGCCTGCGCGTGCGGCGGGGGTACACTTACCATGGCTTGGCCCTGAACCTGGACGTGGCGTTGGAGCCCTTTTCCCGCATCAACCCCTGTGGCCATGCGGGGCAACCGGTGACCCGCCTTCGGGACCTGGGCGTGGACCTGACCCCGGAAGAGGCCGGACAGGAACTGGTGGCGCAGCTATGCCGGCGCCTTCACCTTCAACCACGATGGCAGACATGAGCGACGACTACCGGGCCCCGTCCCGTGACAAAAAGGAGACCCACCAGCGGGGCAGGGACAAGCTGAGCCGCATCCCCGTCAAGGTGCAGCCCACCACGGAACTGCCGCGCAAGCCCGACTGGATCCGCGCCCGCGCCCCCCAGGGACCGGGCGTGACGCGCATCCGCAAGATCCTGCGCCAGCGCGGCCTGGCCTCGGTCTGCGAGGAGGCCCAGTGCCCCAACCTGGGAGAATGTTTCACCCACGGCACCGCCACCTTCATGATCATGGGTGATGTATGCACCCGGCGCTGTCCCTTCTGCGACGTGGCTCACGGCAAGCCCGACGCTCTCGATGAACGAGAGCCCCGGCAGCTGGCCGAGGCCATCCGCGAAATGGCCCTGAAGTATGTGGTCATCACTTCCGTGGACCGGGACGACCTGCGCGACGGCGGCGCCGGTCATTACCGCGACTGCATCCGCGCCGTGCGCGAAAGCAGCCCCCATACCCGCATCGAGATTCTGGTGCCGGACTTTCGCGGTCGCATGGATGTCGCCCTGGCGCGTCTGGCGGAAGCGCCCCCGGACGTGTTCAACCACAACCTGGAAACCGTGCCCCGCCTGTACCGCCAGTCCCGCCCCGGCGCTGACTACCACTGGTCCCTGAAACTGCTGGAGGCGTTCGGCAAGGCCCACCCGGACGTACCCACCAAATCCGGCATCATGCTGGGCCTGGGCGAGGAGCCCGAGGAAATCGAGGCCGTACTGCACGACCTGCGCGATCATGGTGTGGCCATGCTCACTCTGGGCCAGTACCTGCAGCCCAGCCGGGATCACCTGCCCGTATCACGCTTCGTTCCCCCGGAAGAATTCGAGGAACTGCGACGGCTGGCCGAATCCCTGGGCTTTTCCAATGTCGCCAGCGGCCCCATGGTGCGATCTTCCTATCACGCGGACCTCCAGGCCAATCCCCTGCTCGGCAGCCAATGAGCCACCAGACCAGGAACCCTCTGTCCACCGCAGCTGCGTTCTTCCTGCTTCTGCTACTGGCAGCCTGTTCTCAGCCGCAGCCGGTACTGCAGCCCCTGCAGCCGGGTGACGTCATCCTGGCCTTTGGCGACAGTCTTACCCGGGGAACAGGCGCCGAACCGGGGCAGGACTGGCCGAGGGCTCTGGAACAGCTGAGCGGGCATCCCGTGATCAACGCCGGCATTCCCGGCGAGGTGTCCAGCGAGGGACTGAAACGCCTGCCGGGGCTGCTGGACGAGCATCAGCCGGCGCTGGTGATCCTGTTGCACGGCGGAAACGATCTGCTGCGTAAATGGCCACAGCAGGAAACCGCCGCCAATTTGCAGAGAATGATACGGATCATCCGGAAACGGGGCGCCCAGGTGATTCTGGTGGCGGTTCCCCGCCCCGCCCTGCTCCTGTCCGATGCCAGGCTCTATGCCGAGGTGGCCGGAAAGGAGAAGGTACCGCTTCTCGAGAACAGTCTGTCGAATCTGTTAGGATCATCAATCTATCGTTCGGACAGTATTCATCTAAATGCGGCCGGCTATCGGCAACTGGCCGAGCAGATTCACGAATTCATCAGGCAACAGGGAGGCCTGCAGTGACCCCAAAACTGAAGACCATACTGGTCACCGGCGGCGCCGGTTATATCGGCTCACACACCAATGTCGAACTGCTGGAAGCGGGATACGACGTCATCGTGCTGGACAACCTCAGCAACAGCCAGTACACCGCCATCGAGCGCGTGGAGGAAATCACCGGCAGGAAGATTGAATTCATCCAGGCCGACCTGCGCGACAAGGAAGCCACAGCGGCGGTTTTCGACCGTCACAGCATCGACGCCGTGATCCATTTCGCCGGTCTCAAGGCCGTGGGGGAATCCGTGCACATCCCCATTCCCTATTACCAGAACAACATCGGCGGCACGCTCAATCTGCTGGAAGCCATGAATGATTCCGGGACCAGAAACCTGGTGTTCAGCTCCTCGGCAACAGTGTACGGTGAACCGGCCCGCCTGCCCATCACTGAGGACTTTCCCGTCTCCGCCACCAACCCCTATGGCCGCTCCAAGCTCATCATCGAGGAGATGCTGGCTGACGTGTATGTTTCCGATCCCTCCTGGAACATTGCCCGCCTGCGCTATTTCAATCCCGTCGGCGCCCACGAGAGCGGCCGCATCGGCGAATCACCCAACGACATCCCCAACAACCTCATGCCCTACATCAGCCAGGTGGCCGTGGGACGGCTGGAAAAGCTGTCGGTATTCGGTGACGACTACCCCACCCACGACGGCACTGGCGTGCGGGATTACATCCATGTGGTAGATCTGGCCCGGGGGCATATCAAGGCCCTGGAGAAACTGGCACAGGATCCCGGCCTGGTCACCTACAATCTGGGAACCGGACAGGGCTACTCGGTGCTGGACATGGTCAGAGCCTTCGAGAAGGCGAGTGGCCGCCGCATCGCCTACAAGATTGCACCGCGCCGGGAAGGCGATATCGCCACCTGCTACGCCGATCCCGGCCTGGCGGCGAGGGAACTGGGCTGGAAAGCGGAAAAAGGCATTGAGGAAATGTGCGCCGACACCTGGCGCTGGCAGCAGCAGAATCCCGACGGCTACCCGTAAGAAATCCTTTCCGTCTCTGGCATCAACTGTTGCGGTCGAAGATCATCTCGATGACGGAATAAATGTCCTTATCAGTCTTCATCGCCTTGCGAATCTCTTCCTTGTAGGAAGGGCGCAAGCGTTTGTAGGTTGCCCAGGCGCTGGGTGAAATCCGGCGCAGCTCTCCCATGCGGGCTTCCAGGTCCACCCGGGTTTCCTCGGCAAGCATACCGGACTCATCCATATTCACTTCAGCGGCCATCCGCTCCATAGCGGCATAATAGGCTTCGTCCTCCGCGCCGGCCCAGGCCACGCCAACTTGAAAGGTGGACATCGCCATGAACAATGCTGCGCTCAAACCGTGATAATTCATCGTTGTACACTCTCTCCTGGTTCAGGTTGACAGGGATTCCTCCCCTCCGGTGAAAGCTGATTCTTGTTTTGTCCTTCACCGCAAACACGAAAACGCCCAAGCACCGGGCGTGGCCGTATTCTGCCGTGAACCAGGTCACAGTTTAATAAGTAATGAAGTGGATTATTTCAGGTAGGTGAACTACCCATGCAGATGCATCAACCTGCCTGAGCCGCGTCCTCCAGGTGCAGATCATAGCGTTCCATGAGATAGCACAGGCAGTCCTGGCGAATGACCTGCTCGTTGCGCGTGAGCATGGAAGGCATCACGGGGGAACGGGTCAGCAGCTCTCCCCGTTCCACGACGAAATAACGGGAGGCCACATCGTGGTTCAGCTCATTCTTCACATCCAGGGGAATATCCAGTCCTTCCCTCACCCGGCCAAAGCAGGTGCCGGCGGGAATTTCCCGGAAATTGAGCTTCTCCAGGTCGTCCAGCAGGCACAGGTCATGGTTGCGGCAGCCGAAACCGAAACTCACTTCCGGGGGAATTTTGACGATGGCCGTGGTGTGGAACAGGTCCAGGTCCTGGGGGGCGATGGCATGAACGGGATGCCGGGCCAGGTGCAGGCAAGCATCCAGGTATTCACTGGCGTGCTGCACGCCATGCGCCTGCCCCACCTTGCCGCACTCCAGGGTCACTGCCGGGCAGAGCTCCGTCATGGCCATGGAAGCCACCCCCTTGGGGCGGGTGAAGTACACCACCGTGCGGCTGAACATGGCCGCCAGGTGCAGTGACTCGGTGCGCACCACGTTGACACAGGCATAGTGGGGATTGAGGCCCGTATTGTTGTGCACGTCCACGCTGGCGAAAACCCCCATGCGAGCCATGGTATCCACGATACTCTCCATCATGGCATGTTCCGCCGTGGGGGGCATGTCGCTGCCGGGCCAGACCCGGTTGTAGTCCGGCTGTCCCGCCAGGCGGCGCATGCCCGCCGCGGCGGCAGAGGTGTTGCCGATGAACAGGGACAGGGAGCGGGGCAGCTCCAGATCGCCGCCTCCGGGCTGGTACTTGCGCAGCATGTGCCGCACGGCTTCCCAGCCCACGTCCTCGTTGCCGTGCATGAGCACGGAAACGAACAGAGGCGCCTGCCGCCGGCCCTGCAGGTGTATCAGCGTGGGGCCACCGAGGAATTCATGCAGATCCCACGCCCGAAGATCGAGTAGGCCCTGGGGGACTTCATAGAGTTCGGCGTACATGGCTCAGTCCCAGCGTGCTACCGGCCTGTCGCTGGCCTGCTGCTCACGGTAGGCGCGCACCAGGGCAGGAAAATCCTTGCCGTAACGGGCCACCCACTGACGTTGCCAGCGGGCGCCGGTGCGGCGGCGCTGCACGCGTTCCTCCACGATATCCAGCCAGCGCCTGGACTCAGCAACGGACAGACCCATGCGTTCCAGCCCCGCCCGCGCCTGGGGAATCAGCTTCTGCAGGCACAGATCCGCGACACTGCCCCGCTGGCCGTCGAACCAGGTCACTTCCGCTTCCAGCCCCAGGCAGGCAGCACTGTAGAAGTTTTCCTTCGCGGCAATGAAGGGCAGGCGGACCTCGGCATCCTTTTCCACCGCCATGAGCTCACGCACCAGGCCAAAATAGAAGGCCGCGTTGGCAACCACGTCCTGGGGAGATGGACCGCTGGGCGCCACCCGGTGCTCGATGCGAATATGGGCCTTGCCATTGGCGGAGAAACCCACCAGGGGCCGATTCCAGCGCCAGATGGTGCCATTGTGCAGGCGCAGATGGGCCAGGGCCTCCACGGGTTCATCCATGAGCTGGGGCAGCAGTACCGGATAGCGGTCGCGGTTGGCCTCAAAACACTCCATGATGGAATGTTCCGCGTAGCGCACACCAAAGGTCACGCGCTTGGAATAGTCGCTGGCACCCACGGCCACGGACTGTTCGAACAGGGGAATGCGCGTCTCGTCCCAGAGTTCGTGACCGAACAGGAAGGGTGAGTTGGCCGCCAGGGCCACCATGGGCGCGGAAACCATCTTGGAAATGTTGTAGGCGCGCCTTGCGCCCTCGGCATCGATCTTGAGATGAATCTGGAACGAGGTGGTGGCGGCTTCCAGCATCACGTCATCGTGTTCCGCCACCAAGTGTTCCAGGGCCCGTATGTCCAGGGCCAGGGGCTGGCCGTCACGCATGCGCAGCACCTGCTCATTGAGGGCCTGGTAGCGCTGCATGCCGGAGATGTTGGCCAGACAGAGATCCGACTGCTGTACCGTGGGCAGGATACCGATCATGAGCATGTGGGCGCCATCCATGCTGGCCACCTCCTCACAGCGCCGCCACAGACCGGCCAGCTCCTCGTGCATGCGGTCGAACATGCCGCCGGCGAAGGGCACGGGCTCCGTGTTCAGTTCCACGTTGAAGGTGGACAGCTCCGGCACCACCATGGGGTCGTCCATGCGCTTGAGGAACAGGTCGTTCTGGGGCGCTGGCAGGCCGCGGTCGTTCACCAGCCAGGCCTCGATCTCGCTGCCCGCCATGGGTTCGGCATCGTCCAGCAGACCTTCGGCCATCCACTGTTCCAGGAGGGCCGTTTCCGCCACCACCCGGTCACGGAAGCGCCGGAAGTCATCCTCTGAAAAACTGCTATGCGTGATTTCCTGTCCCATCTTCCAGCCTTTTCTTCAGTTCCTGATAACGTTCGGCAGTACCCACATCCAGCCAGTATCCCCCATGATGCTCGCCGCTGACCAGTCCTTTTGTCATTGCCTCGCGCAGCAGGGGCGCCAGGGGAAAAGGCTCGGGCCGGCAACCGGCAAAGAGGCGCGGATCGTAGACGCCGATGCCGCTGAAGGTCAGCCGTGGCTCGCCCTGGGCCTGCACCCGTCCCTGGTGCAGGGAGAAGTCGCCATCGGGATGGTGAGGCGGGTTGTCCACCAGCACCAGGTGCGCCAGATCGCCTTCCGCCAGCATCAGCCCGGCATAGTCCAGGTCCGTGAACACATCCCCGTTGATGACCAGGAAAGGGCCTTTGCCCAGCAGGGGCAGGGCCTTGCAAATGCCGCCCCCCGTCTCCAGGGCCCGGCCCTGGCCTTCGGCGGAATAGTGGATGCGCAAGCCCCAGCGGCTGCCGTCCCCCAGGGCCTGCTCGATCTGACCACCCAGATGGGCATGGTTGATGACCACTTCGTGGAATCCCGCTGCGGCAAGCTTTTCCAGCTGCCAGGCGATGAGGGGTTTGCCACCGGCTTGCAGCAGGGGCTTGGGGGTATGGTCCGTAAGGGGGCGCAGGCGCTCGCCGCGACCGGCGGCGAGGATCATGCAGGAGGAAGGCCGGTTCTCCTTCCTTGCCTTCCGCGGCTGTGACATGCCCCCTACTTCTTCATGGAGTTGAAGAACTCCTCGTTGGTCTTGGTGGCCTTGAGCTTGTCATAAAGGAATTCCATGGCCGCCAGCTCGTCCATGGGATGCAGGATCTTGCGCAGTATCCAGATCTTCTGCAGCTCCGCCTGGGGGATGAGCAGTTCCTCGCGCCGGGTGCCGGAGCGGTTGATATTGATGGCGGGGAAGATGCGCTTCTCGGCGATGCGCCGGTCCAGATGCACTTCCATGTTGCCCGTGCCCTTGAATTCCTCGTAGATGACGTCGTCCATGCGCGAGCCGGTTTCCACCAGGGCCGTGGCCAGGATGGTCAGGGAACCACCTTCCTCCACGTTGCGCGCCGCACCGAAGAAACGCTTGGGCTTCTGCAGGGCGTTGGCGTCCACGCCGCCGGTGAGCACCTTGCCGGAGGAAGGAATCACGGTATTGTAGGCCCGCGCCAGGCGGGTGATGGAATCGAGCAGAATCACCACGTCGCGGTTGTGCTCCACCAGGCGCTTGGCCTTGGCGATGACCATTTCCGCCACCTGCACATGACGCGCCGCCGGCTCGTCGAAGGTGGAGGAAATGACCTCGGCCCGGGCCACCGAGCGCGCCATCTCGGTGACTTCCTCAGGCCGCTCGTCGATGAGCAGGATGATGAGATAGACCTCGGGATGGTTCTTGACGATGGACTGGGCGATGTTCTGCATCATCATGGTCTTGCCCGCCTTGGGCGGAGAGACGATGAGCCCGCGCTGGCCCTTGCCCACGGGAGCCACTAGCTCGATGGTGCGCGCGGTTATGTCCTCGGTGCTGCCATTGCCCATTTCCAGGTGCAGGGGCTCGTTGGGAAACAAGGGCGTGAAGTTCTCGAACAGAATCTTGTTCTTGGCGACCTCGGGCTTGTCGTAGTTGATCTCGTCGATCTTCAGCAGGGCGAAGTAACGCTCGTTATCCTTGGGCGGGCGGATGGTGCCGGATATGGTGTCACCGGTGCGCAGGGCGAAGCGGCGGATCTGGCTGGGCGACACATAGATGTCATCCGGCCCGGCAAGGAAGGAGGAATCCGCCGAGCGCAGAAAGCCGAAGCCGTCCTGGAGAATCTCCAGCACCCCGCTGCCGTGAATGTCCTCGCCCTTCTTGGCATGGGCCTTGAGGATGGCGAAGATGAGATCCTGCTTGCGGGACCGGCCGGTGCCCTGGATTTTCATGGACTGGGCCAGCTCGGAAAGCTCCGGGACTGGCATTTTCTTGAGATCGTTGAGATTCATGAGAGTCTGATTCGAGGAAGGTTGAGAGAATGAGAATTCCCGGATGGCGGGGAAGTTGGGATACGCGAATTATTGTATTCAGGTGATTGGCAATACCCGTCAGGTTCTGCCGCCGGCGCCGGGCCCGAAAGCCCCGGCGCCAGAAACTCAGATGTTGCTGTCGATGAATGCCGTCAGCTGGGACTTGGATACCGCGCCCACCTTGGTGGCTTCCACTTCGCCGTTCTTGAACAGCATCAGGGTGGGAATGCCGCGAATACCATAGGCCGGAGGCGTATCCGGATTGTCATCGATGTTGAGCTTGGCAATCTTGAGGCGATCGCCATACTCATCGGCGATTTCATCCAGCACCGGCGCGATCATCTTGCAGGGACCGCACCACTCCGCCCAGTAGTCAACCAACACGGGCACATCGGCCTGAAGCACTTCCTTCTCGAAAGTGTCGTCCGCCAATTGAACGATTTTGTCACTCACTGACTGTTTCTCCGGATAAATAATGGATTTGGGTAACTACGCCGTCTGAACCGACAACGTGCTGATGAATTCACAGGTTATGTCTGATGTATGTTGAAAGCGGCAGGCCATTCGACGCATGCAAAATGCATGAAATCGCTCCCGTGCATGAATTTTGCCCTGACCCTGACGTATTTTTCAAGTTTTTATTGCATGTCCCCCATCCCCATCCCCGAAATAGGCGCTTTTGCGGTATCCTTTGGCGCCTATGAACGACAAAAAACATCTTACAGACATCCGCTTCGACAGTTTTGGTCTGTCGGAACCCATTCTTGCCGGCGTGAAGGATGCCGGTTTCGAGTACTGCACCCCCATCCAGGCGGCCACCCTGCCCCCGGCCCTGCAGGGAAAGGACGTGGCCGGACAGGCGCAAACCGGCACAGGAAAAACCGCCGCCTTTCTCCTCGCCGCCCTGCACCACCTGGAGCAGCACCCCCCCTCGGAAAGACGCCGCCCCAACCAGCCTCGCGTGCTGATCATCGCGCCCACCAGGGAACTGGCCATTCAAATCGAAAAAGATGCCCGGGTTCTCGCCGGGCATACCGGCCACAAAATCCGGGTGGTCTATGGCGGCACTGGATACGAATCCCAGCGCAAAGCCGTGGCCGGGGGTGTGGACATCCTGGTAGGCACCCCGGGCCGCCTCATTGATTACTTCAAGCAGAAGGTCTATGACCTGCGGGAAATCCAGGTGGTGGTGCTGGACGAGGCCGATCGCATGTTCGATCTGGGCTTCATCAAGGACATCCGCTACCTGCTGCGCCGCTGCCCGCCGCCGGAGAAGCGCCTGGGCATGCTGTTTTCGGCCACCCTGTCCTACCGGGTGAAGGAACTTGCCTACGAACACATGAACAATCCGCAGGCCGTGGAGATCGAGCCCGAAAAGGTCACTGCCGACCGTATTGAAGAGCAGGGCTACATGACGGCCAACGACGAAAAGATTCCCCTGCTCATCGGCCTGCTACGCCAGTGGCAGGGGGCGAGAACCATCGTCTTCGTGAACACCAAGCGCGCAGCCGACGAAGTCTGGGGCTTTCTGCAGGGCAATGGCTTGCAGGCAGCCGTGCTGTCCGGAGACGTGCCACAGAAGAAGCGCATGAGCCTGCTGAAGAAATTCACGGACGGTGAGCTGGATGTTCTGGTGGCAACCGACGTGGCCGCCCGAGGACTGCATATCCCCGATGTCACCCATGTCATCAACTACGACCTGCCCGAGGACGCGGAAGACTATGTACACCGTATCGGGCGCACCGGACGGGCAGGCGCCAAGGGAAGCGCCATCAGCTTCGTCTGCGAGACCCATGCGTTCTCATTACCAGAGGTCGAAGCCTACATCGGGCACAAGATTCCCATGAGTGCCGTACCCGCTGACCTGCTCGCCGACATCGACCCGGCCAGCCGGGTCCGCGCCCCGCGGAGGTCGAAAGGTAGACCTGGACAGAAGAGCAGAAAAAAAGGAGGGCACCGCACGGGCCACCGGGGAGGGCGCCAGAACAAGCAGGGCAGACGCTAAGGACATTACCTGCACTGCCGACACCACGGGCTGGACACCAACATTGGCACACGCCTTTCAAGGACGCGACGGCATGAAAGCTCCCTGAAGGAAAAACCGGAACCGTCAGGGATCAGGAGGAATCGGGCAGTACCACATGAGCAGGCAAGTCAAAAACAGATGGCGACTGCCGACCATGGCTTCATACCAGGGCCAGTATCTGTACATGGCCCTGGCACTGGTGGCTGTTCTCGTGCTCATTGCCTGGGCGGGCCACCGCTACGTGGAAAAAGCCGCCGAGGAACACATCGGCCGCATTGCCGGGCGCACCGCAGCCCAGGAACAGGTCGTCAGACTACAACAGCTTCTGCAGAACATCGAACAGTGGCTGGGGCACCAGATCATCGAACCCGGCAGTGCTCAGGAAGCCGAGCTGACCCACATGCTGGACGAACTGGAATCCCGCTTCGGAAAGCTCACCAGGGAAATCTCCACTCCCGACGGAGAACTCTCCCCCATCGACATTGATGTTCCTGTCCATGATCTCCCGAGCTTCCGCACCAGGGTAATGGGCTTTCTCCACATCTCCCGCAACAACATGCTGCGCTTCCCCAGCATCTACATCATGCGCACCTACATGCAGCCCCGCTCACAGGCGGTCATGGACACCCTGGACAACCTCATCTACGAAGTATCGGAGAACAGCAGCGACAACAGCTATTCACACCTGGCCTACCAGGCAAGACACACCTGGCAGCAGCTGCTGTCGGAGTTTCGCTTGCTGGTGGCCAATCGCTTCAGCGTCTTTTCCGACACACCCCAGGACGGCATGGCCAGCCGCACCTATAACGTGGAGCTCTACCTGGAACAAATGCGCTCACTGCTGGGAAAACTGAAAGCCAGGCCACCGCCGGAAGCCATTCTTCCCTTGCCTGAAGAAAACTGGCAGCGGCTTGAAACAGATATCAACCAGTGGGAAAAACATTACCAGGATCTGGTCTCCGGCCTGAATTCCAGCAAATGGCGCCAGGACTTGTACATGTTCAAGACCTCTCTGCAACCACAGATAGCAGACATGAAGGCCCGCCTCAACCACCTGCAACAAAACCTGAGCAGGCAGGCATCCGGAGACATCACCGATCTGACGGATAGCGCCTCACGATTGAGCCAGGCTATTCTGCTCATCGCCGTCATCGGCGTGCTGCTGATTTTTGGCGCCTACTATTATCTGAAAATCCGGGTCATCAAGCCCATGTCGGACACCGCCCATGCCTTGAGGCAGGAAGCCAGCGGTGACAGCCGGGTGGTCATACCCACGCCCAAGCTGAAGGAAACCCGGGATCTCGTCGAGGCCTTTGGCGAGATGCGCCGCCAGGTGATCAAGCGGGAGCAGGGACTGGATCATCTGGCCCATCATGACCCTCTCACCCAGCTCCCCAACCGGCTGCTGTTCAAGGACAGGCTGGAACACGCCCTGCAGATTGCCGCCCGGCACAACCAGATGATTTCCTGCCTGTTCCTGGACCTGGACAACTTCAAGCAGATCAACGACACCCTGGGCCATTTTGCCGGAGACGAACTGCTGATAACCGTGGCCAGGCGCCTCAAGAAGGTGGTGCGCCGCTCGGACACCATCGCCCGCCTGGGAGGCGACGAGTTCGCCATCCTGCTGGAAGATATTCGGCAGAAGACCTTTGCGCGCAACATCGCGCAGAAGATCCTGCGCGCATTACAGCAGCCCTACCTCATCAATGATCAGGAATTCCATATCACCGCTTCCATAGGCATCACCATTGCCCCTTACGACGACAACCAATCGGATGACCTGTTGCGGGACGCTGACGCGGCCATGTATGAGGCCAAGCGGCGAGGCAAGAACAACTACCAGTTCTTCACCAGCGAGCTGCTGCGCAAGGCCAGCAGGCAGCTGGACCTTGAACAGCGTCTGCGCAAGGCCGTGCAGCGCAATGAGTTCCTGTATCACTACCAGCCCATCGTCAACGCGGAAACCGGGCAACTGATCGCTGTTGAAGCCCTCATGCGCTGGCAGCCAAAAGACGGGGATCTGGTCTATCCATCGGATTTCATGGAGGCGCAGAAGAAACTCAGCCTGGAGCTGGGAAAAAAACTCAACGAGCATATGTCGGCGCACATCAACCAGGTGCAGGGTGCCGCCCTGCAGAAATACGGCATTCCCCTGCGCGTGGCCATGAACATGTCGCCCTCGGTGCTGCGCGACCCGACGCGGCACCGAGATTTTATCGACAGCATCGCCGGACTGGAATTTCCCTCCCTCATCAATCTCGAGATCACCGAAGACACCCTCATGGAAGACCTGGCCAATGCCCGGGCCCTGCTTGGGGAGCTGCGGCAGCTTGGCATTCCCCTGGCGCTGGACGATTTTGGAACCGGTCAGTCCTCCCTCAACCATCTGCGAACCTTCCCTTTCGACAGCATCAAGATCGACAGGGAATTCGTGCGCAACCTGACCAGCGATCCCGAGGATGCCATACTGGTACAAGCCATCGTGCAGCTGGCACACAGCTTCAACATGAAGGTCGTTGCCGAAGGCGTGGAAACGGAGGAGCAGAAATCTCACCTGATTGATATTGGCTGCGACTACCTGCAGGGCTACCTCATCAGCAAGCCGCTTCCCAAAGACCAATTGCTGGCATTCTTGGAAAAATTCGCCGACTCAACCTGAAGTCAGCTCTTCCAGCAATGGGCGGAAATGCCGCAGGGCCTTGAATTCCTCCGTCTCCCTTGCGGGCTGGCTGGCATCGGGCTGCAACATGCACAACAGATGAGTGATGCCATACTCCCGTGCGGAGCGCAGCACCGGCAGGCTGTCGTCGATGAACAGGGTGCGCTGCGGGTCATACTGAATCTCCCGGCCCAGCCGCTCCCAGAACACCGGGTTTTCCTTGGGCAGCCCCAGCTCATGGGCACTTATCACCTGGTCGAGATGCCTTCCAAGGCGCGTCTTGCGCATTTTCAGTTGCAGCGCCTTCTGATGGGCATTGGTTACCAGCACCCGGCTCTTTCCCACCTCCCCGAGGCGTTGAAGAAAATCCAGTACATGGGGATGAACGGAGATGAGATGTTCGACCTCGCTCTTGAGCAGGGGAATATCCAGGGCCAGCTCTCGGCTCCAGTAATCCACGCTGTACCACTCAAGGGTACCTTCCACCCGGGCATAGCGGGCCGTCAGCTCCTTCTTGGCGGCCTCCACGGACAGGCCATGTTTCTGGGCATATCGCAGGGGAACATGCTCCAGCCAGAAATGGTTGTCGAAATGCAAATCCAGCAGGGTGCCATCCATGTCCAGCAGAACAGTATCTATTCTTGCCCAATCAAACATGTGGTATCTTGTCCTCAAAAAAGAAAATAAGACCTGCCGCAAAAGGCGGGATTGTACCGATTCCCGGATTCCCTGTATTCATGACATTACCAGACATTCAGCTTATCAACCATGTATCCCGCGACGCGGGTAAGGCCATCCTGAAGATCTACGATCAGGATTTTTCCGTGGAACACAAGGCCGACGATTCACCACTCACCCAGGCGGATCTGGCCTCACATCACTGTATAACGACCGCACTGCAGGAACTGACTCCCGACATCCCCTTGTTGTCGGAAGAATCCGCACATATACCCTGGGAAGAACGGCGCCGCTGGCGGCGCTACTGGCTCATCGACCCCCTGGACGGCACCCGGGAGTTCGTGAAGCGCAACGGCGAGTTCACCGTGAACATTGCGCTTATCGAAGACGGCGGTCCCGTGCTTGGTGTGGTACATGTGCCTGTAACCGGCGTGACCTATTTCGGGGATATCGATAAGGGCGCTTTCCGCCAACTGGCAGACCAGGAAGCCGTTCCCATTCATGTGACCAAACCCTGCGCATCGCCAATGCGTGTGGCGGGCAGCCGCTCCCATGCGGGAGACAGCCTGAAGCAGTTCCTGGCCCGGCTGCCTGAACACAGCATGGTCAGCATGGGCAGCTCCCTGAAGCTGTGCCTGGTGGCCGAAGGCAAGGCGGACGTTTATCCGCGCCTGGGCCCCACGTCTGAATGGGACACTGCCGCCGCCCAGGCCGTGGTGGAAGCGGCCGGGGGAAAAGTCACAGACACGGACATGCACCCCCTGCGCTACAATCAGAAGGAATCCCTGCTCAACCCGCACTTCCTGGTATTTGGCGACGACAGCATCGACTGGAAGGCCTGGTTATGAACTATCGCTTCCTCCTGTCCGGCATCCTTTACGCCGCCCTGATGATATTGGGCCAGCCCATTCACGCCTCGGAGGAAGATGACCCCTTGGTGTTCGACGATGTCCCGCTGAAGAACATGATCCAGCATCCCGACTGGTTCAAGGACAGTTTTCTTGATCTCCAGGAAGACCTATCAGAGGCCATCAACAGCGGCAAGAAGGGTATCGTGGTGTATTTTGGCCAGAAACGCTGTCCCTACTGCCGTCAGCTCATGGAAATCAATTTCAAGCAGCCGGATATCGTCAAGTACACCAGGGACAACTTCGATGTTATCGCCATCGACATCTGGAGTCCGGAAGAAGTGACGGACCCGGAAGGCAACACCATGACCCAGCGTGACTACGCCCTGAAGATGGGCACCAATTTCACGCCTTCCCTGGTGTTCTACGACAAGGATGGCAGCATTGCCTTGCGCCTGCGGGGTTACTATCCCCCCTACCAGTTCCGTGCTGCCCTGGAATACGTGGCCGGCGAACACTACAAGCGGGAGCCCTTCCACGTGTACCTTGCCCGGGGAGACAGCACCCTGCGCTTCGAAGCGGAAGACATGGTGGAAGAAGATTTCTTCCTGCCACCGCCCTACAACCTGGACCGCAGTCACTTCGCCGCCGAACGCCCCCTGGCCGTGTTCTTTGAGCAAGGCAACTGTCATGCTTGCGATATCCTCCACACCCAGCTATTGCGCCAACCGGCCATACAGAAACTGTTCGAATCCTTTGAGAGCGTGCAGCTGAACAGACGCGGCAATGACCCCGTCATCACCCCCGATGGCAGGAAAATGACGGCCAGCGAATGGGCGGACAGCCTGGGCGTCTTCTACGCGCCTACCCTGATCTTCTTCGACGAAAACGGCCGGGAAATCATTCGCGTCGATTCCGTGGTGCATTTCTTCCGCCTGCGCAACGTGCTCAACTTCATTCTCAGCAAGGGCTATTTGTCGCACCCCAGCTTCCAGTTGTGGCGGTCGGCGGAGAGCGGACGCTGAGAAGCAATAGCAATCACCGTTTTTCAACGCCTTGCTGAGCCTATCCTACAACTCCCTCCCTCGCACGCGGGGGAGGATTGGGAAGGGAGAAGGGGTCGGAGTCAAATTCCACCCAACTGTGTATAAGGAACTGGATCAACCTGTATCACCCCGTCGGCCCTGTCCAACATCCTCTCTATTTGACTCCGACCCCGACCACTAGCATGGGCAGGTCAAAACATCATGTCTAGGGAGGGTGTGGCAGTAGGCGACAGCGTCCGCGATGCAGGGACGCATCGCCATTTTCGATGGCTGTAAGCCATTGAAAACGGAGGAATCGGAAAATCGCACTTTTCCGATTCCGAGTCGTGAAAGCCCAGGGAAGGGCTTTTACAACTTCCTCCTGGGGAGAGAGGGAACTTGTCCATAATCTGGGGTGTGGAGCGCCCGCATCATGATAGTTAGCGGCAGAAACGCCGCAGGTATTCTTCATACTGTTCCCGCTTGCGCCGCAAGGCCTCTCCCTGGCCCGCCTTGTAACCCCGGCGCAGGCGCGC
>JALVEW010000155.1 GCA_027030425.1 Sedimenticola sp.
CCTTCCAGGACAGGTTCTATCGCTATTACGCCCGGGGCTGGCAGATGGTGCTGGAAGTCGGGCACCGGCAGCAGATGGATGCGCGTATCACCTGGGGCGGCAGCTTGCGTGGCATTGCCCGGGAGCGGGGCGTGGAGGGCGCCGGACTGGAACTGTCCCTGAATTGGCAGCTGCACCAGGGGCAGTGGCTGCAGGGCCGGGCGGACTGGCTGGGCGGGGATGATGAACACACGGCGGGGCTGTATCTGGGCTACCAGCGTCCCCTGAATTCGCGCCTGTTGTTGGAGGTGAACGGCGCCCTGCGCGACGAACGCAGCCGCCTGGACGGCAGCCGCTCGGTAATGGCTGGGGAAGTGCGCCTTGACTGGATGTGGACCCGGGACCTGCACCTAAGCGGCATGCTGGAGCTGGCCCGTTCCCGGGGAAGACTGGAGGACTACGACCAGCTGCGTTTTGGCCTGAGGCTGATCTACCAGCTGCCCGCCAGGGGCGCGGAGGACTACCGGTGAGGTTGCTGCTGCTCATGATATTGCTGACCTGCTGCTGGGCGCAGCCGGGTGCCGCGGAAAAGCAGGAACCGGAACGCTGGTGGGAAAAGCGCCACCGCCAGAAACCGGAGCTTTACTTTCCCCACAAGGCCCATGACAAGGTGATGAAGACCAGCGGCGTCACCTGTCTGGCCTGCCATCCGTTCAGCGGCATCGAGGAAACGGACCCGGAACGGGCGGCAGCTGTGGCCTTGGTGGCCAACGAACCCCTGAAGGCCATCTGCCATTCCTGTCACGTTGAAGACCGCAGCGCGCCCGCACAATGCCGGCTCTGTCATCCCGATCCGAAGAAGATCTGGCCCCGGGATCACGATTTCGACTATGTGCGCCTGCACGGGCCGGACGCGGCCCGGGACGAAACGGCCTGCCAGGTCTGCCACCTGGACATGAGCGATTGTATCGATTGTCACTTTCGCCGTGATGCCGCCGTGCGCCGCAAGCATGGACCGGGCTATCGTCTTTCCCACGGTCTGGAAGCGCGCATGGACCCGGCCCAGTGCGGCAGCTGTCACAACCCGTCCTACTGTTTCGACTGTCACCGGGAGATTGGCCCATGAAGCCGACCATTCAGTACCTTGCACTCCAAGGGGCGGAGTCAAATCATCTCCGAGCCTTTGCAGAGAAAGGAAGCGGACAATTCCCGAATCATGGAATCTGTCCAAGGGTGCTGCCATTTGACTCCGCCCCCTTTCGCAGACGCTCGGGGAGCCGCCGAACTGAGCTGCTGCTGTTGCTCATCCTGCTGTTTCTTGCGGGCAGCGCCCCTGGCGGAAGCCTGTTGCTCACGCCCCGACACGGTGATGACGGCTCTGCATGGAAGCAGGCCGAGTGCGCGGCCTGCCATCCCTTGCGGCGCATCCATCAAGGAAAGTCCGCCGCGGGCATCCGCGGCATGGTGCGTGACAAGGAATACGCCAGCTGCATGGGCTGTCATGGCAGCAATGGCACGGGAAGGAAACGCCCCTGCGTCATCTGTCACAACCCAAAAGATCTTCCGGCCAGGCCACACCGTGACGGCAGTTTTCGCCATGAGTTCGCGGGCATGGACCTGGACGGGGAATGCGTGACCTGCCACCTGGACTCTGACATGGACGGCCGTTTCGAGATGCAGCAGGACCTCACCCTGTTTCCCGATGCCCACCAGCGGCCCACGCCCTATTTCTCCAACGCGGATTTTTGCCTGCGCTGCCACAACCGCGATCACCAGATTCCCGGCTTCGAGATGGAAGACAGGCACTGGCGTGATCCCCTGGTGGCCATGGAAGACAATTACCGATTCATCGACTGCCACGGCCATCGCGCGGGCGGCAACGGCACCTACCGGGGGCTGAGAGAAGGCTATGCCTATGCCTCCCGCGTGGACTGTACGGATTGCCATGCCATGCACGGCACGGAAAACACCGGCCTGCTCATCGACCTGGCCGCCAAGGGGGCGTCGCGGCTGGACCCCGCCCTGGGGCTGGGTGCCGTGCCTGCGTGGACAGGGGAGGAGGGACAGTACGCCCAGCTCTGCGTGCTCTGTCATCGAATGGACAGGCAAGGGCAGGATTCGGAAACGGACACGGGCAACGGCCTGTCCGGTCTGCACCAGGCCTCCGGCGACTGCCGCGATTGTCATGCTCACGGGCAGGCGGGGCAGGCCGGGCTCTGATATGCGTACCCTGCCGTTGCTCATGCTCATGGCCATGCTGCCCTCCGCCGGCGCCCTGGAGCTGTCCTCGCGTCACCATCCTGTGGGGGTGAGCGTGCCGGAAACCATGAAACTTCCTGAAGCCATGAAAGCGGATGACCAGGGACGGCTGGCCTGTTCCACTTGTCATGGCGTCGAGAACCTGGAAAAGCGCAAGCGCGAGGACATCGAGGAAATCCGCCGGCGTCACGCGGATGACTTTTTGCGCAGCGGTCCCTGGAAGAAGCTGGATGATTTCTGCTTCCAGTGCCATGACGAGCAGCCCTATCAGCGGCTGAACATCCACGTTCAGCTGGATGAGCAGGGAAAGCCGCGGGAGGAGAACTGCAAGTATTGCCACCGCGAGGGGCCGGACCGGATGCATCCCCCGAAACGCG
>JALVEW010000156.1 GCA_027030425.1 Sedimenticola sp.
GGCGGACTTCCGCCAGGATGCCGGCTTTCTCACAGGAGCGCTTGAAACGGCGCATGGCCACTTCAAAAGGTTCGTTGTCTTTTACGCGTACGCTAGGCATTGCTTCCTCTATATAAACTAGTAAACTGGGTCGTTTCGCCGGAACCACCATGGGTTCACAGGCAGCAAGGCGCGGGATTTTAGCCCTTTCTTCAGGGATTTGCAATTTTGAATGTACTAGGCATAGAAACCTCATGTGACGAAACCGGCGTGGCCCTGTATTCCACGGAACGGGGGCTGCTGGCTCACCAGCTCTATTCCCAGGTGGCGCTGCACGCGGAATATGGCGGGGTGGTGCCGGAGCTGGCTTCCCGGGACCATCTGCGCAAGCTGCTGCCCCTGATTCGCGCCACCCTGGAACAGGCGCAAATGGCACGGGATGACATCCAGGGCGTCGCCTACACCGCGGGGCCGGGGCTGGCCGGCGCCCTGCTGGCGGGAGCCGCCGTGGCCCGCAGCCTGGCCTGGACCTGGAAGATTCCCGCCGTGGAGGTGCATCACATGGAAGGTCACCTGCTGGCGCCCATGCTGGAGGCGCACCCTCCGGCTTTTCCCTTCGTGGCCCTGCTGGTGTCCGGCGGGCATACCATGCTGGTGAAGGTGGAGGCCGTGGGCCGCTATGAGCTGCTGGGGGAATCCCTGGACGATGCTGCGGGAGAGGCGTTTGACAAAACCGCCAAGCTGCTGGAGCTGGGGTATCCCGGCGGCCCGGCCATTGCCTCCCTGGCGGAACAGGGCGATCCCGGGCGTTTCCGTTTTCCCCGTCCCATGGTGGACCGGCCGGGCCTGGATTTCAGCTTCAGCGGCCTCAAGACCTACACCCTGACCACCATGCAGAACGAATCCGCCGGCCTGGAAGGAGAAGCCCTGGCGCGCCTCAAGGCGGATATCGCCCGGGCCTTCGAGGATGCCGTGGTGGATACCCTGGCCATCAAATGCCGCCGGGCCGTGCGCCAGGCGGGAGTGCGAACCCTGGTGCTGGCCGGGGGCGTGGCGGCCAACCGGCGCCTGCGGGCCCGCATGGACGAGATGATGGCCGATGAAGGCGGCAGCGTCTATTACCCGCGCCTGGACTTCTGCACCGACAACGGCGCCATGATCGCCTATGCCGGCAGCCAGCGCCTGGCGGCGGGAGAGCAGGCGGGCGCGGCCTTCAGCGTGCGGCCCCGCTGGTCCCTCATGGAGCTGCGGCCGCCGGGGGCATGAGGCTCAGCCCTTGATCTTGCCTTCCTTGCCGCTGAGCATGTTGGCGATATTACTGCGGTGACGCCAGAACAGCCATACGGACATGACGATCTGCATGATGACCAGCTCTGGGGCCGGCCAGAACCACCAGACGATGAGCGGCGCCAGGGCCATGGCTACCAGGGCCGCCAAAGAGGAGATGTTCATGACCCTGGCCACGAACAGCCACACCAGGGCCACGCTCAAGCCAATGGGCCAGTACAGGCCAAATTGCGCACCCAGGGCCGTGGCCACGCCCTTGCCACCCTTGAACCCGAAGAAAACAGGATAGAGGTGCCCAAGGAAGGCCGCCATGGCGGTCAGGGCCAGAACCAGGGGCGAGGCGTGCAGGGCATGGGCGGCCAGCATGGGAAGCAGCCCCTTGAGGGCGTCGCCCAGCAGGGTGATGGCGGCCGCCTTCTTGCCGCCAATGCGCAGCACATTGGTGGCGCCGGGATTGTTGGAGCCCTGGGTGCGCGGGTCTGGCAGCCCCATCAGGCGGCAGACGATGATGGCGCTGGAGATGGATCCCAGCAGGTAGGCGGCGGGCACGAGCAGGTAGGGCAGCATATCGGTATCCATGGGCGGTTTGTGCGTATGTTAAGCTATTCCCTCGTCAATTTCCCAGCCCCTCGCCGATGGATATCGTCTTCATTCGCCAGCTCCAGCTCCAGGCCGTCATTGGTATTCACGAGTGGGAGCGGGAAAGGCCCCAGCCCCTGGTCATGGACCTGGAACTGGCCGCCGACGCACGCCGCGCCGCCGCCAGCGAGCGCATCCAGGACGCCCTGGATTACCATGCCGTCTCCCAACGGCTCACCGAGTACGTGACGGCCAGCGAATTCCAGCTGCTGGAGACGCTTGCCGAGGGCTGCGCCGAGCTGCTGCGGCGGGAATTCCATGTCAACTGGCTGCGCCTGACGCTGCACAAGTCCCAGGCGGTGGACAATGCCGCTTCCGTGGGCGTGATCATCGAGCGCGGGAGCCGCCAGCCGTGACCCGCGCCTGGATATCCGCCGGCACCAATGTGGAGCCTGAGCACAACATGCGGGCCGCCATCGAAAACCTGCGCCAGGCCTTCGGTGAACTGGTGTTGTCGCCGGTGTACAGGACCCGGGCGGTGGGTTTCGAGGGGGATGATTTTCTGAACATGGTCATCGGCATCAATACCGAACTGCCGCCGGATGAGCTGCGCCGGCGTCTGCGGGCCATCGAGGACAGCCAGGGCCGGGTGCGCGGCGAGAATCGTTTTGCCTCCCGAACCCTGGACCTGGACCTTCTTACCTGGGGAAACCTGGTGGACCGCAACCAGGGCATTCCAAGGGATGAAATCCTCAAATACGCCTTTGTTCTCAGGCCCCTGGCGGACGTGGCGCCCACGGAGCAATATCCGGGCAGCCAGGAAACCTATGCCAGTCTCTGGGCTGGATTTCCCGGCAAGCCGGCCATGGTGCCTGTAACCCTCTGAATCCGCCTACTGCTGCACGCTGCGCCCCCCGTCCACGGCAATGATCTGCCCGGTGATGTATTCCGCCGTGGCCAGAAACAGCACCGTGCGGGCGATGTTCTCCGGGCGGCCCGCCCGTTCCAGGGGAATGCGCGGCAGGGCCTCGTGCTTGGCGGCCTCGTTGCCTTCCGGCCAGAGAATAGCGCCGGGGGCCACGCCGTTGACCCGGATCTCGGGGGCCAGCTCACGGGCCAGGGATTTGACCATCATGGCGTTGGCGGCCTTGGCCATGCTGTAGATGGGGTGATCCTTGTGGGGCCGTTCGGCGTGAATGTCCACCATGTTCACGATGCAGCCGGCCTGTGTTCTCAGGGCGTGGGCGGCGGCCCTGGCCAGGAAGAAGGGCGCCTTGGCGTTGACGCCGAACAGGCTGTCCCATTGTTCCTCCGTGGCCTGCTCGACAGGCGTGGGAAAGAAGTTCGATGCGTTGTTGAGCAGGACATCCAGGCGGCCTGTCTGTTCCAGACAGGCGTCCACCAGCCGGGGCAGGGCCGGGAAATCCAGCAAATCGCCCTGCACCAGGAAAGCCGAATCCGGCCGCAGGCTGTTCAGTTCCCGCCGGAGCTGGCCGGCGGCATCCGCCGAGCGGCGGTAGTGGATCACCACCGTGGCGCCAGCGGCATGCAGGAAACGCGCGCTCATGGCGCCCAGGCGCGCCGCGCCGCCGGTGATAAACGCGGTCTTGCCCCGCAGGGGTTGGTGGTCGAGCATGAATCAGTTCCGGCTGTTAGAATTTCTTCATTCTAACCCACCGCCGACGGCCCATGAACCTGCCCGAACTGTCCATAGAAGAAGTGGCCCAGCAGCGGGCCATGCGGGAACTGCTGGAGAAGGAAATCCGCGAAGCCGGCGGCGCCATTCCCTTCGACCGTTACATGGAGCTGGCCCTGTATGCGCCGGGCCTGGGTTACTATGTGAGCGGCGCCCACAAATTCGGTCCCGGGGGGGACTTTGTCACCGCGCCGGAAATTTCTCCCTATTTCGGCTACTGCCTGGGACGCCGGTGCGCCCGGGCCTTCGAGGAACTGCCCCGGGAGATCCTGGAGTTTGGCGCCGGCACCGGCGTCATGGCCATGCAGATTCTCGAGGAACTGGAGCGCCTGCAGCCGGATCAGCCGGTCCGCTACCGGATTCTGGAAGTCAGCCCCGAGCTGCGGCAGCGCCAGCATGAAACCTTCCTGGACTGCCCTCCCCACTACCTGGAACAGATATCCTGGGTGGATGAAGTGCCGGAGGATTTTTCCGGGGTGGTGCTTGCCAACGAGGTGCTGGATGCCATGCCCGTGCATGTTTTCCGGCGCACGGAGAAGGCGGTGGAAGAACTCTGGGTGAGCCGGGACTGGGATGGCGGGCGTCTGAAACTGGACTGGCGCAAGGCCGGCACAGCCCTGAAGACGGCGGTCAAGGCCATCGAATCCTGGCGGGGGGAGTTTGCCGAGGGCTATGTATCCGAAGTCAATCTGCGCATGGCCCCCTGGCTGGAAATGCTTGCTTCCCGCCTGGACAGGGCGCTGATGTTGTTCGTGGACTATGGCTACACGGGCCGGGAATACTACCACCCGGAACGCAGCATGGGCACCCTCATCTGTCACTACCGTCACCAGGCCCATGAGGACGTGCTGCTGCGTCCCGGCTTGCAGGACATCACCGCCAATGTGGATTTTTCCGCCCTGCGCGATGCCGCCGTGGAGGCGGGGCTGGATTTTCTGGCATTCACCACTCAGGCCGAATTCCTTCTGGGCAGTGGTCTGGATGAGATGCTGGGCCGCCTGGATCCCGGTGATGTTGAAACGCACATGCAGGTCATGCAAGGGGTGAAACAGCTCATCATGCCGGATGCCATGGGAGAGCGGTTCAAGGTCATGGCTTTGGGCAAGGGGTTGGGGGAGAATTTTCGCATTTAACCAGAAGGGGGCTGAGTCGAATCAGGATGCTGTTTCGTTCGGCTGGATTCGACTCTGACCCCAGAGGCATGTCCTGATAGAGAGGATGGGATTCAACGTCTGAACCTGTCCCGCATCCCCGGCACCAGCTCCCCAATGAATTCCTGATGAAAGCCTATCCACAACACCAGGGGTGTCACCGCGGGCAGAATGAGATAGCCGAATTGGTAGCCCAGGGCCACCAGCTCTTTCTGGTAGGCGCTGAATCCCAGTTGAGCTGACATGGCGGTGTCCAGCTTGAACAGCAAGGTCATGAGAATTTCGAAACTCACACCCCAGGTCTGGGCAAGCACCAGGATGATGAAACCGATGGTCCAGTGTATCCATTTGGCCCGTTCCTCTTCAGGCGTCGCCAGTACCAGTGCGGTGTACAGGGGAATGCTGTAGCCATAGGCCAGGGAATTCACGCTGAACAGCAGTTCCGCTTTCTGTCCCTCCGGTACCTTGAGGTTGGCCGGTGGATCGAACTGCAGCACGACGTTGAGCAAGTGGCCCTTGAACTCGATGTCCTTGATGAAATCCGGCAGCCAGCCGGTCATCAGGGTGTCCGCGATGAAAAAAGTGGGCAGGCCGATGACGCCGCGCATGTAGTACCACACGGCAAAACAGATGGGCAGCCAGAGCACCACTTTGAGCATGAAAGTTTTGACGGGGCTAGGCTGCATCGGCGGTTTTCCTCTTGGCGGGAATGAATCGCAGCCAGATGAGGAAGACGATGAGCACATCCAGCATGATGAGCGCCTGCCATATGTACAAATGTGCCCAGTCGAAAGCGGTCTTGTTCCACTGGCCCAGGTAGAACAGGGTGATGATGCGCAGCAGGTTCATGGCCTGGATGGCGGTGAATCCGCTGGCTATGCCGATGAGCTTGAGCTTCCAGGGGGCGGGCATGGCCAGCATGGCGGCCACCAGCACGATGGTGGCTTCCACGCCGTTGCATCCGGCCTCGATGGCCACGGCGAAACCGCTGTCCTGGTCGCGGATGATGTTGCTGTAGGCAATGACGCCATCATCGAAGCGCTGCACCAGCCAGGCGCTCAGGGAGGCGATGGACTGGGTAAAGGGAATGACGATGGCCTGCTGTATGGGGCGGGTCAGTTCCGCGGTGAACAGCGCGCCCTGTATGACAAGAAAGATGATGAAGAAACGCAGCATGGAAAGGGGGCCGGCCCTTGTTCATTGGTCGTCCGCCGATGGTAAACCAATCGTTGGATTCTGGCCAACGTCTCGATTTTGCCGCTGTCAGCGATGTTCCGGTGTGCGGGCCATGGCCCAGATCTCCACCTGCTCCACCCCCGCCCGTTTGAGCGCCAGGGCCGTTTCCCTCGCGGTGGCGCCGGTGGTCACGATGTCATCGACGACAGCCACATGACGGTATCCCGCGCTGTTGTCGAAATGAAAACAGCCACGCAGGTTGCCCTGGCGTTCCTTCCTGGACAGGCTGTGCTGGGAGCGGGTTTCGCGGATTTTTTTCAGCCGCCGGGGTGACCAGGGAATGCCGCTGGCCCGGCTCAGGAA
Source organism: Sedimenticola sp. (assembly GCA_027030425.1). Taxonomy (GTDB): domain Bacteria; phylum Pseudomonadota; class Gammaproteobacteria; order Chromatiales; family Chromatiaceae; genus Thiolapillus. The sequence continues at coordinate 6,232 of JALVEW010000156.1, forward strand.
CAGGGTGATCTCACTGATGTGGTTGAAACCCTTTCGTCTCAGCTGCCGGGGATGCAGGGGCACGGGAACCAGCAGGTCGGGCCCGGGGCCGGAAGGAATCTCCCCAGCCAGCAGCTCCCCCAGCAGGCGCCCCGCCGCCAGTTTGCGGTGAAACTTCAGCTGCCGGATCAGGGCATCCAGGGGTGCTTCATAGCGCCAGGGGGCGATGATGCGCTGGTAGGGCGGGGGCTTGGCGCTGCAGGCGCCGCACAGGCTTCCGTCTGCCTGCCGCGAGGGCAGGGATTCGGCGCAACAGGGACAGCAGGGGTGATTGCGGGGCAGTTTTTCCAGGCAGGTGGCGCAGATGTCCCGTCCCTCCAGGCCCCTTTTTCCGCAAACCAGGCACTGACCGGGAAACAGCAGCTCCAGAAACTTGTAAACCATGATGCCTCCTTTCGGTTGACAAGTGAGAATCCTTCTCTAACATGGTGCGGTCCTATTCTAGCTTTTTGTGCATGCCCATGACAGCCGAAATCCGCCATGACTGGTCCATCGAAGAAGTGGAGCAGTTGCTGAACCTGCCCTTCAACGACCTGCTGTTCCGCGCCCAGACGGTGCATCGGGCCCATTTCGATCCCAACCAAATCCAGGTAAGCACCCTGTTGTCCATCAAGACCGGCGCTTGCCCGGAAGACTGCGGCTACTGTTCCCAGAGCGCGCGCAACAATACCAATCTGGAGCCGGAGCGCCTGCTACCCGTGGACGAGGTGCTGGAGGCTGCCCGGGCGGCCAGGGAGAAGGGCGCCACCCGTTTCTGCATGGGGGCCGCCTGGCGCAATCCCACGGATACCAACCTGCAAAAAGTGGCGGACATGGTGAAGGCGGTGAAGGGCATGGGCATGGAAACCTGCCTCACCCTGGGCATGCTCAGCCGGGAACAGGCCCGGGCCCTGAAGGACGCCGGCCTGGATTACTATAATCACAACCTCGATACCTCGCCGGAGTTCTATGGCGAAGTGATTACCACACGCACTTATCAGGACCGTCTGGAGACCCTGGAGCATGTGCGTGAAGCCGGCTTGAATGTATGCTCCGGCGGCATCCTGGGCATGGGCGAGAGCCGCCGGGACCGGGCCTCCATGCTCTGTCAGCTGTCCAACCTGCCCAGCCATCCCGAATCCGTGCCCATCAACCTGCTGGTGCAGGTGGAAGGCACGCCCCTGTATGGCACGGAAAAACTGGACCCCCTGGAGTTCGTGCGCACCGTGGCGGCGGCGCGCATCATGATGCCCCGCTCCCATGTGCGCCTGTCCGCGGGACGCGCGGAAATGAGCGATGAGCTGCAGGCCCTGTGCTTCCTGGCCGGGGCCAATTCCCTGTTCTACGGCGAGCGCCTGCTCACCACGGACAATGCGGAGACGGATCGGGACAAGGCCCTGTTCGCGCGTCTGGGTCTGTCCATGGAGCAGCATGTGGAAACCGAAAAGCCCCCCCAGGGACGGGCCTGCCACCGGGTCTGATGAAGAACTTGCGGCCAGCCCTGGAGCAGGCAAAGGCAGGGCATCTGTACCGCCGGCGCCGGGTGCTGGACAGTCCCCAGGGCCCGCGCCTGGTGGTGGACGGCCGCCCCATGCTGTCCTTCTGCAGCAACGATTACCTGGGCCTGGCGGCGGACGAGCGGGTGGCGCGGGCTTTTCGCCAGGGCCTGGAACGCTGGGGCAGCGGCAGTGGCGCGGCCCACCTGGTGACTGGCCACAGCCGCGCCCATCATGCCCTGGAGGAAGAACTGGCGGATTTCACCGGGCGGGAGCGTGCCCTGCTGTTCTCCAGCGGCTACCTGGCCAATCTTGCCGTGATTACCAGCCTTTGCGGCCGGGGCGATACGGTAGTCCAGGACAGGCTGGACCACGCCTCCCTCATCGACGGCGCCCGCCTCAGCGGCGCGGCCCTCAAACGCTACGCCCACAACGACATGGCGGCGGCGGAAAAACGCCTGGCCGCCGCCGGCGGGGAAACCCTGCTGGCCGTGGACGGGGTGTTCAGCATGGACGGCGACCTGGCGGAGCTGCCGGCCCTGGCGGCCTTGTGCCGGAAACATGAGGCTTGGCTCATGGTGGACGACGCTCATGGCCTGGGGGTGCTGGGAGAACAGGGTGGCGGCAGCCTGGCCCATTTCGGCCTGGATGCCGGCCAGGTTCCCGTGCTCATGGGCACCCTGGGCAAGGCCTTCGGTACCGCCGGAGCCTTCGTGGCGGGTGGCGCCGACCTCGTTGAAACCCTGATTCAGAAGGCGCGCAGCTACATTTTCACCACCGCCCTGCCGGCGGCCCTGGCCGAGGCCACCCGTGCCAGCCTGAAGATTCTGCGGGAAGAAGACTGGCGCCGGGGGCATCTGCAAAATCTCATCGCGCGGTTTCGCCGGGGCGCCGGGGAACTGGGTTTTGCGCTGCCGCCGTCTTCCACCCCCATCCAGCCCCTCATCGCCGGCGAAGCGCGCAGTGCTTTGGAATGGAGCCGTGCCCTGGAAGAACAGGGGGTGCTGGTCACCGCCATTCGCCCCCCCACGGTGCCCGAAGGCAGTGCCCGCCTGCGCATCACCTTCAGCGCCGCCCATTCCGAGGCGGATGTGGATGAACTGCTGCTGGCCCTGGAGGCCCTGGCGTCATGAAGCGGGCCGCCATGAAGCTGGCCACCCATGTTTCGGGAACAGGCCCCGGGCTGCTGCTGATTCACGGCTGGGGCATGAACGCCGCCGTGTGGAAGCCGCTGCTTCCGCTGCTGGAAGAGGATTTTCGTGTCATCCGGGTGGACCTGCCCGGCCATGGCCATTCTCCATGGGAAGACGGCCTGGACAGCCTGGACGACTGGACCGAAGCCGTGCTGGCCGTGGCGCCGGAGCGCGCGGTCTGGGTGGGCTGGTCCCTGGGCGGCTTGGTGATGCAACGCGCCCGCATAACGGCGCCTGAACGCCTGGACGCCGCTCTGGGAATCGCCACCACCCCATGTTTCACGCGGCGGGAGAGCTGGCCCCACGGCATGGCCCCGGAAGTATTGCGCGCCTTCGCCGCCGAGCTCCAGAGCGACCCGGCCCGAACCCTGCGCCGCTTTCTCGCCCTGCAGGTGCAGGGGGCGGCCGATGCCCGCGCTACCCTGGCGGCGCTGCGCCGGGAGTTCGACGCTTGCGCCGCGCCCCATCCCCGGGCCCTGGATGCAGGATTGAAGCTGCTGCTGGAGACGGACTTGCGCCCCCTGCCTGAAGACTTTTCCGTGCCTCTGCACTGGCTGCTGGGAGAGCGGGACACCCTGGTTCCCGCCAGCCTGGGCGGGGCATTGCCCGGTGCGGTGGAAGTGATTCCCGGCGCGGCCCACGCCCCTTTTCTTTCCCACCCGGAACGGTGCGCCGCGCGGCTGCGGTTACTGAAATCCCATGTCTGACACGGGCATCGACAAGACCAGGGCCTGCCGGGCCTTCTCCCGGGCGGCGGACAGCTATGACGAGGCGGCGGTGCTGCAACGGGAAGTGGGCCGGCGCCTGCTGGCGCGCCTGGACCTGGTGCGCCTGACGC
>JALVEW010000157.1 GCA_027030425.1 Sedimenticola sp.
CCCACCAGGCGGCCAGCAGGGTCAAAATGACCGCGGCAGCCACCAGCCACCAGCCGGGGGCCGGGGGCCACCAGGAGGCCTGGTCCATATACAGTTCATGGATGTCGCGCATCCGGGCCAGCAAATCGGGATTCACAGCCAGGCCCTCATGCGCAGGCGCCGCTCCAGACCCTGCATCAGGGCCTTGTGCACGTCTTGGTTGGTGGCCACGGGAATCACCGCGATACCCAGGCTGGCGGCCATTTGCTGCAACCGGGCGCGGCGTTCTTCCCAGGCGCGGGTGTAGGCCGCCCGGGCCTTTTCGTCCGAGGTGTTTACCCGCAGCAGTTCACCGCCGGGATCGCGGAACAGTACCTCGCCCATGTCCGGCAGCGCCTTGTCGGCGGGGTCATCCACGGGCACCAGGACCACGGAATGATGCTGGCAGAGCTGGGACAGGGCCTTTTTCAGATCCTGCCAGGGGCGGTTGAAATCGGCGATGACGAATACCAGGCCGCCGGTGCCTATGCCCCGGCTGGCCTTGCGCAGAATATCCGGCAGCTGTTCTTCCGTGGGGCCGCTGGCTTCCTTGGGATCGGTGGTCAGGGCGCGCAGCAGGCGCCACAGGGCGCGCCTGTCCTTGGTGGCCCGGAACCACTGGTTTTCCTGGTGGGCGTCGGCAAACAGCAGGCCGCCCACCCGGTCGTGGAGGTGATTGGCCGCCCAGCCCAGCAGGGCGGCGGCCCGGGCGGCCTGGATGGACTTGAAGGTGCCCCGGGTGCCGAAGTTCATGTGCGATCCCTTGTCCACGCAGAGCATGACGCTGCGCTCGCGCTCCTCGCGGAATACCTTGAGATGCGGGTCGCCGGTGCGCGCCGTGACCTTCCAGTCCATGTTGCGGATGTCGTCGCCTTCCTGGTACTCGCGCACTTCCTCGAAGTTGAGGCCCTGGCCGCGGAACACCGAGGCGTAGAGCCCGGCAAAGGAGGAGTTGACCAGGTGATGGGAAGCCATGCCCAAGGCGTGCGCCTGGTGGCGCAGTTCCAGCAGGTCGTCCAGAACGGGCTTCAGGCTCATGGCCGTGCCTCAGGGAATGGCGACCAGGGAGAGCAGGCGCTGAATCAGGTCGTCCGTGGTGATGCCTTCGGCTTCCGCCTCGAAACTGAGCAGCACCCGGTGGCGCAGAATGTCCGGGGCGATGGCCTGGATGTGGCCGGGGGAGACAAAGTCCTCGCCGTCCAGCCAGGCCTTCACCCGGGCGCAGCGCGCCAGGGCCAAGGTGGCCCGGGGGGAGGCGCCGAAACGGCACCAGCGCGCCAGTTCCTCGTCGTAGGAGGCTGGATTGCGGGTGGCCTGGACCAGGTCCACGATGTACTGGTTGAGCTTGGGGTCCATGAACACTTCGGCCGCGGCGCGGCGCATGGCGAACAGGCTCTCCTGGGGCAGGGGCTTGGGAGGCGTGGTTTCCTTCTCCTGCTGGCGGTTGTGGTCCAGTTCCAGGATTTCCAGCTCTTCGGCGTGACTGGGGTAATCCACCACCACCTGCATGAGAAAACGGTCCAGCTGGGCTTCGGGCAGCTGGTAGGTGCCTTCCTGCTCCACGGGGTTCTGGGTGGCCAGCACCATGAACAGTTCGGGCAGGGGGTAGGTTTTCTGGCCCACGGTGATCTGGTGTTCACCCATGGCTTCCAGCAGGGCGGCCTGCACCTTGGCCGGAGCGCGGTTCACCTCGTCGGCGAGGAGAATGTTGTGGAACAGGGGGCCGGGGCGAAACTCGAACTCGGCCTTTTCATGGCGGTAGATGTCCGTGCCCACCAGGTCGGAAGGCAGGAGGTCGGGAGTGAACTGTACCCGGTGGAAATCGCCTTCCAAGGCCTCGGACAAGGCATTCACCGCCGTGGTCTTGGCCAGTCCGGGCATGCCTTCCACCAGCAGGTGGCCGTCGGCCAGCAGGCAGATGAGCATGCCGTCGATAAGGTTCTTCTGGCCAATTACTTTGGAGCCTACATGATTGCGGACGGAGTCGAGTTCCCTGGGTGTCATACTGCGATGCTGCTTTTGCGTGGTCAGAATTTTTATCCTGCGCCTTTTTTGCGCTGGACGCAACATCAGGCTGTGCGGTCACGCATATTAACCCGGCAACCAAATATATCGTCCTCAGCCGCCCTGTCTGCGCGGGTGGCAAGGCATCAACGCGCCGCTGTAGCCCCCCTACAGCAAGTGTTGATAACGCAGTCCACCCGCGCAGACAGAGCGGCCTTCCTTTTAATTTTCAATCTGTTAGGTGCTTCAAACAGGGCGCCTCTCTGCGTTGCGGCTTTTGACAAGGGCTTGCCATTGCCTGCAAGCCGCGCCTTGATATGCGCCCTGTTTGAAGCACTGAGGGCGACATATTTGGTCGCCGGGTTAATAATATCTGTCAGGCAGCGGGTTTGCTGGCAGGGCGGGGGAGCAGGCGGCGATCCATGCGAGCCAGTTCATGAAAGGGAACCGGGTGACTGAACAAATAGCCCTGGAAGTTGTTGCACCCCTTATCCTGCAGGAAAGCCAGGGATTCGCTGGTTTCGACGCCTTCGGCAATGGTTTTCAGGCCCATGTGTTTCGCCATGATGATGATGGTTTCCACCAGGATGGCGTCGTTGGAAGCCTTTTCTATGTCGTCCACGAAGGAACGGTCGATCTTCAGGGTTTCGATGGGCAGGCGCTTGAGGTAGGCCAGGGAGGACTGTCCCGTGCCGAAGTCGTCGATGGCAAAGCTCACACCAAGGGATTTGATGGTTTCCATGCGGTCTATGGTCTGCTCTATGTCTTCCATGACCGTACTCTCGGTGATCTCCAGGTGCAGCAATTTCGGGTCGATTCCGTACTGAAGGATGATTTCCTCCACCCGGTCGGGGAAGGTCGGTTCGCGGAACTGCTTGGGGCTGATGTTGACGGATATGGCCAGGGGTGTTGACTTGGCCAGCTGCAAGATATGCTCACATGCCATGCACAAAACCTGGTCACCCAGCCTGTAGATGAGCCCCGTCTCCTCGGCGATGCTGATGAACTCAGCGGGGTTGATGATGCCATGTTTTGGGTGTCGCCATCGGACCAGGGCTTCCGCGCCGATCATCCGTCCCTGTGAATCCACCTGGGGCTGGTAGTAGAGTTCGAGCTGTTTTTGCTCCAGTGCTCTGCGCAGTCCTTTTTCGATGCGCAGACGATTGTCCAGTGCTTCCTGCATGGCCGGTTGGAAGAAACGAAAACGATCCCGGCCTTCTTCCTTGGCGCGGTACATGGCCACGTCCGCCCGCTGCAGCAGGTCACCAGGGCTGCTTTCATCCAGGGGAAACAGCACGATGCCTATGCTGGCGGTGATGTGCAGGGTATGCCCGTTGACCTGGAAGGGCTCCTTGAACAAGCCCTGGATTTCCGAGGCCACCCGCTGCACGTGAGTGAGTGCTGTGCTGCTCTGTCTGCCTATTTCCGACAGCAGGATCACGAACTCGTCACCGCCCAGGCGTGCCGCGATGTCCTCCTTGCGCAGCCTGAGGGTGATTCTCGCCGCGACCTGGGTGAGCAGCTTGTCGCCCAGGGCATGGCCCAGCGAATCGTTGACGTTCTTGAAATTGTCCAGGTCCAGGAACAGGATGGCGCCAAAATAGCCGTGGCGGCGAGAGCGGGATATTTCCTGGTCGAGATGGGTGAAAAGCATGCGACGATTGGGAAGCTGTGTCAGTTCATCAAAGAGAGCCTGACGGCGCATGGTGGCTTCCGCGATTCCCTTTTCGTGCTGCATGGTGATGGCATCGGTGATGATGGTGTTCAGCCTGTGGGCAGCCCGGATAATCAAGACCATGAAAAAGATCAGCATTCCCGCCATCAGGTCTCCCATGCCTGTGTCCAGGCGGAAGAATGACCAGCTGAGGGGGAAGATGGAAACCAGGAGAAAGATGGAAATGGCGGGGAAATAGGCTGACAGGCTGGTGATTGCTCCTGCCGCCATGCCGGCAATGACAAACGTCAGAAACAGCTGGTGGGGCATGGAATCGGGGGCGAACAGGAATACACCCGCCACCGCCCATTGCAGGCCGGACAGGAATGCGCCCAGCACCGCCTGGTGGCTCCAGTAGCGGGCTTCTTCCGGACTTCGGGGGGATGCCTGGAAGCGACGATATTGCCAATAGCGAAAAGCCGAAACCAGAAAGACGCCCAGTTGCCAGAACAGAAGGACCAGGTGATTGATGGCTTCCCACTGGATTGCGGTCAGCAACAGGCTGACAGCCAGTATTGCTTTCAGGGAGAAGAAAATGGAGGAGAATACCAGTCGGATCTGCCCATAGACCTTGTCGGATTGCCAATCTGAAAGCTTATTGTCGGCGATTTTCTGATTCTGCATGCATCCGATGTCGGCGGGAAATGCCAAATATTAACAGTGCATTGAAAAAGCACTGTTTTTCAATGCACTGGATGTGGCATTAAGGATGAGCCGTCAATTTCGACGATGGTAAGCGAATCAATCAATGAGGGGACGGGAAAATGGGCAGGGAGGTTTAGAGAGCGGAGGAATCGGTGCTGTTCCCGCGCAAAATACTATTGATAAATCTGGGCCAATTGGTAAACTACGCGGCTTGATTTTTCCGGAACCCCGATGCGTCGGGATTTCAAGCAGGAGTAGATTATGCGTCAACCACTGGTGGCTGGAAACTGGAAGATGAATGGTTCGCTGGCGAGCGTCAGGGAACTGTTGGCGGGTCTGAAGGCAGGCATCGATGATGTCAAGGTGGCCGAGGTTGCCGTCTGTCCTCCTGCCGTATTCATTCCGGAAGTACAGGCCCAGCTGGAGGGCACGCCCATCGCATGGGGCGGTCAGGATCTGTCCGTGCACGAGTCTGGTGCCTACACCGGCGAGATTGCCGGTCCCATGCTCACGGACTTCGGGTGCAAGTACGTCATCATTGGCCACTCCGAGCGTCGCACCTATCACGGTGAAACGGATCAGCTGGTGGCGGAGAAGTTTACCGCGGCCCGCAAGGCTGGCCTGGTGCCTTTGTTCTGCATTGGCGAGACCCAGGAAGAGCGGGAGAGCGGCATCACCGAGGAAGTAGTGGCTCGTCAGATCGATGCGGTGATCGAACATTGCGGCGTGGACATGCTGGGCGAGGGTGTTATCGCCTATGAACCCGTATGGGCTATCGGCACGGGGCTGACGGCAACCCCGGAACAGGCCCAGGAAGTTCATGCCTTCATTCGCCAGCGTATTGCCCAGAGCAATGCTGAAGTGGCCGAAGGCCTGCGCATTCTCTATGGTGGCAGCATGAAGCCTGGCAATGCCGCGGAGCTGCTGGCCAACCCGGACATTGATGGCGGCCTTATCGGCGGCGCTTCCTTGAAGGCGGAAGATTTTCTTGGCATCTGCACGGCCGCCAACGACTGAAATTGAGAGACGATAGTCAATGCATACGATTCTGGTAATGGTTCATCTGTTTCTGTCCATCGGGCTCATCGGTCTGATACTGATTCAGCATGGCAAGGGCGCGGACGCCGGTGCTGCCTTCGGCAGCGGTGCTTCGGCCACGGTGTTCGGCGCGCGGGGTTCTGCGAACTTTCTCAGCCGCACTACCGGCATCCTGGCGCTGCTGTTTTTCATTACCAGTCTGGCTCTGGCCTGGATGGCGCTGAACACGGCGCGTGAATCCGGCCTCATGGTGGATGTTCCCACGGAACAGGCCCAGGAGATTCCCCCGGTCCAGAGCGATATGCCTGCGGTACCTGCCGGGGATGCGGCTTCCGACGTGCCCGTGGTGCCCGAGGACAATGCAGGCAGCGCGTCTGATGTTCCTGTGGTGGAAACGCCCGCGCCTGCCGCGGAAGCCGGCGTGAAAGAGGAACCTGCCAAGCCTGAATGAGGCTGGCAACAACAAGTTTATGCCGAAGTGGTGGAATTGGTAGACACGCTATCTTGAGGGGGTAGTGGCGCAAGCCGTGCCGGTTCAAGTCCGGCCTTCGGCACCATCTTTGAACAGTATCCGGGAAGCCGGATACTGTTTTTTTATGGATGCAATAGGGGTATTATTTATCCTTGTAAATCAATAACTTGAGAAATGTCATAAATTTGACCTGAAGGGCGGGCTGAAATAAACTACCAGCTGGTGTGCGACAAGTAGAATAAGACCAGGGGGCTGCTTCCAAGTGCTGGAAAACTATCTGCCAATTCTGATATTCATCGTCATCGGCCTGTTTGTCGGCATTGCCGCAATGGGAGCAGGCTTCATTCTTTCCCCCCGCAATCCGGACGAAGAGAAAGGCTCCCGCTACGAATGCGGTTTTGAAGCCTTTGAAGACGCGCGTATGAAGTTCGACGTGCGTTTCTACCTGGTGGCTATCCTGTTCATCCTGTTCGACCTGGAGATCGCCTTCTTCTTTCCCTGGGCGGTGGTGCTGGACCAGATTGGTCCCACGGGGTTCTGGGCCATGATGATCTTCCTGGGCATCCTGGTGGTCGGTTTCATCTATGAGTGGAAGAAAGGAGCGCTGGAATGGGAATAGAAGGCGTATTCGAGGAAGGTTTCGTCACCACCTCGCTGGATACCGTCATCAACTGGGCGCGCACGGGCTCCATGTGGCCCATGACCTTTGGCCTGGCTTGCTGCGCCGTGGAGATGATGCAGGCCGGCGCCTCGCGCTATGACCTGGACCGCTTTGGCATCATTTTTCGTCCCAGTCCCCGTCAGTCCGACGTGATGATCGTCGCCGGCACCCTGGTGAACAAGATGGCGCCCGCCCTGCGCAAGGTGTACGACCAGATGCCGGACCCCAAATGGGTCATTTCCATGGGCTCCTGCGCCAATGGCGGGGGTTATTACCATTATTCCTATTCTGTGGTGCGCGGCTGTGACCGGGTGGTGCCCGTGGACGTCTATGTGCCCGGCTGTCCGCCCACGGCGGAAGCCCTGCTGTACGGCATCGTGCAGTTGCAGAACAAGATCAAGCGCACCAACACCATCGCGCGCACCAAGCCGGTTGAGGAAAACGCATGAGCCTGGAAGACCGCCTGGACGATCTGGAAGAAGCCTTCGAGGACTACCTGGAGGAAGATTATCCTGATTGCAAGTGGAGCCGCGCCCTGGGCGAGATGACCCTTACCGTGCCCCGGGAACAGCTGCTGCCGGTCATGGAGATCCTGCGCAGCAACAGCAGCCTGAGTTTCGAGCAATGTATCGACGTGTGCGGCGTGGACTATGCCGCCTATGGCCACTCGGAATGGAATGCAGAGGATGCCCCCAACACCGGCTTCAGCCGGGGAGCGGAACGGGGTCCGGTCGCGGAGTTCCAGGCCGAGAGCCGCTTTGCCGTGGTCTATCATCTCTTGTCCCTGGCGCACAATGTCCGCCTGCGGGTGAAGGTGTTCCTGGACGCGGATTATCCCGTGGTGGATTCGGTTACCGGTATCTGGACCAGCGCCAACTGGTTCGAGCGCGAGGCCTTCGACCTGTTCGGCATCCTGTTCACCGGGCACCCGGACCTGCGCCGTATCCTCACCGACTACGGTTTCATTGGCCATCCCTTCCGCAAGGACTTCCCCATGGTGGGGCAGGTGGAGATGCGCTATGACGAGGACAAGGGCAGGGTGGTTTACGAACCCGTCACCATCGAACAGCGCACCCTGGTGCCCCGGGTGGTGCGCCACGACTATCGTTACGAGGAAGGCTGCGCCGTGGTGAAAGAGGAAGAGCAGGAGCAGGCCGATGGCTGAGATTCGTAACTACACCCTGAACTTCGGTCCCCAGCACCCCGCCGCCCACGGCGTGCTGCGCCTGGTGCTGGAGATGGATGGTGAGGTGATTCAGCGCGCTGATCCCCATGTGGGTCTGCTGCACCGTGCCACGGAGAAGCTGGCCGAGCACAAGCCCTTCAATCACTCCATTCCCTACATGGACCGTCTCGATTATGTGTCCATGATGTGCAATGAGCATGGTTACGTGGGCACCATAGAGAAACTGCTGGGTATCGAGGTGCCCGAACGCGCCCAGTACATCCGGGTCATGTTCGATGAGATCACCCGCATCCTCAATCATCTCATGTGGCTGGGTGCCCATGCCCTGGACGTGGGCGCCATGACCGTTTTCCTGTATGCCTTCCGCGAACGGGAAGACCTCATGGACTGCTATGAGGCCGTATCCGGCGCGCGCATGCACGCCGCCTACTACCGGGTGGGGGGGGTCTATCGTGACCTGCCAGACCAGATGCCCCGCTACACCAAGGATCATCTACGCAGTGAAAAGGATATCAAGTACCGCAACCGTGCCCGGGAAGGCTCCCTGCTGGACTTCATCGAGGACTTCACCGAGCGTTTCCCCGGCTATATCGACGAGTATGAAACCCTGCTTACGGACAACCGCATCTGGAAGCAGCGCCTGGTGGGTATTGGCGTGGTCAGCCCCGAGCGGGCGCGCCAGCTGGGCTTCACCGGTCCCATGATTCGTGGTTCCGGTATTGCTTGGGACCTGCGCAAGAAACAGCCCTATGCCGCCTACGACAAGGTGGATTTCGATATCCCGGTGGGAAGCAATGGCGATTCCTACGACCGTTATCTGGTGCGCGTGGAAGAAATGCGCCAGTCCAACCGCATCATCAAACAGTGCGTGGACTGGCTGAAGAACAACCCCGGCCCGGTGATGGTGGGGGATCCCAAGGTGGCGCCGCCGCCTCGGGAGAAGATGAAGGACGACATGGAAGCCCTGATTCATCATTTCAAGCTGTTCACTGAGGGATATACGGTGCCCGAAGGCGAGGCCTACTTCGCCGTGGAAGCGCCCAAGGGCGAGTTTGGCTGCTACATCATTTCCGATGGTGCCAACAAGCCGTACCGACTGAAAATCCGCGCCCCCGGTTTCGCCCACATGGCGGCCATGGATGAGATGACCCGGGGCCATATGCTGGCAGACGTGGTGGCCGTGATCGGCACCATGGACGTTGTTTTTGGGGAGATCGACCGCTGATGAGTCTTCGTTGTGAGCCCTGGGCCCGTACCGACAAGCGGGAAGACAAGGAAAACCTGTTCTCGCCGGAGATACGCGCCGAGATTGACAAATGGGTGGCCAAGTATCCCGCCGAGTGGAAGCAGTCCGCGGTGATGGCCGCCCTGCGCATCGTGCAGGACGACAACGGCGGCTACCTGACGCAGGAACTCATGGACAAGGTGGCGGATTACCTGGACATGCCCCCCATCGCCGTCTACGAGGTGGCCACTTTCTACTCCATGTACGAGCTGGAAAAGGTGGGCAAACACAAGATCTGTGTCTGCACCAATGTGTCCTGCATGATCTGCGGTTCCGAGAACATCGTCGAGCACCTGGAGAAACGCCTGGGCATCAAGCTGGGCGAAACCACGGAAGACGGGAAATTCACCCTGAAGGAAGTGGAATGCCTGGGCGCCTGCGGCGGCGCGCCCATGTTCCAGATCGGCAAGCAGTACTATGAGAACCTGACCCCGGAACTGGTGGATTCCATTCTCGACAGCCTGGAGCAAGACAATGGCGAATGAAGTCTGCCTGCGCACTTTGCACCTGGACCGTCCCTGGCTGCTGTCCAGCTATGAATCCGAGGGCGGCTATGAAGCCCTGCGCAAGATTCTCACGGAAAAGATCTCCCAGGAGACTATCATCGAGACGGTAAAGACCTCGGGCCTGCGCGGCCGGGGTGGGGCCGGTTTTCCCACGGGCCTGAAATGGAGCTTCATCAACCGCAGCGCCCCCGGTGAGAAATACATCGTGTGCAACTCGGACGAGGGCGAGCCGGGCACCTTCAAGGACCGTGACATCCTGCGTTACAACCCTCATGCTCTCATCGAAGGCATGATCATCGCCGGCTACGCCATCGGCGGCACGGCGGGCTACAACTACATCCGTGGTGAGTTCTGGGAGCCTTACGAGCGCTTCGAGGCCGCCCTGCAGGAGGCCCGGGACGCGGGGCTGCTGGGGGAGAACATCCTGGGCTCTGGTTTCAGTTTTGACATTCACGCCCATCTGGGCGGTGGCGCCTACGTCTGCGGAGAGGAGACGGCGCTTCTCGAATCCATCGAGGGCAAGAAAGGGCAGCCGCGCTTCAAGCCGCCGTTCCCGGCCATGTTCGGCCTCTACGGACGGCCCACCATCATCAACAACACCGAGTCCCTGGCTTCCATTCCGGACATCATCCGCCGGGGCGGCGAGTGGTTCCGCGACCTGGGCGTGGAGAACTCCGGCGGCTCCAAGCTGTTTTCCATCTCCGGCAACATCAACAATCCCGGGGTGTTCGAGATTCCCATGGGCACGCCTTTCTCCGAGCTGCTGGAAATGGCTGGCGGCATGAAGGACGGCTACAAGCTCAAGGCGGTAATTCCCGGTGGTTCTTCCGCGCCGGTGATTCCCGGCGAGCAGATGATGGAACTGACCATGGATTACGACAGCATTGCCAGCGCCGGCTCCATGCTTGGCTCCGGGGCGGTGATCGTCATCGACGACCGGCAGTGCATGGTGAAGCTGCTGGATCGCATCTCCTATTTCTACTACGAGGAATCCTGCGGCCAATGCACTCCCTGCCGGGAGGGCACGGGCTGGATGCACCGGGTCATACACCGCATCGAAAACGGCCAGGGCCGGCCCGAGGACATGGACCTTCTGGACGATGTCACCCAGCGCATCATGGGCCGCACCATCTGCGCCCTGGGGGACGCGGCGGCCATGCCCGTGGCGGCCTTCATCAAGCATTACCGGGAAGAATTCCAGTACCACATCGATCACAAGAAGTGCATGGTAGGGGGGCGCTAGCAGCATGTCCGATCAGCAGACCATTACCATCGAAGTCGATGGCAAGAAGCTCGAAGCCACCCCGGGGCAGATGCTCATCGAGGTGACGGACGCCGCGGGCATCACTGTGCCGCGCTTCTGCTACCACAAGAAGCTCTCCGTGGCGGCCAACTGCCGCATGTGCTTGGTGGAAGTGGAGAACGCGCCCAAGCCCCTGCCGGCCTGCGCCACCCCCGTGGCCGATGGCATGAAAGCCTGGACCTGTTCGCCCCTGGCGCGTCAGGCTCAGAAGGGCACCATGGAGTTCCTGCTCATCAACCATCCCCTGGACTGTCCCATCTGCGACCAGGGCGGGGAGTGTGAGCTGCAGGACGTGGCCATGGGCTTTGGCGGCGGCCTGTCGCGCTTCGTGGAAGGCAAGCGCGTGGTCAAGAGCGACGACATCGGGCCTCTCATCGCCACGGACATGACCCGCTGCATCCACTGCACCCGCTGTGTGCGCTTCGGCGACGAAATCGCCGGGGTGCGGGAAATGGGCGCCACGGGCCGGGGCGAGCACATGAAGATCGGCGTCTATGTGGAGCACACCGTGGGCTCCGAGCTGTCCGGCAACATCATCGATTTGTGTCCGGTGGGCGCCCTGACCTCCAAGCCTTTCCGCTACCGGGCCCGGGCCTGGGAGTTGACCACCCATGACAGCATTGCCGCCCATGACGGTGTGGGCTCCAACATCCATGTCCATGTGCGCAATCACCAGGTGATGCGCGTGGTGCCCAGGGAAAACGAGGCGGTGAACGAAACCTGGCTGTCCGACCGGGACCGCTTCAGCTACCAGGCTTTGTACAGCGAAGACCGCCTGGAAAAACCCCTGCTGCGCAAGAATGGCAAGCTGGTGGAAGCCGAGTGGCAGGAAGCCCTGCTGGAAGCGGCCGGCATTCTCAAGGACGCCGACAAGGCGCGCCTGGGCGCCCTGGTGTCACCCAGCGCCACCCTGGAGGAGATGCATCTTGCCCGCAAGCTGCTTGCCGGGCTGGGCTCGGACAATATTGATTACCGCCTGCGCCAGGGGGACTTCCGCGCCGCCGATCCCGCGGTTCCCTGGCTGGGCCAGACTCTCTCCGCGGTAGAAAGAAATCAGGCCGTGCTCCTCATCGGTTCCTGGCTGCGCAAGGATCAGCCCCTGCTCAACCACCGGGTGCGCAAGGCGGCCCTGGCGGGCGGCAGGGTCATGACCATCAACCCTGTGGACTATGATTTCAACTTCGACCTGGCGGACAAGCGCATCTGCGCGCCCTCCGGCATGGTAGCCGAGCTGGCCGGCCTGGCCCGTGCCCTGGGGGCGGATACCGCTGGTGTCAGTGCCGATGCCAGTGACGCCCACCAGCGGATGGCCGACGCTTTGAAGAGCGCGGAACAGGGACTGGTGCTGCTGGGCAGCGTCGCCCAGGCCCATACCGATTTCACCCTGCTGCGCCGCCTGGCGGCCAACATCGCCGAGGCGGCGGGTCTGGATCTGGGCTTCACGGGCGAGGGCGCCAACAGCACCGGCGCTGCCATGCTGGGTCTGGGATCCGGCCTGTCTTGTGGCGCCATGGTTACGCAGGGCCTGGATGCCTGCCTGCTGTTGAATCTGGAGCCGGAGGCCGATATGGCCAACCCCGCCGCCGCCATGGCCATGCTGGACAATGCGAAGGTGGTGGCCCTGAGTACTCATCTGGGCTCCGGCCTGGAAGCCGTGGCCGACGTGGTGCTGCCCGTGGCCAGTTTCCTGGAGACGGCGGGCAGCTTCGTCAACATGCAAGGGGATATGCAGTCCTTCAATGGCGCCGCCCGTCCCGTGGGCGAGGCCCGGCCCGCCTGGAAGGTGCTGCGCGTCCTGGGCAATCTGGCGGACGTGGAAGGCTTCGACCAGGAAAGCGTGATGGACGTGCGCGAGGAGTTGCAGGCGGCCATGGGCGAGGCCCAGCCGGACAACAGACTGCCGGAAGGGGACGCCCCCGCGCCTGTTCTGGGCAGCAGCGACCTGCAGCGCATCGGCGGTACGCCCATCTATAACACGGACATGCTGGTGCGTCGGGCCCAGGCCCTGCAGCACACGCCCGACGCCTGGAAGGCGGGCCTGCGGGTGAATCCCGCCCTGGCCCAGGCCCTGGGCCTGGAGGACGGCGACTCCGTGGTGCTCAGGCAGGCAGAGGCCGAAATCACCCTGCCCTTGGCAGTGGACGAGCGGGTGCCCGGCGGCTGCGTGTGGATGCCCACGGGGGTTCCCGGCAGTGAACTGCTGGGTGAAGGCTTCGGCGCGGTTTCACTGGAGAAGGCATGATGGATTTTCTTATCGGAATCTATGAATCGCTGCCGGTCTGGATCCAGATCATCCTGAAGATCGTGGTCATCATGGCCCCCCTGATGGTGCTGGTGGCCTATTACACCTACGCCGAGCGCAAGATCATTGGCTACATGCAGATCCGCCTGGGGCCGAACCGGGTAGGGCCGAAAGGCTGGCTGCAGCCCATAGCCGACGCCTTCAAACTCATGTTCAAGGAGATTGTTCTGCCCACCCACGCGGACAAGACCCTGTTCTTGATCGCGCCTTTGCTGAGCATCGGCCCGGCCCTGGCGGCCTGGGCGGTTTTTCCCTTCGATACGGGGCTGGTGCTGTCGGACATCAACGCGGGCCTGCTCTATCTGCTGGCCATGACTTCCATCGGCGTCTATGGCGTCATCATTGCCGGCTGGGCTTCCAACTCCAAGTACGCCTTTCTCGGTTCCATCCGCTCCGCGGCGCAGATCGTTTCTTACGAAATCGCCATGGGCTTCGCCCTGGTGGGGGTGCTGGTGGCGGCGGGCAGCCTGAATCTCGGGCAGATCGTGGAAGGTCAGTCCGGCGGCTTCTGGCACTGGTACTGGCTGCCCCTCCTGCCCCTGTTCGTGATCTATTTCATTTCCGGCGTGGCCGAAACCAACCGCGCGCCCTTCGACGTGGCGGAAGGGGAGTCGGAGATCGTTGCCGGTTTCCACGTGGATTATTCCGGCATGGCCTTCGCCGTGTTCTTCCTCGCGGAATACGCCAACATGATTCTGATTTCCGCCCTCACGGCGCTGATGTTCCTGGGCGGCTGGCTGTCTCCTTTCCAGGGTACTTTCATGGAGTCCTGGTTCGCCTGGGTGCCGGGCATCGTCTGGCTGGTGGCCAAGACCTTTGTGTTCATGTTCCTGTTCCTGTGGTTCCGCGCCACCTTTCCGCGCTACCGCTACGATCAGATCATGCGCCTGGGCTGGAAGATATTCATTCCCATCACCATTGTCTGGATCTTCGTGGCGGGCGCCATGCAGGTCTATGACATCGGTCCCTGGTACCAGTAGGAGGAGCTGAAGCATGAAGACCGTGATTCACTACATCCGCTCCCTGTTCCTGCTGGAATTGTTCAAGGGCATGAGCGTCACCGGGCGGTACCTGTTCCGCAAGAAGTTCACCCTGAACTATCCCGAGGAAAAGGCCCCGGTATCGCCGCGCTTCCGCGGCTTGCATGCCCAGCGCCGCTATCCCAATGGCGAAGAACGCTGCATCGCCTGCAAGTTGTGCGAGGCCGTATGCCCGGCCAATGCCATCACCATCGAGGCGGCGCCCAGGGAGGACGGCTCGCGGCGCACTACGCGCTATGACATCGATTTGTTCAAGTGCATCTTCTGTGGCTTCTGCGAGGAGTCCTGTCCCGTGGATGCTATCGTGGAGACGCGCCTGTACGAGTATCATTTCGAGGATACGGACAAGGCGGCGGGCAATTACATCATGACCAAGGAGAAACTCCTGGCCATGGGCGACAAGTACGAGGCGCAGCTGGCCGAAGACCGCGCGGCCCAGGCGAAATACCGGTGACAGAGACATGAGCTTCGAGAAATTCCTGTTCTACATGTTTGCGATCATCCTGCTGGGTGCGGCGGTGATGGTGGTGACCCGGCGCAACCCGGTGCATTCGGCCCTGTTCCTGGTGCTGGTGTTCTTCAACATGGCGGGCATCTGGGTTCTTGCCGAGGCGGAATTCCTGGCTATCGCCCTGGTGTTGGTGTACGTGGGGGCGGTGATGGTGCTGTTCCTGTTCGTCATCATGATGCTGGACATCGACCTGGCCACGGTGCGCGCCGGTTTCGTGCGGCATCTTCCCCTTGGCGTCCTGGTGGGCGCCGTGATGTTCATGGAAATGGCCCTGGTCCTTGGCCCCAAGCATTTTGGTCTGGCGAAATACGCCGCCCCGGAGCCGGCTCCGGCGGATTACAACAACACGGCTGAACTGGGCCTGTCCCTGTTCACCCAGCATTTGTACGCCCTGGAGATCGCCGCGGTAATCCTGCTGGTGGCCATGGTCGCCGCCATCAGCCTGACCCTGCGCAAGCGGCCCCAGACCAAGCGCCAGAACGTCACCGAGCAGCACATGGTGAAGAAGAAAGACCGCCTGAAGATCGTCAAGATGGCGGCGGAGGAGAAGGGGTGATGATTTCCCTGTCTGAATATCTGATTCTCGGCGCCCTGCTGTTCGTCATCAGCGTGGCCGGCATCTTCATCAACCGCAAGAATCTCATCGTGCTGCTCATGTGCATCGAGCTGATGCTCCTGGCGGTGAACATCAACTTCGTGGCCTTCTCCCATTTTCTTGGAGACGTGACGGGGCAGGTGTTCGTGTTCTTCATTCTCACGGTAGCGGCGGCGGAGGCGGCCATCGGCCTGGCCATACTCATCGTGCTGTTCCGCAACCGCCGCACCATCGATGTCGATGACCTCGACACCATGAAGGGGTGACGCCATGCCTGCTATCGACATGAAAACCCTGTATCTCGCCCTGGTGCTGGCGCCCCTCGCCGGTTCCGTCATTGCCGGCCTGCTGCGCAACCAGATTGGCAAGGCGGGCGCGCACTGGGCCACCATTCTGGGCGTGGGCGTGTCCTTCGCCCTGTCGGCCTATGTGTTCTGGCTGCACGTGTTCCAGGGCGCGCCAGTGTTCAATGAGAATATCTACACCTGGATGGTGGTGGACGGCCTGCAGCTGCATGTGGGTTTCCTGGTGGACAATCTCACCGCCATGATGATTACCGTGGTGACCTTTGTCTCCCTCATGGTGCATATCTACACCATTGGTTACATGGCCCACGAGGAGGGCTACCAGCGTTTCTTCAGCTACATCGCCCTGTTCACCTTCTCCATGCTCATGCTGGTCATGTCCAACAACTTCCTGCAGCTGTTCTTCGGCTGGGAGGCCGTGGGCCTGGTGTCCTACCTGCTCATCGGCTTCTACTTCAAGAGGGAGTCGGCCATCTTCGCCAACATGAAAGCCTTCCTGGTGAACCGGGTAGGGGACTTCGGTTTCATCCTGGGCATCGCCGCCGTGGCCATGTATTTCGGCAGCCTGGATTACGCCCAGGTATTCGATGCCGCGCCGGCCAAGGCCGGGGAGACTATCGGCATCTGGGGCGGCAGCCAGTGGTCATTGATGACGGTGATCTGCATCCTGTTGTTCATCGGGGCCATGGGCAAGTCGGCCCAGGTTCCCCTGCATGTGTGGCTGCCGGATTCCATGGAAGGCCCCACGCCCATCTCCGCCCTGATTCACGCTGCCACCATGGTTACCGCCGGTATCTTCATGGTGGCGCGCATGTCGCCCCTGTATGAGCTGTCGGAGACGGCCTTGAGCTTCGTGCTGGTCATCGGCGCCACGACGGCCTTCTTCATGGGGCTCATCGGCATCGTGCAGAACGACATCAAGCGGGTCATTGCCTATTCCACCCTGTCCCAGCTGGGTTACATGGTGGCGGCTCTGGGAGCCTCGGCCTATGCCGCGGGCCTGTTCCATCTCATGACCCATGCCTTCTTCAAGGCCCTGCTATTCCTGGCGGCGGGTTCCGTCATCATCGGCATGCACCACGATCAGGACATCCGAAACATGGGCGGGGTGCGCAAGTACATGAAGATCACCTGGATCACCTTCCTGCTGGGCAACCTGGCCCTCATCGGCTTCCCCGGCTTCTCGGGCTTTTTCTCCAAGGACGCCATCATCGAGGCCGTGGGCCATGCGCAGATCGCCGGGGCGGGCTATGCCCACTGGCTGTTGGTGGCCGGCGTGTTCGTTACTGCTCTGTATTCCTTCCGCCTGTATTTCATCGTCTTCCACGGTGAAGGCCCCAGGGACGAGCATGCGAAGGAGCACATCAAGGAATCGCCCGCCGTGGTCACCGTGCCTCTGATGCTGCTGGCCATTCCTTCCGTGGTCATCGGCTGGATGACCATCGAGCCCATGCTGTTCGGCGACTATTTCAAGGGCGTGCTGCATGTGGCCTCCGCCCACGACACCCTGGGCGAGATCGGCGAGCATTACCACAACCAGATCGGCTTCATCAGCCATGGCGTCATGGCGCTGCCGTTCTGGCTGGCCATGGGCGGCCTGGCCACGGCCTTCTATGTGTACATGCTCAAGCCGGAGATCGCCCGCAACCTGGCCATACGCTTCGACTGGCTGTACGGCCTGCTCACCCGCAAGTACGGTTTCGACGAGTTCAACCAGGCGGTGTTCGCCAAGGGCAGCCTGCTGCTGGGCAAGGGCCTGTGGATCGTTGGTGACCGCACGGTCATCGACGGTATCGCGGTGAACGGCTCGGCACGCAGCGTGGGCCTGCTGGGGCAGACCCTGCGCTGGCTGCAGAGCGGTTATTTGTATCACTATGCCATCGCCATGATCCTGGGTCTGCTGGGCCTGGTGTACTGGTTCGTGATTCGCTGACAAGGATTTGGATAGAAGATAATGAGTGCAGATTGGCCAATTTTGAGTGCGATTATCTGGCTGCCTGTCCTGGGCGGCCTGCTGGTCCTGTTCAGCGGTGACAAGGCGCCCAACGTGAGCCGCTGGCTGGCCCTGGCGGTGGCGGTGCTGACCTTCCTCATCAGCATTCCCCTGTGGACGGGCTTTGACGCCTCCACGGCGGCCATGCAGTTCGAGGAGAATATCCCCTGGATAGAGAGCTTCAAGGTGAACTATCACCTGGGGGTGGACGGCATCTCCATGCCCCTGATCCTCCTCACCACCTTCATCACCATCCTGGTGGTCATCGCCGGCTGGCAGGTAATCCAGTACAAGCCTTCCCAGTACATGGCGGCCTTTCTCATCATGGAAGGGGTCATGGTGGGGGTGTTCGCCGCCCTGGACGCCATGCTGTTCTATGTGTTCTGGGAGGCCATGCTCATCCCCATGTTCCTCATCATTGGCATCTGGGGCGGACCGAACCGGGTGTATGCCACCATCAAGTTTTTTCTCTATACCTTCCTGGGCTCGGTGTTCATGCTGGTGGCCCTGGTGTACATGTACTTCCAGTCCGGCAGCATGGAGATCCTGGGTTTTCATACCCTGAAACTGGGTTTGACGGAACAGATTCTCATCTTCCTGGCCTTCCTGGCCGCCTTTGCGGTGAAGGTGCCCATGTGGCCCGTGCATACCTGGCTGCCTGACGCCCACGTGGAAGCCCCCACGGGGGGATCGGTGATTCTGGCGGCCATCATGCTGAAGATCGGTGGCTATGGCTTTCTGCGCTTCAGTCTGCCCATCACGCCGGACGCCAGCAGCCATCTGGACTGGCTGATCATCGCCATGTCTCTCATTGCCGTGGTGTACATCGGCTTCGTGGCCCTGGTGCAGAAGGACATGAAAAAGCTCATCGCCTATTCATCCATCGCCCACATGGGCTTCGTCACCCTGGGTTTCTTCATAGTGTTCATGATTGCCGCCAATCCCGAGGTGCAAACGGGCGCCATCCTGGGCGTGCAGGGCGGCATGGTGCAGATGGTGTCCCACGGCTTCATCTCTGCCGCCATGTTCCTGTGCGTGGGTGTGCTCTATGACCGCATGCACAGCCGCGAGATTGCCGACTATGGCGGCGTGGTGAATACCATGCCCTGGTTCGCGGCCTTCATGGTGTTCTTCGCCATGGCCAATGCCGGCCTGCCGGGCACCTCCGGTTTCGTGGGCGAGTTCATGGTCATTCTGGCCAGCTTCCGTGCTGATTTCTGGTTCGCCTTCCTGGCCGCCACCACCCTTATCATCGGCGCCGCCTACACCCTGTGGATGGTCAAGCGCGTGGTCTTTGGCGATGTCGGCAACGACCGTGTCGCCGCCCTGCAGGACGTGAACAAGCGCGAAGTGCTGGTGCTGGGTTCCCTGACCCTTGCCGTGCTGGCTCTGGGCCTGTGGCCCGAGCCCCTGGTGAAGGTCATGGACGCGTCCATCACCAACCTGGTCAACCACATTGCCGTCTCCAAACTCTAAGGTCTCGATCTGATGGAATACAACGCATCGACATTGCTACCCCTGCTGCCGGAAATCGTGCTGCTGTCGGCCATTGCCGTGATTCTGATCGTCGACCTGTTCCTGGACCAGGCCAAGCGCTTTTTCACCTATGGCCTGTCCCTGGCGGCCCTGGTGGCCACCATTGCCGCCGTCATGGCCAGTGGCAGCGATCACAGCCAGACCCTGATGTACGGCGCCTATGTGCGTGACGCCATGAGCGATGTACTCAAGATATCTCTTCTCAGCGTGGGCATCTTCGCTTTCGTTTATGCGCGCTCCTATCTGCTGGAGCGGGGGCTGTTCAAGGGGGAGTTCTACATCCTGGGCATGATGGCCATCCTGGGCATGATGATCATGGTGTCCGCCGCCGGCTTCCTCAGCCTTTACCTGGGCCTGGAACTGCTGGCCTTGAGTCTCTATGCCCTGGTGGCCTTCGATAACAAGTCAAAAAGCGGTTCCGAGGCGGCCATGAAATATTTCGTGCTTGGCGCCTTGGCTTCCGGCATGCTGCTGTACGGCATCTCCATGATTTATGGCGGCACCGGCATGCTGGACTTCGCCGGCGTGGCCAAGGCCGTCGCCAGCGGCGAGACGGACAAGACCGTGCTCACTTTCGGCCTGGTGTTCGTCCTCATCGGCATTGCCTTCAAGTTCGGCGCCGTGCCTTTCCACATGTGGGCGCCGGATGTTTACCAGGGCGCGCCCGTGGTGGTGACCGCCTTCCTGGGCAGCGTGCCCAAGATTGCCGCCTTCGCCATGGCCATGCGCATCCTCGCCCAGGGCCTGGGTGGTCTGGGACCGGACATGGGCTGGGAAGGCTGGCAGGGCATGTTGATGATCCTGGCGGTGCTGTCCCTGGCCCTGGGCAACATCGTGGCCCTGGTGCAGGACAACATCAAGCGCATGCTGGCCTATTCCACCATCTCCCACGTAGGCTTCATTTTCCTGGGACTGCTGGCCGGGGCGGGCAAGGGATATTCCTCTGCCATGTTCTACACCATCATCTACGCTCTCACCGCCGTGGGCGGCTTTGGCCTGCTGGCCATACTCAGTCGCAAGGGCGTGGAAGCCGAGTATATTCATGACCTCAAGGGTCTGAACCAGCGCAGCCCCTGGCTGGCGCTGATGATGATGCTTATCCTGTTCTCCATGGCCGGGGTGCCGCCCACGGTCGGCTTCTTCGCCAAGCTGTTCGTGCTGGACGCCCTGGTCAACGCCGGCATGCTCTGGCTGGCTCTGGTGGCCGTGTTCTTCTCGGTAATCGGCGCCTACTACTACCTGCGGGTGGTCAAGGCCATGTATTTCGACAAACCCATCTCCCAGGCGGCCATCACGGCGGGAACCGATGCGCGCATCGCCATTTCCTTGAACGGCCTGGCCATGCTGTACTACGGCATCTTCCCGGCCTCCCTGCTGACCCTCTGCCAGGCGGCCATCCAGTCTCTGTAAGATAGAAATAATAGCAAGGGGTCGGAGTCAAATCACCGTAAGCGGTAGGATTTACACAACATCCCCTGATTTGACTCCGACCCCTTGCTATTCCGCCAGTAACCTACTTGTCCAAACGATTTAGTTCCACCCGCCGGTTCCTGGCCATGCCTTCCGGGGTATCGTTGCTGGCGATGGGGCGCTCTTCGCCATAGCCCCGGGCGATGAGGTTATCGGCTTTGACGCCGTGGTCCACGAGATATTTCATCACGGCGATGGCGCGGCGTTCGCTCAGTTTTTTGTTATAGGCATCATCACCACGGCTGTCGGTATGACCGGAGACTTCCAGTTTGACTTCCGGATGTGCTTTCAGGGTATTGACCACCCGATCCAGGATGGCGATGGAATCATCGGTGAGCTTGTCGGAATCCGTGTGGAAGTTGACGCCGCGCAGAATCATGGCATCGCTGTCCTGGCAGCCAAAGGCATTGACCTTTACTCCCGCCGGCGTGTTGGCGCACAGGTCTGACAGATCGTCCACGCCATCTTGATCGCTGTCCGTGCTCACTGCCTGGGCGGGCGCCTGTTCCTCGGCTGGAGTAGCGGAAAACAAGGGCAGAACGGGGGTATCCCACCAGGAACCCATCCATCGGTTATAGCCGTTGCCGCGACCGCGACCCGACATATTGCCGTTGAAAGCAAAACTCATGTCGCTGTTGCCATCCATCAGGCCGTCCATCGGACCCCAGCTGCCGTCGTTCCATGGCACGTAATTTTGGCCATAGGGGGCGCCCCAGGGTGGAGCGGGATAGTAGGGGTAGGGACCGTAGGCGGGTAGAAGCCCCGGATACCGCGGGTTATTCATGGCAGGTGGTTGCCCCATGGGACGGTACGGGTGATTGCGTCTTTCCGTTACCCAGGCGGGGAGAGCAGGTGCATGGTGATTCGTGCTACTGCCCGGCTGGCAGCCTTGTTGCGCCAGTACCGGGACTGAAAATACACTGGAACCGGAAACAGAAAGGATGAGGGTGATTGCCTTGTTTAGCGTTTTCATTGAATAACGTCCTCCGCAGGAAGGTTTCATGTTTTATCCCTCTCTTCGAATGTATGATGCGACAGGAAAAGAGCAGGTATTGTTGCCGACACAAACTGCGGTTCAGGCAATGCTTTTAGAATATTATTGAATGCTAATATAAATTACAAGCGAAGGTTCAGGATGGGTTAAGCCTGGCTGTAGCAGTATTATCTCCAGGAAACCCGGTCTGTTGGCATAATTGCAGGCAGATTCATGGGTTATATAGGGATGCGGAAAATCCTTAGCAGGTTGTTGTTATGAATGTTCACATCAAGGCTTGTCTGATACTGCTATTGGCGGGATTGTGCCTGTGGTCGTCGTCTGCCGTTGCGGGAGGGAAGGGCCGCGAAACAAGAGGTGACCATCACTACAAGGCTGAGTCGGCCATGAGAAAAAAGGCGTTTCGCCGGGGCATCAGTCTGGATGAAGCAGTGAACCGGGCGCGGGAAGCAACCCATGGGCGCGTTCTGTCAGTTCAGGAGATGGATTCGGAGTACCGGGTGCGCCTGCTCACGCCAGACGGCGTAGTGAAACGCCTGCGTATCGACCCGCTGACCGGTGAAATTCTGCGCTAGCCATGCATTTACTGTTGATCGAAGATGATGCGCCGCTCCTGGAGCAGCTGGCCCGCCAGCTCGAAGCCAAGGGGTATGCGGTGGCAAAAGCCGGAGATGGAACCGAGGGGCTGTATCTGGGCAGGGAATTGCCCCTGGACATTGCCATCATCGATCTGGGACTGCCGGATATTTCCGGCATGGAGATCATCCGCAGCCTGCGCAGGGAAGGACGGAATTTTCCCATTCTCATTCTTACCGCGCGGGGGCGCTGGGAGGAAAAGGTGGAGGGCCTGGAGGCCGGCGCCGACGACTATCTGGTCAAGCCGTTCCAGTTCGAGGAACTGCTGGCGCGCCTGAATGCCTTGCTCCGGCGCAGCGGCGGCTGGGCCAGCCCCGTACTCTCCTTTGGTCCACTGGCGCTGGATACCATGGCCCAGCAGGTGATGGTCAATGGCCGCGCCGTGGAGCTGACCGCCTATGAATACCGAGTGCTGGAATACCTGGCTCTGCATGCGGGCGAGGTGATATCCAAGACGGAACTGACCGAACACATCTACGACCAGGATTATGATCGGGACAGTAACGTGCTGGAGGTGCTGCTCAGCCGCCTGCGTCGCAAGCTTGATCCGGACGGCCGCCTGAACCCCATAGAAACGCTGCGGGGGCGGGGTTACCGTTTCCGCCTGGAAAAGACTCCCGTCTCATGAATTCCATCCATTTCCGCCTGCTGGCGGCGGCGACCCTGGTGCTGGCGGGTTTCCTGCTGGCGGGGGGTGTGGCTCTGGAACAGGGATTCCGGGTTGCCGCCGAGAGCGCCGAGAAAGAAAAGTTGCAGTCGGTGGTCTATGGTCTGCTGGCGGCGGCAAAGGTCGATGATCAGGGGGGCATGATGCTCCCGGACAGTCTTCCGGAACCCCGTTTTTCCAGTCCGGATTCAGGCCTCTACGCCCTGGTGCTGGCAGGTCGGGGCCAAATATTCTGGCGCTCGATTTCAACGCTGGGCCTGAAGTTGCCGAACATTGACATGCTGCTCCCCGGGAAGACCTACTTTGCCCGCAAGGAGCAGCTCTTTGTTCATGCTCAGGGCATTGGCTGGGAAGACGATCAGGGAAATACCCGGCGTTATACTTTTGTGGTGGCTGAAGACGCGGCTGCCTTCGAGACGCAGATACAGGCCTTTCGCTTGAGTCTGTGGAGCTGGCTGGGGGGCATGGCGGTGGTTCTGCTGCTGGCGCAGGGCATGATACTGCGCTGGGGGCTGCGCCCGTTGCGGCAGGTGGAGAAGGATCTGGAAGACATCCGCGAGGGTCTGCGCTCGCGCCTGGAGGGCGTGTATCCGGCGGAGCTGCAGGGGCTGGTTTCCAGTCTCAACAGCCTGATGGCCCATTCCCGCGCCGTGCAGGAACGTTACCGCACAAGCCTGGATGACCTGGCTCATAGTCTGAAAACGCCCATGGCTTATCTCAAGACTGTCGTGCATGACGAGAATTTGCCCTCTGAGCGCGTACGACGCATCGCGGATGAGCAGCTGCAGCGCCTGGATCATATCGTTCAGCACCAATTGCGGCGGGCGGCGGTCTCCGCCCGATCCACCCTGGTGGCTCCGGTTCCAGTGGCGCCCATGATTCAAAGGCTGGTGGCTACCCTGGAGAAAATCTATACCGAAAAGGGCATGCGCGTGGAAAATCATGTGGAAAGTAATGCCCTGTTTCGTGGTGATGAGGCCGATCTCATGGAGCTGCTGGGCAACCTCCTGGAGAATGCCTTCAAGTACGGGCATACATGGGTTGGCGTAAGGGGCTGGAACCAGCAAGGCCTGCGGTTGGTCATCGAGGATGACGGCCCCGGCATTCTTCCCGACGAATGGCCTAGGGTGCTGCGGCGGGGACAGCGGGCCGATGAGAACAGCCCGGGCCAGGGTATTGGCCTGGCTGTGGCCCGGGAGATCATCGGTCTGTATGGAGGCAGTCTGGAAGCCGGGCGATCGGAAGCCGGCGGCTTGAGGCTGGAACTGCGGTTTCCTGAAAGCCCTGCTTCCTGACTGTTCACGCAGCTGAGGTCAGTGACGGTTGTCGTAGCGTATGCCCTTGCGGGTCTCCCTGATGGCCGCCCTTACGTGCCATAACGCCTCGGCCCGGTGACCGCCTTTGTCATGACTTGCGTTCTCCAGGGCGCGTTCCGCGACCAGCAGGGCTTCCAGGGCCTTTTCCATGGCGGGCTGGTATTCAGCGGTGGTGATGCTGCTGCAGCCCATGAGCAGCGTGGCGGCCGCCAAGGCCAGGGCATATCGGTTTCGTCTGGTTTTGTGCATCTTGGTTCTCCTGTGGGGGTTGGTATTGTGGGTAACGCGTTACTCCCCCGGTGGTTGACTCCGCTGAAAATGCGGGGCATGCAACCCCATTGTGTTTGACCAGGATCAGATGCCGGGAAGAAAATCTGTGCGTCCCTTGGAAAACCCCTGCTTGAATGATGGTAGAAGAGTGGGTGCGCTGGTAGAATCGCGCCTTTTCAAACAACGGGTACTGTTCCATTGGACAAACAATATAAGAAGAATCATTCCCTGTTTCTGCTGGTTTTGCTGTTGATGTTTCCCTTGGGTGCTTCTGCCCTGACCATGAGCGATGCTATCAGTAAGGCGGGGCAGCAGCGTATGCTCAGTCAGCGCATGGTAAAGGACTATGCCCTGGTGGGGCAGGGCAAGATGCTTAGCGCGGTGAAGGAGATGGATGAAACCATCAGGCAGTTCGACGACAACCTGCAGGAGCTGAATGGATTCGTGGAAACCCGGCAGGAAAAAAAGGTCATTGGCAAGGTCAACCGCCTGTGGTTCGCCTACAATCTGCTGGTGAAGACCCGCCCCAATACCCGCCAGGCCCCTCAGGTTAACGCCATTGCGGACAAGATGCTCAAGTTTTCCGACGAACTTACCCATTTGCTGGAGAAGCGTGCGGGCACCAGCAAGGGCAGGCTCATAAACGTCGCGGACCGCCAGCGCATGCTGTCACAGCGCATTGCCAAGTTTTACGTGTTCAAGGCCTGGGGGCTGGACAATGAGGAATACGGTCAGGAGTACGACAAGGCGGTACAGGAGTTCAGCGAAGCCTTGGATACCCTGAAAAAAGCGCCGGAGAACACTTCAGACATCAATGCGGCGTTGAAAAAGGTGGAAAAGGACTGGAACACTTTCAAGATCAGCTTCAGGCTCAATGGCGGACGCTTTATTCCCTCCCTGGTGACCCGTTCCCTGGACAAGATACTGGGACAGATGGATTACATTACGGCGCTGTACGTGGGAATATACTAACCCAGGGCGGCCGCTTGTTGCTTCATCAGCTCCACCAAGGCATAGATGCCGAAATGACGGTTGGGCGAGAGGTGCTCGTCCAGCTTTAGGCGGGTGAAGAATTCATCCACGTCGAGTCGCTGGATTTCTTCCGCGGTTCTGCCGTCCAGCAGCTGGATGAGCAGGGCCAGTACCCCCTTGATGATGCTGGTATCGCAATCGCCATGGAAATGGATACGCCTGGGGTCTTTCTCGTCCCGGTAGGCGCTGACCCATACCTGGCTCATGCAGCCCTTGACCTTGTTGTCTTCGGTCTTCAGTTCTTCCGGCATGGGGGGCAGCTTCTCACCCAGTTCCACCAGGTACTGGTACCGCTGTTCCCAGTCACCGAGGATATCGAAGATATCGACGATTTCGTCCAGGTTCATGCTCATACGGCAAAGGACTCCCCGCAGCCACAGGTATTCTTCACGTTGGGATTGTGGAATTCGAAACCTTCGTTGAGGAGGTTGTTCTTCACGAAGTCCACCACCAGGCCGTCGATGCGGGGCAGGCTTTCGGCGTCCACCACGATTTTCACGCCGTGGCTTTCGAAGACCTGGTCGTCTTTGCCGATGGCGTCGGTATAGTCCACCACGTAGGCAAAGCCCGTACAGCCTGCTTCCTTGGTGCCCAGACGCAGGCCCATAGCGCCTTCTTTTTCCGCCAGCATCTTTTTCACATGGGTGGCGGCGTTTTCTGTCAGTTGGATGCTCATGTTCTTTCTCCTGTTCACGTGGCTACTGCTTCCAAAACTCTTTCTCCCGGGTACGGGGAAGTGTTGGGTGTAGAAAGGGGTCGGAGTCAAATTCCACCCAACTGCCACCAGGACCGGGACCAAACTGCTTCATGCCAGAGGATTTTTCCAACATCCTTCCCATTTGACTCCGACCCCGGCCATACATCCCGTCAAAGCATCCCGAGCTGCAATCGGGCTTCCTCGCTCATGCGCTCCTGGCTCCAGGGGGGATCCCAGACCAGTTCCACGGTGGCATCGCTGATGCCTTCCACGGCTTTCGCGGCCTGTTCCACCTGGCCTGGCAGGATGCCCGCCACGGGGCAGGCAGGCGCTGTCAGCGTCATGCGGATGGCGGCCCTGCCGTCGTCGTCCACGTCGATGTCGTAGATTAGCCCGAGGTCGTAGATATTGACCGGGATCTCCGGGTCGTGGATGTTTCTCAGGGCATCGATGACCGCCGACTTCAGCTGTGCCTTGTCGTTCATATCCGTTCCAGGGCCAGGCGCATTCTGTCACTGACCTGTTCCCGCAGGGCGGGAAGCTGTATATGGTCTATGACTTCCCCGGCATAGCCTTCACATAACATATGTACGGCCTGTTTTTCTTCAATACCCCGGGTGCGCAGGTAGAACAGCTGCTGGGGGTCCAGCTGGCCCACGGTGGTGCCATGGCTGCATTTCACGTCG